>NZ_NHPJ01000005.1 GCF_002252985.1 Halorubrum halodurans | reverse complement strand
TCGGGTCCGGGTCGGCGACGGGCTCGCCCGACGGTTCGTCGTCGGCCCCGTCGGCGTCGGCCTCGCCGCCGGTCGCGGGCGTCTCAGCGTCCCCGCCGGGGCCGGTCCGGGTCACCCCGACGTCGGTCCCCTGTCCGGTTTGCTTGCCGTCGGCGGCGTTCCCGCCGCTCTGGCCGACGGCCTTCCCGTTACCCCGTCCGGGGGCCTTTCCGTCACCCTCTCCGACCCCTTCGCCCCCGTCCTCGCTCGTTCCCGTCAGGGACGTCCCTCCGGTCGCGTTCGCGTCCGCGGATCCGGTCTCCTCGGACTCGAGTTCGCCGAAGTCCACGCTCGCGAAGTTCCCCTGAACGGTGACCTCGTCCGAGAACACCGCGAGCGTTCCGGCTCCGCTGCCGAACCCCGCGAACAGCACGAGGACGGCGACCATCACGACCGACGCGGGGCGGGTCATCGTCCCACCTCGTCGGCGGCCTCGTCGACGGCTCCGTCGACGGTTTCGCCGCGCTCGTCGACCGTCTCCGACCCGCCGTCCGCGGCGGGCGCTATCATCGGCCGCTCGAAGAGCCCCATCGGGTTCCCGTCGCCGGTTCCGCTCGAGTCGTCGCCGCGGTCGGCCGGGCGGTCGTCGAGGCGGTCCGCGCCGTCGCCGACGTCTCCATCGCCGCCCGCTCCGACGTCACCGTCCTCGCTGGCGGCGCCGCGGTCGGCGTCGGGAGCGCGGTCGTTGCTCCCGTCGTCCCCGTCGTCCGCGGATCGGGACGCGGCGTCGGCCGATCCGTCGTCCCCGCCGGCCGTGACGAGGAGGACGACCGCCATCAGGAGCGTCATGCCGGTGCCGACCGCGACCGCGATGGCCAGGGCGGTCTGGAGCGTGTACGCCGTGTACGCCGCGTACGGGACGAACGCCAGGAGGACGCCGACGGCCCCCTCCACCGTGCGATTCGTCACGACGAACCCCGGCTCGTCGGCCGCATCGGACTCGGTTTCGACGGCTTCGGTCTCGACGGATCCGGTCGCGGCCGCGGCGGTCGATGCCGCCGTCTCCGCGTCCGTCGCTCCGGCGTCGGCGTCGGCCGCGTCCGCCTCGACCGCCGTCGATGCCCCGCCGCCTCCGGTTCGTGAGCGGTAGAGGCTCCAGATCTCCGAAAGCGCGAGCAGGGCGAACGGCAGGACGACGAGCAGGGTGAAGCCCGTCGCGGAGTCGGTGAACTGGATCACGTACCCGATGTACGGGATCGAGAACGCCACCGCGCCGAGGACGTTCGATCCGGGCACCAGCGCGGAGTCCGGATCCTCGTTGGCGTCACCCTTCGTCTCGAAGGCCACCTCCCCGCCCGATTCCGTCACGTCGATCACGCGGTGGGTCACCGGGACCTCGCTGTCGCCGCGGACGAACGTGATCACGTCGCCCTCGCCGATCGCCGCCGGATCGCGTTCGTCGACGACGACCACGTCGCCGGGAGCGATCGCGGGCGTCATGCTCGCCGTCAGGACGACGAAGCTGTACTCCGCCCCGACGACCGCCGGCACCGCGTACACCACGAAGGGCGCGACGACCGCGATCAGCAGGACGATCCCGAGCAGGTTGGCAGATCGTTTGAGTGTGATAGGTGAGTTCATCGTAGGTCCTCCGAGCCGCAGAGCGCGTTTTCGTCGGTGAACGTCCCGCCGACGAGTTCATAGAGCGTTCCTCCCGATCCGTCGGAGCCGAACGTATCCCCGATCGCGAGCACCTCCGAGCAGCTGGTGTGGACCTCGACGCGCTCCGAGGCACCGGAATCGCCGCCGGAGACGATCTCGATCGTCGTGTTCTGTCCGAGGCTCGTCCCGACGTTGGCCCACGTCTGCGAGACGTCGCTCCCGTCGGCGGTGAACGTTCCACCGGACGCGATCGTCGCCTCCTCGAACACGACCTCGTCGCCGCCGCCCGTCCGCTGGGTGGTGACCCGGATCGCGGCGTCGGATCCGCCGTCGTATCGGAACGTCAGGTCGCGGTAGCGGACGTTGCCGCCGCACTCGCAGTCGACCGGATCGTCGTCATCGCCGTTTCCGCCGTCGTCGTCCACGCAGACGTCAATCTGGACGTTGCTGATCCCGGCGGGGTTTCCACCGTCGTTCTCGGGCGCGTACAGCGTCTCACCCGTGTCGGTGCTCGGCGGTTCGATCGGGTACGTCGCCGTGTCGTTTCCGCCCTTGATCCGGACCTCACAGAGCTCCCCGGCCGGATCGCCGTTCGCGTCCACGAGGTCGAAGCGGACGCCGACGGCCTCCTCGTCGTCGTCCTTGTACTCGACGTCGGTGACCAAGAGGTACGCGTCGCCGGCGAGGGGACCCTCGTCGATCGCCAGCCAGGTGGACGCGTCCCCGGCGTCGCTGCGGACTATCCGCTCGTCGACGTCGACCTTGCCGGCGTAATCGCAGTTCGGACACCCGTCCCGCGGCTCGTCACAGTCGATCCCCGCGTAGGGGTTCGACCCCGCGGCGTCGCCCTCGGAGACGTGCCGGCACTGCTCGGTGTAGAGCCGGAACTCGAACGCGGTCGTCTCGCCGCCCGCATCGGCGGGCGCGTCCGCCGGAAGCTCCCAGGCGAGCTCGATCTCGAGCGCGTCTCCCTCGGGATCGAGACAGGCGCCGCCGTCGCGGTCGTCGACCCGGAGCCCGTCCGCGAACTCGCGGCGGAGCTCCGAGAGCGATCCCGACGGGAACACCCACTCGTCGCCGACCCTGAGCGACACGTCGAGTTCCTCGCCGAGCGGGTCCCGCGTCGGCGGGCAGGTCGTCGCGAACCAGAGGCGCGCCGGGTTCGTCCGGACCGAGACGTCGAACGTGACGTCGCCCCAGTCGCCGCGGTCGATCGGGTTCTCGGGCGTGTAGCTCACGAGCCCGTTCGAGACGGTACAGCCGCCGTTCCCGCTCGAGTCGGAACACGACACGTCGAGTGCGACCTCGCCGGCGCCGATCCGGTTTCGCGGCAGCCGCTCGTCGTCCGTGAGGTACGCGAACGTCCCCGCGCCGCTCGCGGCCCCGATCGCGCCCAGTCCACCGAGTCCGGCGAGAAGCCGGCGGCGGCTGAGGTCGGCGAGGGCGTCGGTCCGCCGTCCGCTCCCGTCGGCAGTCATTCCGCCACCTCCGAGCCCGTCGAGGTCGTGGAGTCAGCCGATCCCTCCGAGTCCTCGCGGTCCGGCACCGGCGCCGCGAAGGGGTTGCCGTCCCACGCGCAGTCGACTGCGTAAAACGACACGTCGAAGTCGACGGAGCCGCCCTTTCCGGCGTTGCCGCCCTCGCCGATCGGGAACGCCCAGTTGAACGCGAGACAGCGGGTCTCCTCGGGGGTCAGACAGCCGTTGTCGAGGATCCCCGGATCGACCTCGATCCCCTCGGTCAGGTCGTCGCCGTCGAGCTCCGCGAGGGTCCCCGAGAAGATCCCGCTCCCGAGCGGCGGGTTCTCCCCGACGGTCTCCGCGCCGGCACAGCCGCCGACGCCGAGGAACCCGGTGTCGTAGTGGACGGAGACCTCGATCCGTTCCGCGAGCGCCCGGCTCGCCGGATCGGTTCCGATATCCGGATCGATCTTCATCCACACCCGGACGCCGTCCGGGACGTTCTCGCCCGGATCGTCGATCCGGAGGCCGACGCTCGTCGAGCCCGTGTCCATCGGGAGGACGTTCCGCTGGTCGATGAGGCGGACCGGCGCGCCGATCTCGTCGACGTCCGCGACCTCGTCCGTCGGGCTCTCCCGGACGAGCCCGCCGTTGTATCTGCTCCGCCAGCCGACCAGCAGGTTGGTCGGAACGTTCGACTGCGCGTACGTGTAGCTCGTGTACTGGTTCCAACTGCCCGTCGACCGGGTTCCGACGGCCATCCCGGCGGCCGCGAAGCCCACGGCTCCGATGCCCGCGAGTGCTTGCCGCCGAGTCAG
The DNA here is from genome assembly GCF_002252985.1 of Halorubrum halodurans. Classification (GTDB taxonomy): domain Archaea; phylum Halobacteriota; class Halobacteria; order Halobacteriales; family Haloferacaceae; genus Halorubrum; species Halorubrum halodurans. Next base: position 51,983 of record NZ_NHPJ01000005.1, on the reverse strand, counting down.
GTGTGTGTCTCGTTTCGTCATTCGTGTCCCGTGGTCGGCTCCGGACGGCCGGTTCGTCGGTGGTCTCAACGCCGTCTCGGTACGTATGTATGCGCCTCCTACCCAAGCGGTTCGGACACCGAACCGCGTTGATTGAGCCGTTGAACGACCGGCAGGGTGTGCCTATCCGGCCTCCGGCGGCCCGGTTCGACGTCGGACCGTGGCCGCGGTCGTCGGCGTACGCCGCCGTCCCGGCGTCGGTCGAACGGCGGAGGTCGGCGGCTCAGGCGGGCGTCGGCCCGGAGCCGTCGTTGTGTCGCTCCTGTTCGGTGTAGAACCCGAGATCGAAGCCGAGCGTGTCGCCCTGGACCTCGTTTCCGACCTCGAACGGCAGCTCCCACGAGAGCGCGACACAGTGCATCACGCCGTCGCCGCGGAACGCGTCCCGGTTCGAGTCGTCGGCCGGGTCGCCGAGCTCGTCGTACGGCGTCGCGCGGTTGCCGTCGAGGGGAACGCCGTTCCCGTCGGCCAGCGCGTCCAGGACGTTCCCGAGCGAGTCCTCCATGATGATCTTCTCCTGGCCGGTCTGGGCCGCGAGGTTGCCGAACACCGTGGGGATGTTCAGCGGGTCGTCGACGTCGTTGAAGTACGCCGAGTCGCCGCCCGATCCGCCGGCCGGCCCGGCCATCGCCTGGAGCGTGCTGGCGCTGCCGTCGACGTTGATCGTGTAGACGTCCGTGGCGGGGGCCGGCGAGGCCGCCCGCGCGTCGTCCGCGGCCGCGGTCGGCGAGGAGAACTGCGTGCTTCCCGTGCCGTTGAACGACTCGCCGTCCGAGAGGACGATGTTACGCTTCTCGGCGTTCGGGCGTCCGTTCGCGGCGAGTTCGTCCTGGGCGTCGTCGACGCCCTCGCCGATGTAGGTACCCGTCGCGATGCCGCTCGCGTTCGAGAACGGGTTCGGGTTCCCGTCGCCGTCGAACGGCGTCGATCCGGGACCGCCGGTCACGAGGTTCGCGAGCTTCTGGCGGAGCCCCGAGAGCGCGCCGTCGACGACCGAAAGGTCGGCGGTCAGCGGCTGGAGGACGCCGGTCCGCGGCTCGGTGTCGTTGCTTCCTTCGCCGTCGAAGTAGGCCACGCCGACCTGAACGTCCGACCCCTGCGACTGGAGGTAGTCGACGAACTGTCGGGTCCCGAGCTCGACGAGGTCGATCTTCGTCGTCTCGCCGTAGGTGGCCCCGTTGATCTGGATCGTGTCGTTGCTGACCACGCCGCCGTACTGGTTGTACAGCATGGAGCCGGAGAAGTCCAGCGTCAGCATGATGTCGACCGGCTCGGCGCCGTCGTACACGTTGTCGCAGTCCTCGTCGTACCAGAGCGTCGCCCGGATGGCGTCGCCGAGGTCGCCCATGTTGTCCGGGTCGACGATGAGTTCCGGCTCGGTGCCGGCGCCGCCCTCGTCGCTGACGTTGTCCGCCTGTATCCAGATGTAGCCGGGGTTGTCACAGAGGTGGAGCGAGAAGGTGATCTCGCCGGAGTCGCCGGGCTTCACGTCGGTGAGCTGGACCAGCGTCTCCATCTCCTCGCCCGTGACGGGGTCGACGTTGAAGTTCGCCTCCGAGAGCGGCGGGATGGCCGCACAGTCGAGGTCCGGGATGTTCGCGCCGTTGCTGTCCTCGTCCTCCTCGTCCGGGAAGTCGCTGTATCTGAGGACTTCCCCGTCGATCTCGACGGACTGTTCGCCGTCGCCGTCGTGGTCGGGGTGGGCGCTGACGAACTGGTGGCCCTCGCCGAAGTCGTACGTCTGTTGCCAGTCGACGAGCAGGTCGAGGTTCCCGGCGGTGAGCGTGTTGCCCTCGAACCCCTCCTCGTCGCTGAAGTACGCCGTCGTTCCCAGGCCCGCGCCCGCGGAGGCGATGCCGACCGCGCCGAGGCCCGCCAGCATCTTGCGCCGCGATAATCCGATGGTGTCGATTTTGTTTTCGTCTGACATGAGTGTGATTCCCCGAAGGGAAGTCCCACTGACGGAGTCGAACCGTCGTCGTCGGCCGCCCTTGTGGGTCCGACGTGGGAGGTCGTCAGCGCGTCACACGAACCGCCACGGGGCGCGTCGCCCCGGCGGCGTCACTCGCTGAACTCGGCCGCGTTGCTGCTGTCGTAGAAGTCCGGCCCGAGCGCGGGGTCGGCGTTGACCTTCGCGATCGGTCCCTCGCCGCCGGTGCTGCCGTACGCGAGCACGCGGAAGGTCGAGGCGATCTCGCTGCGCGGGATGCCGAACAGGATCGTGTTTCCGGCCTTCTGCGCGGAGAAGCCGGCCGGGAGCGACTGAGCCGAGCCGTAGCTGCCGCCTGCGTTCTCCACGTAGCCGAAGGGGGCGTCCGGGAAGCCCGCGTTCGGCTGCCAGATGAGCTGCCAGTCGTGCGTGCCGTCGGCGTCCGCGTCGACCGCGACCGGGAGGTTCGTGCTGGAGTAGTCCGCGGTGTCGAGGAAGTCCACGCCGTCGCCGTCGTCGACGAAGGTGAAACCGAGGACGACCTGGTTCTGGCCGTAGGCGACGCTGGTGTAGACGTTCCCGTCGGTCGGGTTCGCCAGCGTCTGGCCCTTCCAGTCGTTGTCGTACGCCGTGACGACGACCTCGTCGACGCAGGGGTTGTTCGTGCCGTCGTTGTGCCGCGACTGTTCCGCGTAGAACTCGAAGTCGAAGGTGACGGAGTCGCTCTGGATCTCGTTGCCGACGTCCGTCGGGACCTCCCACTCGAAGCAGACGCACTGCTCCGCGACGTTCGGTTCGTCGTCGAGGAACGCCTCGGTGACGCCCTCGAACGGGTCGCGTCCGTCGAGGGGCGCGCCCGCGTCGCCGTCGCCGGAGAGCGGGACGCCGGCCTGAAGCGCCAGCATCACGTCAGCCAGCGAGCCGGAGACGATCTCGTCGCCGATGACGGACTCGCCCTCCTCGTCGTCGGTACAGTACGAGACCGTCACCCGCATCGCGTCGGCGAGCTCGCCCATGCCCGCGCCGGGGTCGCCGCCGGTCGCGTCCGCGTCCGTCTCGGGCTCGTTCCGGCCGTTCTCGTCGTTCGCCGTCAATTCGCCGCACATCCACATGTAGGCGGGGTTGTCGACGATCGAGAAGCAGAACTCGCCCTCGCCGGAGTCGCCGGGCTTCAGGTCGGAGACCTGAATGCTGAGGGGGTCGCCGTCGCCGCCGCCGACGACGTTGCCGTCGATGAAGGTTCCGGACGGCGTGGAGTACTGCGCGTAGCTTCCCTGGTCCTCCGAGTAGTCCACGTGGACGAGGAGGTCGAGGGTCCCGGCCTCGAGCCGGTTGCCGGTGAAGCCCTCCTCGTCGCTGAAGTACGCCGTCGTTCCCAGCCCCGCGCCCGCGGAGGCCACGCCGACCGCGCCGAGTCCGAACAGCATCTTGCGCCGCGACAGTCCGATGGTATCGTCGTTCATTGGTATCGTATCCCCGGTGGGGAACTCCCGTCGGCGGTCGCGAACCACCGTGTCGGCCGCCCCGAAGGGTGCCGGACCGGGAACCGAACGAGCGGGTCGTTCGGGGAATGAGCGGGCGCCCCGCTCGCGCGTGTCGAAGAGGTTAATTCGACGCGTTGGTGCTGTTGCTGGTCACGTTCGTCCCGTCGATCGAGACGTCCGGGCTGTCGTTGTGGCGGAACTGCTCGGCGTAGAGGCCGATGTCGAAGGAGACCGAGTCGCCCTGGATCTCGTTTTCGACCTCCGCGGGGAGCGTCCACTCGAAGCCGATACACTGGGTCGTCGCGCCGGGGTACGGCTGCCGACCCGCCTCCTGGCGGTTGCCGTCGAGGGCGACGCCCTCGGAGAGCGCCTCGAAGACCTCGGTCATCGAACCGGAGATGATCTTCTGTTCGCCCGCGAGGACGATCTGGGCGATCTCGGCATAGACGGTGTCGAGGTCGGCCGGGTCCGGCGCGATGAAGGCGTCGTCCGGGCTGGAGGCGAGGCTCTCGAGCAGCGAGGTGTTCGCGCTGCCGAGCGCGATCGTGAAGACGCGGATGCCCGCGTTCTTCGCGGCGTTCGCCGCGCTGGTCGCGGCACTCGCGCTGGAGTTGCCGTCGCTCAGCAGGATCATGACCTTGGACGCGCCGGGCGTGGCGTTGGTGCCGTTGAGGAGCTCGTCCGCGCCCTCGTTGATGCCGGCCGCGATCGAGGTGCTGCCGCCCGCGGTGTAGTTGTTGATCGCGTTCTGGACGAGCTGGTAGTTCGTGGTCAGCTCCTGGTCGGTCGACGCGCTGCCGCTGAACGAGATCGCGGCGGCCTCGTCCGGCGAGGAGAGGTTGTCCACGAAGCTCGTCGCGGCCGTCTTCAGCGCCGAGAGCGGCGCGCCGCCCATCGAGCCGGAGACGTCGCTGACGAGGGCGACCTCCAGTTCGTTCTGCTGGCCCGTGCCGGTGGGCTCGTACACGTTGTCACAGTCCTCGTCGTACCAGACGCACACCTCGATGGCGTCGGCGAGTTCGCCGATCCCGTCGGTGTCCTCGCCCTCGTCCTCCATCTCGGGCTCGGTCTGGCCGTTCTCCGCGTTCTCGGTGAGTTCGCCCGAGAAGTAGAGGTATGCGGGGTTGTCACAGATGTGGATGCTGATCGTCACCTCGCCGGAGTCGCCGGGCTTCACGTCGTCGAGCGTGAAGATCGGGATCCCGTCGCCGTTGACGAGGTACTGGTCCGCCTCGGGCGAACAGAAGTCGAACTCCTCGCTCTGGACGAGGTCCTCCCACTCCTGCATGTCGGCGGGGCTGGGAGCCTGGTCGAGCAGGTACCGCCCGTCGCCGAGATCCTGGGCGTCCGGGTAGCCCATCGCCTTGACGTCGTCCAGACGGCCGGCGCCGCCGAGGTACGTCGATTTGTAGTCGAGCTTGAGGTCGAGGGTCCCGGCCTCGAGCCGGTTGCCGGTGAAGCCCTCCTCGTCGCTGAAGTACGCCGTCGTGCCGAGCCCCGCGCCCGCCGAGGCGACGCCCATCGCCCCGAGGCCGACGAGCATCTTGCGTCGCGAGAGTCCGATCGTTTTGTCGTCCATTGTGTATCATTCCCCGTAGGGAAACTCCCACCGACGGAGTCGAACCGTCGTACGCCACGTGGGTGGACAGCCGGCCGTCGGCTGTCGTGGTCGCGGTCGAACGCCCGGACATCCGGACGAACGCCGCGCGGCCGATCCGGGGCTTATTCGACGCTGACGTCGAACGCGACGCCCTCGTCGGAGCCGGAGTAGTCGCCCTGTACGTCGACGGTCACGTCGCCGCTGACGGTGAACGCGTTCGCGACGTCCGCGGCGTCGGTGTCGAACACGAGGTAGGTGACCTCGCGGTCGGGGCCGTCGTTCGTCGCGGAGACGGCGTCGGGACCGCTGAGGGTCACGGCAGTGCCGTCCAGGTCGAGCATGAGGTTCGCGACGGAGACGGTCGCCTCGTCGGCCTTCGTCGTGATCGCGAGCTTCCCGCTGGGGGCGGGGATCGCGCTGGAGACGGTCACGCCGTCGAGCGTGAACGAGGCGGTGCCGCTCCCGTCGTAGGCGTAGCTGAACGGAACCGTGTTTCCGGGCGTCCACGCGTAGTTCGCGGTGTCGGCGCTCCCGACGTCGGGGCCGACCGCGACCTCCCAGGCGCCGGCGGTGCCGTTGTTGTCGCCGAAGCGGCCGCGGGCGAAGGAGGTCTCCTGCTGGGTGGCGAACTCCTGCTGCTTGGCGAAGCCGTCGCCGGTCCGGGTCGTGACGCTGGGAACGCACGGGTTGTACATCCCGTCGTTGTGGCGCGACTGGATGGCGTGGAACTCGAAGTCCATCGTCAGCGTGTCGGACTGGATCTCGTTGCCCACCTCGATCGGCACGTTCCAGAACAGGCACACGCACGGGCCGGTGATGTACGCCTCGCCCTCGTCGGGCTCGACGACGTCGGCGTACTCCGCCTGGTCGCCGGGCGCCATGCCGGGCATGCCCTCGCCGTCGAGGGGTACGCCGCCGGTGACGGCCGCGATGACGTCCACCAGCGAGCCGGAGACGATCTCCGCGCCCTCGATCAGTTCGCCGTCGTCGCGCTCGCAGTAGACGAGCCGCGCGTCGATGGCGTCGCCGAGCTCGCCCAGGTCGGACGTGTCGTCGACGGCCATCTCGGGTTCGTTCATGCCGTTCTCGGTCTGTGAGAGGTCGGCACACGCCCACATGTAGGAGGGGTTGTCCACGATCCGGAAGCAGAACTCCACGTGGCCGGAGTCGCCGGGCTTCACGTCGTCGAGGTCATAGAACATGCCCGCGGGCTCGCCGTCCTGCGTCCCCATCGCCACGTCGGCCATGTTCTCGACCGCGCCGTCGCTGTCGTAGGAGGCCTCGTAGTCCACCAGGAGGTCGAGCGTCCCGGCCTCGAGCCGGTTGCCGGTGAATCCCTCCTCGTCGCTGAAGTACGCCGTCGTTCCGAGTCCCGCACCCGCGGAGGCCACGCCGATCATGCCGAGTCCGCCGAGCATCTGTCGCCGCGAGAGTCCGAAGTTGTTGGTGTCGTCCATGTGATCATCCCTGGCGTCTTCGGCCAGTACCCCTCCCTTAGCGGAAGGGGGCATAGTTACGACTCGACACGTCGGATCCTAACGGTCCCATCGGCGCGACGAACCACGTCATCGACCGAACTAACCGCTCGTTCGACCGAATTCGGCGGTTTCGGGCGATCTCGAAGGGTCGCCCGGAAAGGGCGGATGGCGGGCCATACCGGCCGCGTGGCGGTGCCTACCGCCCCCCACGTGGCTCCCTACCGCCCTGTCTGTGACTCCCTACCGGATCCCGTGGCACCGCCTACCGTGGGTTCGCCCCGCGATCGGGCTTCGAATGCTAACGAGCGTCACGGCAGTACGGTGCGCATACATATGCCCCCATCCGCCCTCCACGTACGCAGACGAGGTGTTTCCCATTCCACTCCAGATCCGATCCGACTCGCTCCCGGAGAACGTCATTCACGACGTGCTCTCGAACAGCCGCCGAAAGAACGCGCTGCGGGAGCTTCGGACGCGCGGCGGGGCCGTCTCGGTGAGGGATCTCTCGGAGGCGATCGCCGCCGACGAGACGGGCGAGTCGCCCGCGCCGCGCTGCGTGCGCGAGAGCGTGTACGCCTCCCTCCACCAGACGCACCTGCCGCGACTCCACGAGCTCGGCGTCGTCGAGTACGACCGCACGCGCAAGGAGGTGCGCGCGTGCCGGGGCGCACGCGACGTGGAACGGTACATGACCGTCGTGACCGGCTACGGGTTCACCTGGACGGAGCTGTACCAGCTGCTCGGGATCGTGACGCTGTGTGTCGTACTCGCGGCCCAGCTCGGCGCGCCGGTCGTCGGCGCGGTCGATCCCCTGCTGTGGACGAGCGGCGCGCTCGCGGCGTTCGCGGTCGTGACCGTCGCCCAGCTGTGGGCGGCCTATCGGCTCTCGATGCCGCTCTCGCGGTGATATGCGGGTTTCACTTCTCTTCGTTCGTTTCGCCCGATTTTTAGGCGTGTAGTCGGCTGAAATCGCCGTTATATTTCGAGTGCTAACAGAACGGATGTTACATGTAATCTTACTCTGATAGAAACGCGATCGTTGCTGGCGCGGTGACGATTTCCAAAGCCCCAGCCGCGAGGACTCGCGCGGCTCGCTGTGGTCCTCAGTCGTTCGCTCTGCTCACTCCTTGCGGTCCTTGCGTCGCCGTGCTTCGTCCTCGCGGCTGCCCCTTTGAGTCCCGCCCAACCGTCCCACAACCGCACCTCACACCTCCCCGGCCTCGCGGCTCGTGGTTTCACCACTCGCCGCGTCCCTCGCGGGCTCCTCGCGAGCCGATGGCTCGCTCGGAGGCGCGCCACCGCTCCGGCGATCGCTCACTCCTTCGGCTGGAGTGAGCATCCGCGAGCGAAGCGAGCGGTTCACCGACGGAGCCGTCGAAGACGGCGGAGTCGGCTTTTTCCCTCCAGGTTTTTCGAGGAGCGGTTCCCGAAGCGAACGCAGTGAGCGAGGGCACCCGACGATGAAAATGGTGGCTGTACTGACCAAACGCGTCCTCGACCGCTCACTTCACCCGCGGCTCGGGCATCAGCGTCTCGAGTTCGCGGGCGTCGAGCCACTCCAGGAGTTGGACCAACTGGTCGGCGGCGGCCTCGAACAGCCGCTCGGCCTTCTCCGGCGTGACGTCGGTCGGGTCGCCGAACGCGCCGTTCGCGGAGTTGTCGACCGCGTCGTAGAAGGTTCGCGCGCCGTGGACCATCGTCTCCGAGTCCTCGATGTCCGTGAGACCGCCGTCGCGGGCGGCCTCGAACTCCTCGGGATGGACGAGGTCGGGCGCGAGGTGGGTGATCATCGCGGTCTCCTTGGGGCCGGCGTGGGGACCGTTCTGCGCGAACAGGTCGTCGACGAGCTCCGGGATCGACTCGTCCCACATCCACTCGATCGCGTACATCGCCCCGTCCTGGTGGAGCCGGCGGCCGACCTCCCGGAGGTGGTCGACGTTGCCGCCGTGGGCGTTGACGTAGACGACGCGGTCGATCCCGTGGTACGCGAGGTTGCGGGTGAGACTCTCCACGTAGTCGCGGAACTCCGGAGGGTCGACCCAGAGCGTGCCGGGGAACTGGCGGTGGTGCGGGCTGACGCCGACGTCGACGGTGGGCGTTCGAGGGAGGCCGGTCTCCTCGGCGGCGGCGCGCGCGAGCCCTTCGGCGATCAGGTGGTCGGTCGCCAGGGGGAGGTGCGGCCCGTGCTGTTCGGTCGATCCGAGCGGCACGATCGCGGTGGAGGCGTCCTCGAGTCGATCGCCAAGTTCCGGCCAGGTGTGGTCCGCGAGGTACATACGACTCCCTGTACCCGGAGGCGTATCAAACTCCGTGACGAGGCAGGCGAGCGGGGGGAGCGGGACGACCACGGTCCCGCAACCCTTCGTCACCCTTTTTGTGCCGCCCGGCCGAACTCCGCGACATGTTCGGAGGAGGCGGCATGAACCCGCGAAAGATGAAACAGATGATGAAACAGATGGGGATCGACGTCGAGGAGCTCGACGCCGAGCGGGTCGTCGTGGAGACGGCCGACGGCGACCTCGTCTTCGAGGACCCGCAGGTCACCCGCATGGACGCGCAGGGCCAGCAGACCTACCAGATCGTCGGCGATCCGGACGAGGTCGCCGACGCGGGGGCGGGCAGCGCGGGAGCGGTCGAGGCCGCCGACGCCGACGAGGAGGCCGAAACCGGCGGGATCCCCGCCGACGACGTGGCGCTCGTCGCGGAGCGCGCGGGCGTCCCCGAGTCGCTCGCCCGCGAGAGCCTGGAGGCACACGACGGCGACCTCGCCGCCGCGATCGCCGAGCTCGAGTGACCGACGCCGCGTACCTCCTGGTTCACGAGGACCGTGAGTACCTCCTCGAGCCCGGCGAGGAGTTCGGCACCGACCTCGGCGTCCTCGAGGTTCCCGAGGACGTCGCCGCCGGCGACACGGTCGAGAGCCACCTCGGCACCCCCTTCGAGGTTCGCGAGCTTCGCGGCCCCGACCTGTTCGACCACCTCGAGCGCACCGGCGCGCCGATGATGCCCCGCGACGTGGGGCTCGTGCTGGGGCTGACCGGCGTCGCCGCGGGCGACCGCGTCCTCGACGCCGGCACCGGGACCGGCATCCTCGCGGCGCATCTCGGCCGGGTCGGCGCCGACGTGACCACCTACGAGGTCGATCCGGCGTTCGCAGACGTGGCGCGCGAGAACATGCGCGTCGCGGGCGTCGAGGACCGCGTCGAGGTCCGGACCGGCGACCTCGCCGAGGAGGTCGACGCGCTCGTCGGCGGAGGCGACGAGGACGGGGACGGCGACGAGGATCCCCGACCCGTCGACCCCTTCGACGTGATCACCCTCGACACCGGCGACGCGCCGGCGATCGTCTCCCGCGCTCCCGACCTGCTCGTCTCCGGCGGCTTCCTCGCCGTCTACTCGCCGTTCGTCGAGGGGACCCGCGAGGCCGTGACGGCCGCGCGCGAGGCCGGGCTCGCGGGGATCGAGACGCTGGAGACGATCCAGCGCGAGATGGACTTCTCCGACCGCGGCTCCAGACCCTCCACCCGCGGCGTCGGCCACACCGGCTACCTCGTGATCGCCAGAGCGCCCTGATCGGCTGCCGCTCCCGGCTCGTGCGCGTCGACCCCGCGGCCGGGGGAACCTTCTTTCCGCCGCGACCGTCAGAACGGGTATGTCCCTCGCTGCCGACGTCGAGGCGGCGCTCGCCGGGCGGGACGACGTGGTCGCCGTCGGCGTCGGTACCGACCTCCTCGCCGCGCTGCTCTCGACGCGTCGCGCTCGCGGGGGCGGCCGCTGGCGGGCGGCGTGCCCGCCGACGGTCGTCGACGACCTCGGCCGCGCGTTCGTGCTCGGGAGCGCCGCGGCCGAGGCCCGCGCGCAGGGAACGGTCGCGCTGCGTGCCGGCACCGGTGGCCGGTCGAGCCGGACGCTGTTCGCGAGCGACGGCCGGGTCGACGCCGTCGTGGGGCCGGCGGACGACCGGACGCTCCTGACCGACGCGGACCCGGACCGCGCCCCCGCCGCGGCGGAGGCCGTCGACGCGCGGTTCGAGGCGGCCGATACGGCGACGATCCGGATGCCCTCGCGAACGCGGCTGCTCTCCGCGGCCCGCGGGACGCTCGACGACCGGTTCGCCGACGACCTGGCGACCGTCCTCTCGACGCTCGGCACGGGTCCGGCGCCGCTCGACCGGTCCGGGGCGTTCGACGACCGAACGCTGCTCGTCGCGCTGGCGGCCCGGCACGACCACCTCTTCGCCGACGTGCGCGAGTGGGCCGACGACGTCGGGATCGCGCCGAAACAGACCTTCTCGGCGGCGCGGCGCGCGCTCGAGGAGCGCGGGCTGGTCGAGTCGATCAAGGTTCCGATGGGGGTCGGCAGGCCGAACTACCGGCTCCGTGCCGTCGACGAGACGCTCTATCGCGTCGACGCCGGGCGCTTCCTGCCGGCCCTCCGCGAACTGTTCGAGGCGGCCGACCCCGGTCGCGCCGGCGTCGGGGGGAGACGGATCGACGACCGGCCGGTGTGGGACAGGCGGCGGTAGCCGGCGACGCCCGGAGACCCCGGACGCCTCGAGCCCTAGAGCCGCCCCTCGTCGACGGCGTCGACGAGCGCGGAGCCGGCCGCGCGCCAGTCGTCCTCGGCGTCGGCGAAGACCCGTTCGGCGCGCTCGGCCGCCTCCGTGACGACCGCGTCGACGTCGACGCCCACGATCCCGCCCGCGGAGACGAGCTGGACGCCGTCCACGAACACGTCCCGGACGACGTCGCTCCCGCCGCCGTACACGAGGTTCGGGATCGCGGTGTGGAACGGCTCCGAGACGGTCGGCGCGATGGCGGGCCGTTCCAGGTCACAGACCACCACGTCCGCGCGCTTGCCGGGCGAGAGCGACCCCGCACGGTCGGCGATGCCGAGCGCGCGGGCGCCGCCGACCGTCAGCAGCTCGAGGACGCCGCTGGCGTCGAGCGCGGTGGGATCGGTCCGGTCGGCCTTCGCGAGCATCGCCGTCGTGCGCGCCTCGCGGAGCGCGTCGTGGCCGCCGGGGCCGGGCGCCTGGTCGGTGCCGATCCCCACGACGCCGCCGTGGTCGAGGTACTCGACCACCGGCGGGACGACCCCGTCGATCGCGGTGATGGAGGAGGGACACCCCACCATCCGGACGTCGGCGTCGGCGAGCCGGGCGCGTTCCGCCGGCGTCGCGCCGTGGAGGTGCGCCGCGAGCAGGTGGTCGCCGAGCAGGCCCTCGCGGTCGAGGACGCCGACGGTGGTCTCGCCCTCGCCGTAGCGGGCGGCGATCTGTCTGCGCTCCCGGTCGCCCTGCGCGACGTGCATGTGGACGGTTCGGTCCTCCTCGCGGGCCCGCCCGGTGATCGTCTCGAGGAGGTCGAGCGAGATCATGTCCAGCGCCTGCGGGCCGTACGCCGGCTCGACGAGCGGGTCGTCGTCGAACTCGGCGACGAGGGCTTCGGCGCGCGCGAGGCCGGCCTCGCCGCCGTCGCGGTCGAAGGGGTACGGCTCGTCCGGGCCGACGTCGGAGCGGTCCTCGGGAACCTCGTTTATCATCTCGGTGGCGACGACCCGGAGCCCCAGGGGGCGGTACACCTCGCTCACGAGCTCCCCGACGTCGCTGGCGTACTCGCCGACCGTCGTCGTGCCGGAGGCGAGCGCCTCGATCGCGGTGAGCTTCGCGCCGACGATCCCGTCCTCGGGCGTCGCGTGCGCGGATATCGGCCCCAACGAGCGGGTCATCCACTCGATCTCCGGGACGTCCTGGGCGGCCCCCCGCAACACGGTGTGGTGGCCGTGGACGTGGGCGTTCACGAGCCCCGGAAGCGTGAGACAGCCGTCCCCGTCGAGGGTTCGGTCCGCGTCCCCGGTGTCGACGCCGTCGGCGGGGCCCACGTAGGTCAGTTCGCCGTCGGTCCAGCCGACCGCGCCGTCGTCGACGATCCCGAGGTCGCCCGTCGCGCCGGGGACGTCCGGGTCCATGGTGACGAGCAGCGTGTCGGTGACGAGCGTGTCCATGGGACGCCATCACGACCGGACGGCAAGGAACTGTCGGTGGTCGGTGACGGACGGTCGGTGGCGGATGGGGGCGGCTCCGACGGGACTCGACCGACCGCCGCGGGCGACGTGGCAAGAACTAACTCCGGGCGGGGACCTCGATACGCCATGCCGACATTCTCCGACAGGGTCGAGCGGATCGCGGTGAGCGGGATCCGCGAGGTGTTCGAGGCGGCCGGCGAGGACGCGATCAACCTCGGGATCGGCCAGCCGGACTTCCCGACGCCGGAACACGCCCGGCAGGCGGCCGTCGACGCCATCGAGGCGGGGAGGGCCGACGCCTACACCGGGAACAAGGGGATCGCCCCGCTCCGAGAGGCGATAGCCGAGAAACACCGCGCCGACCAGGGGATCGACCTCGACCCGGCGAACGTGATCGCCACCGCGGGCGGCAGCGAGGCGCTCCACGTCGCCCTCGAGGCACACGTGAGCGCCGGCGACGAGGTGATAATCCCCGACCCCGGCTTCGTCTCCTACGACGCGTTGACGAAGCTGGCGGGCGGCGAGCCCGTCCCGGTCCCGCTCCGCGAGGACCTCACCATCGACCCCGCCGCGATCGAGGCCGCGATCACGGACGACACCGCGGCGTTCGTCGTCAACTCGCCCGGCAACCCGACGGGGGCGGTCTCCTCGGAGGCCGACGTCCGGGAGTTCGCACGGATCGCCGACGAACACGACGTGTGCTGTCTCTCCGACGAGGTGTACGAGTACACCGTCTTCGACGGCGAACACGTCTCGCCGATGGAGTTCGCCGAGACCGACAGCGTCGTCGTCGTGAACTCCGCCTCGAAGCTGTTCTCGATGACCGGCTGGCGGCTCGGGTGGGTGTACGCCTCCGCGGACCGGATCGACCGCATGCTCCGCGTCCACCAGTACGCGCAGGCGTGCGCGTCGGCCCCCGCCCAGTACGCCGCGGAGGCGGCGCTGCGCGGCGACCGCGACGTGGTCGCGGAGATGACGGACTCCTTCGAGCGCCGCCGAGATATTCTCCTCGACGGCTTCGCCGACGCCGGCATCGAGTGCTCGACCCCGCAGGGCGCGTTCTACGCGATGCCGGAGGTGCCCGAGGGGTTCGTCGAGGCGTGTCTCGAGCGCGACGTGATCGTCGTCCCCGGCGAGGCGTTCGGGGAGGGCGGACGGGGCCACGCGCGCATCTCCTATGCGACCGACGAGGAGGACCTCCGCGAGGCGATCGGGGTCATGGCGGACGCCTACGAGGCGGTCCGATAACGGATCGCCGGGACCCGGTGCGGCATCGATTACCATCGGGCATTATTCTATCTGAAGTGGTTTCCGCAAGTTATACTGCCGCCGGGAGACGACGGTACCAGCATGAGCCGGAACATCCAAGTCAGCCGCCTCGACCGACGGGCGGTCGAGGATCAGGAGGTCGAGATCGTCGAGCGGAAGGGTATCGGACACCCCGACTCGATCTGTGACGGGCTCGCGGAGTCGGTCTCTCGCGCGCTCTCGCAGCTCTACCTCGACCGCGTCGGCAAGGTCCTCCACTACAACACCGACGAGACCCAGCTCGTCGCGGGTCGCGCCGCCCCGGCGTTCGGCGGCGGCGAGGTGATCGAGCCGATCTACGTCCTCATCGTCGGCCGCGCCACGAAGGAGTACGAGGGCCGGCAGCTCCCGGTCGACTCCACCGCGCTCGCGGCCGCCCGCGAGTACCTCGAGGAGGCCCTCCCGGAGCTCGAGTACGGGACGGACGTGATCGTCGACGTCAGGCTCGGCGAGGGCTCCGGCGACCTCCAGGACGTCTTCGGCGAGGAGACCCAGGAGGTCCCGATGGCCAACGACACCTCCTTCGGCGTCGGCCACGCGCCGCTGACCGAGACGGAGACGATCGTCCACGAGACCGAACGCGAGCTCAACACGACCTACTACGCCGACCACCCCGAGCTCGGCCCCGACGTGAAGGTGATGGGCAAACGCGAGGGCGACCGAATCGACATCACGGTCGCGGCCGCGATGGTCGACGCCCACGTCGCGGACCTCGAGGAGTACGACGACGCCGTGAACGGCGTCCGCGAGTTCGTGACCGACCTCGCCGAGTCCCACACGGACCGGGAGGTCCACGTCGACGTCAACACGGCCGACGACTACGAGGAGGGCTCCATCTACCTCACCGTCACGGGCACGTCGGCGGAGCAGGGCGACGACGGCTCCGTCGGTCGCGGGAACCGCGCCAACGGCCTCATCACGCCCAACCGCCCGATGTCGATGGAGGCCACCTCCGGGAAGAACCCCGTCAACCACATCGGGAAGATCTACAACCTGCTGTCGACGCACGTCGCGGAGACGGTCACCGACGAGGTCGACGGGATCCGCGACCTCCAGGTCCGGCTGCTCTCGCAGATCGGTCGCCCGATCGACGAGCCGCACGTCGCCGACGCGCAGATCGTCACGGAGGAGGGCGTCGAGCTGTCGGCGATCGAGGAGGAGGTTGTCGCCATCGTCGACGACGAGCTGGCGGACGTGACCGGCGTCACCCGCCGGGTCATCGACGGCGACGTCTCCACGTTCTGAGGCCGCGGACCGCGCGTTCTGCGGTCGCGGACCGCGCGCTCTCGTCGCCCGTCCGCTCCTACCGCGCCGTCGGGAACCGCATTCTGACGACCGTCCCCTGCGGCTCGTTCTCGGCCAGTTCGAGCGTCCCGTTCGACGTCTCGAGCGTCCAGTAGAGGATCCAGAGGCCGAGCCCCTGGGTGTGAACGAGCGGCGTCTCGGCCGGGCCCTCGATCGCGTCGACGTCGTACTTCGGGATGCCCTCCCCGGTATCGGCGACCTCCAGGATCGCCTCCTCGTCCGGAGTCGTCCGGACGGTGACGGTGATCGACGCGTCGGGCGGCGTGTGCTCGACCGCGTTCGACAGCGCCTCCTCGACGGCCGTCGGGAGGGCCGGGTGCGCCCGAACGCGAGGGTCGGCCTCGAACCGCGTCGCGATCTCGGCGTCGGGACGCGTCCCGCGAACCCGATCGATCCGGTCGTCGACCACCGACGTGAGCCGGTGGTCGGTCGTTCCGTCGGCGTTCCAGATCGCCACGACCTCCCGCGTTCGGTCGGTGGTCTCGAGCAGCCGTTCGAGGTGTTCCCGGATGACCCGGACGTCCTCGCTCGTGTCCGCCGAGCGGTCGGCGGACGCGACGTTGTCCAGGTATCCCAGCGCGACGGAGAGCTCGTTGCGGAGGTTGTGTCGGAGGACGCGCTGATTGATCGTCAGGAGCTTGCTCAGGTCCCGCGCCTCCGCGAGCCGCTCTTCGGCCTCGACCGCGTAGAGGCCGCCGCGAACGCCGACCATCGCCCCGAGGGTGGCCGCGAACGAGACCAGAAACGAGAGTTCGGTCGGATCTCCCTCGATGGCCCAGATCGTCCAGATCGCGAACGCCAACAGCGTGAACGCCGCGGTCACGCCGAACCCCAACCGCACCGCCCGCCACCGACCGGCCTCGGAGATCTGTCGGTCCGGAAACCGGTGGGCGGTGAGCAGAACGAACGCGGCGATCGACCCGATCACGAAGCTCTCGAGGACCGTCCCGAACCCCTCGCCTTCGGTGAGGAGGTGAACGAGCCCGAGCCCGAGACAGGACGCCCCGAGGGCGTAGACGGCGTGTTGCGGTCGGGCCCGACTGGATGGGGAGACCACGATCCAGGAATCCGCGGAGAGGCCTAAATCGTTTCCCCCGCCGACCACAACCGATTTGGGACCCGCTCCCGAGTTCACGGACGTGACGCGGGTGTGTCTCCTCGGCGGATCCGACGTGAACCTGAGCTACGAACTCCTCTCACGGGAGACCGCACGGGAGGCGCTCGCGACCTACGAGATCGCCGAGCCGTTCGCGAACAGCGTCGCCGTCGACACCGTGAGTCTCGGCGCGGCGGTGTCGCTTCTGAACGACCTCGACTGGTACCTGGTCCGGTTCGTCGCCGAGGCGATCGTCCTGGAGCCGTCCGTCTCCCGGACCGAGTGGCTCTCCCGTGACCTCGCACGCGAGGTGCGCGACGGCGAGGTCCCGCCCGAGGAGACCGACCAGCGGCTGAAGGTGTTCGGGCTCGTCGACGAGGAACCGGTCGAGCCGCTCTTCGTCCGGCGGACGCAGGGCGAGACCCCCGAGTACGACCTCCGCGACGTCGAGGAGACGCTGGTCGTCCGAGTGAGCGAAGCGGAGTTCTCCGGATGAGGCCCTCGATCGATCCCGGCCGGACGACCCCGGCGTGGTACCTCCTCTCGACGGTCGCCGTCTGGATCGTCGTCGCGGGCGTCGTCGAGTTCACGGTCGCCGGCGGACGGCCGACTGACGCGGTCGTCACGGGGACGTTCGGCGGGCTCGCCTTCGGCGTCGCGACCCTCCTGGTACGCGGGAACGACGACGCGTGAGCCGACCCCGCGCCGATGCTCAGAGCGGGAGAACGCCGTCGTCGGATCCCGTCTCGTTTCCGTCGTCGGCTGATCCGTCGGTCGTGCTGCCGTCAGCCCCGCCGCCCGTGGTGTCGTCGGTCGTGCCGCCCGTGGTGTCGTCGGTGGAGTCGTCGGTCTGGCTGCCGCCGTCCGGAGACCCGTCGGTAGAGCCGGCGTCGTCGCCGTCGGGTCCGGCCTCCCCGTCGGTTCCGTTCGCGGAGTCGCGGACGTCCTCGCCCTCGCCGAAGACGTCGGTCTCGATCGTCTCCTCGTAGGTGAACCGGTCCAGCGGGACGGTGACCTCCTCGCCGGAGGGGAACTCGATCACGGCGTAGAACTCGATCCGGAGGTCGCTGACCTGGTGTCCGTTGACTGCCGGGTCGAGGTGGGTGACCCACCACTCGTCGAGCCGCTCGTTGTCGAGCCCCGTCGTGAACTCGACGGTCTC
The DNA here is from genome assembly GCF_002252985.1 of Halorubrum halodurans. Lineage (GTDB taxonomy): Archaea > Halobacteriota > Halobacteria > Halobacteriales > Haloferacaceae > Halorubrum > Halorubrum halodurans. Next base: position 34,554 of record NZ_NHPJ01000005.1, on the reverse strand, counting down.
GGAGCTCCGCGAGGGGATCACGTACCCCTCGTCCGTCCGGCCCGACGCCATCTCGACGCCGTTCATCGTGACGTCGTAACCGATCTCGGAGACCGCGTACGGCTGGAGGTTGGGGTTGTAGACCACGAACGCCATCTCGATCGGCGTCTCGGCCTCGGAGACCGCTCCCCACTGCCCGCGCGTCTCGTTGACGTACAACGCCGGGTCGTCGACGAGGACGCTGTCGGCGTTCACCGGCCGCGTCTCCTCGGAGTTGAACGCGGAGAGGAGGTCCGTCTCGATCTCGCGCGTTCGGGTGAACCCGACGCCCCGCCCGAGGCGGTCCGAGGTGACGGTCGCGTCGATGGCGACCGTCGTTCGCTCGCCGTTGCGGACGTGGCTGGTCCACCACGGCGGGATCGCGTCGTTTCGCATTCGCGTGTCGAGCCCGAGCGTGGTGTTTCCGGTTCCGATCCGGAGCCCCTCGCGCCCGCCGCGTGCCATCTCGATCGCGTTCATCGAGACGGTGTAGGTCACGGCCACGCCGTCCAGTCCGATCCCGATCGGGTTCGGGTTGGAGACGACGAGGTCCGTCTCGACGGTCGTCGTCTCCTCGGTCACCTCGCCGAAGGAGTTGTCGACGGCCGCGACGCTCGGCGTTCCGAGGATCCCGAGCGCGAACGCCCCGCCGACGCTCCCGACGACGACCAGTACCCCGAGGAGCGCGACCCTGAGCTTCGACCCCGTGAGGACGGAACGGATGGCGCCCGTATCCATGGTCGGTCGAACCGGCGGATCGATAAAACCGTACCGCTCCGTGGCGTTACCGACCGATGTCTCTCCGGCGGGTGACTGGCGCATCGGGGTCGATGCGGAACGCGACCAGGGGCGACTCGGGCGACTCGCCGCCCACGGAGACGGTCCCGTCGGTACGGGGTCGGACGCGGATGGCGCCGCGTTTCAGATCCGGAAGGCCGTAAAGAGGAGGAGCAGAACCGAGACGATACAGACGAACGCGATCCAGCCGACCATGATGATCCCCGCGCGTCGCATGGTGAGTTCTTCCCCGCTGAGGATCTTCCCGATGCTCATGCGAGAGGAATCGATAAGCCGGAACATAAAACGTCGGCTTTCACGTCGGCAACGGACGGACGATCGGCCGGAGCGGGCGGCGACCCCCGGATCACTCCCCCCGCAACACCAGCGGCTCGATGGCGAGCGTCCGCTTCGCGACCGTCAGGATCCGGAGGACGTAGGAGACGAACAGCATGAACGGCAGGACCGTCACCGCGAACGCCGCACCGACGACGAGCACGAGGTGGGTGATCCCGAGCGTCGATCCGGACACCGCGGCGGCGTCGACGACCGCGAGCGTGACGCCCGCGACGACCAGCGCGGGCACCGCCGCGTAGAGGATCAGCTGGGAGAGCTCGATGAGCGCCCACTGGAAGTAGAGCGTCTTCACGTGCTCGCGGGCGGGCCCGAAGAGCGACAGCGCCCCCCGGAGCTCCTCGAGGAGTTCCCGGTCGGACTCGGAGAGCGCCGTCGCGTGCGTCGACGACACGCCCTCGGCCCGGCCGAGCAGCCGGCCGTACTCGAACCCGAGCGCGGCGGAGACGACCGAAAAGGACCCGAACCGCGCCCCGTCGAGCCGCTGGCTCACGGCGTCGGCGTTCCGGCCGACGTCCTCGGCGAGCCCCTCGACGTCGGACGCGAGCGACGCGTCCCCGCCCTCGGAGACGGACTCCCGCAGCCGTTCCGCCCGGTCGGCGGCGGTCCGGACGAGGTCGTCGAGGAAGGCTGCCGGGTCGGTCGCGGCCGGCGAGCCGGTCAGCTCCGCGGTGAACTCCCGGACGTCCATCGAGTTGCTCATGCGGTCGCGCTGGTCGCCGAGCGGCCCGTTCTCCTGGGTGAGCACGAGCTGGCCGATCGTGACGACGAGGGTCGTGCCGGTCACGACGACCGTGATCATCGTCCCGAACATCGTCTCGATCGGGTCGCCCGACTCGACCTGCGTGACGAACGACGGCGAGACCCCGGAGGCGACCGCCACGAACGCGACGAACACGGCGAGCGTCGAGACGCCGGCGACGAGCAGCCGGTTCGCGTCCACCAGGAACCAGCGCGCCGGGCGGGAGGGTCCGCCGGTCATGCCCCGTCGCCCGACCCGACCGGCCGTTTGAACACGAGGAACTTGCTCCCGCCGCCCTCGTAGTCGATCGTCGTCACGAGCTCCCATCCCTCGGCCCCCAGCTCGTTCAGCTCCGCCTCCGGGTCCGTCGCCTCCTTTCGCGTGTCGTCGCGGGGCGGGCGGAGCGTCTCGTACTCCCACCTGACGCCGTCGGGTTCCGACATGCGAGCGGCTACTCGCCGGAGATCCCTATACCCTCGCGTCGCTCGCGTGGCTCCGCCGCCCGACCGACGACCGCGGTCGTGCCCGGCTCGACGAACGACCGTGTCCGACTCGACGACCGCGACGAGTGACGATGACTTTTGGTCGTCCCCGCGGACGGGAGGGTATGCCCGCCGACCTCGCGGAGAAGACGGACCGATACGAGCGAATGCTCGCCGACGCGCTCGACGTCGCGGAGCCGCGGCCGCCGGCGGAGACCCCGCTCGGCGTCGCGGCCGCGGAGATCGTCGAGATGGCGGAGTCGTATCTGGCGGACGGCCGGCACTTCCGCGCGGACGACGACCCGGTCAACGCGCTCGCGTCCTACTCGTACGGCTACGGCTGGCTCGACGCCGGCGTCAGGATGGGACTGTTCGCGGTCCCCGAGGACACCGAACTGTTCACGACGTGACCGGATCGTACCGGCGTGAGCCGTCTCGGACGACCACGTCCTAACCGATACGGATTTGAAGATTCGCTGAACGATCTCGTTTATGAATCTACGAACGTTGATTCACGATCACCTTCCGAACGCCGTAGTTGCTGCGGTCATATTCACGCTCTATAACGCCTATACTGGCGGTATTGCGGACCCAGTCACGATCGGTGTCGAGTTCATCGCCTACGTTATCGCGATCTTCATCGGATTCGTAGTTATTACTCCGATTCTGGACGAGGCGTTCAGTAGCGTTACGACATGAGTGGCCCGCACCGACCGCACCGGAACGGAACTCATCGATCCGTGAACGGTTCGCCGAATCCTCCCGACCGTATTTAAGTACTCGACTCCCGACGAATCCGTATGAGCGAACTCGCGGACCTGACCGAACGGCTGGTCTCGATCCCCTCTCACGAGGACGAGACCGCCGCCGGCGACGCCATCGAGGAGTGGCTCCGGGCGGAGACCGACGCCGACGTCGAGCGCGACGCCGTCGGCAACGTGATCGCGTACAGGCGGACCGACGGGAGCGACGGGAGCGGGCCCGGAACCGACCCCGACGCGGAGACGGTCGCGCTCGTCGGCCATCACGACGTGGTCCCGCCGGCGGAGCGACAGACGACGGGCGAGGGCGAGTACGTGGTCGAACGCCGCGACGGCCGGATCTTCGGGCGCGGGACGGCCGACATGAAGGGCGCGGTCGCGGCCTGCCTGCTCGCGTTCCGGGACGCGACGCCGCCGTCGGGCCGCGAACTCGCGGTCGCCTCCTTCGTCGGCGAGGAGACCGGCGGCGAGGGCGCACGGCACGCGATAGAGGAGGGGTTCCGCCCCGACCACGCGCTCGTCGCGGAGGGGTCGACGAACTACTCGAAGCCGGGCGTGACCGACGTCGTCGTCGCGCACAAGGGCCGGCGGGCGTCGACGCTGGTCGCCGAGGGGTCGTCGGCACACGCCTCCGAACCCGAGGCGGGCGAGAACGCGATCTACCGGGCCTGCGACGCGGTCGACGTCGTCCGCGGGCTCGACGCACCGGCGACGACGGTGTTCGGCGAGGACGTGACGGGGTCGGTCGTCGTCACGGAGTTCCACGGCGGCGACACCTGGAACGTGATCCCCGACCGGTGTGAGGTCACGATCGACGAGCGCACCGTCCCCGGCGAGCGGGCGGACCTCGCGCGCACGGAGGAGGTTCCGGGCGTCGAGTGGGTCGTCGAGCAGGACCTCCCGCCGATGGGGTGTGGCGACGACGCGTTCGCGGACGCGGCGCTCGCGGCCGCACGCGGGGTCCACGAGGCCCGCGGGCTCGACCGCCCCGAACACGTCACCAAGCCGCACGCCACGGACGCGGGGTGGCTCTCGGAGGCCGGCACGGAGTGTCTCGTCTGCGGCCCCTCCGAACCCGGCGAGGCGCACACGGAGACGGAGAGCGTCTCGATCGACGTGCTGGAGCGGTGTCGGGAGGTCTACGCGGCGCTCGCGGAACGCGAGTGGTGACCGGGCGGCGACCGCGACGAGCGACCGGGCGTCGCCGTGACGCGCCGGTCGAGCCGCCGCCGTGACGGCCCGCTCGTCGGGGTCGTATGGAAGGGGTTTTATGCGGTCCGGCGGAAGTGAGGCCCACTATGGGAGACAAATCGAAGGCCAAAAAGAAGCGTCTGGCGAAGGCGGAGCGCCAGAACACCCGCGTCCCCGCGTGGGTCATGATGAAGACCGACATGAACGTCACGCGAAACCCCAAGCGGCGCAACTGGCGCCGGAACGACCTCGACGAGTAAATGAGCACGAGTGATTTCGAGGAGCGCGTCGTCACCGTCCCGCTCCGCGACGCCAAGGAGAAGCCGGTCCAGCAGCGCGCCGACTACGCCGTGAAGATCGTCCGCGAGCACCTCGCGAAGCACTTCTCGGTCGACGGCGAGGACGTGATCCTCGACGCCTCCGTCAACGAGGCCGTCTGGGCGAACGGTCGGCAGAACCCGCCGAGCAAGCTCCGCGTCCGCGCGGCCCGGTTCGTCGAGGACGGCGAGCCGGTCGTCGAAGCCGAGCACGCCGAGTAACGTGTTACGGGCGACCTTCACCGGCTCGTCGTACGTGGGGGTCTTCGCCCGCGTCGTCGACGACCTCCTTCTGGTCAGGCCGGACGTCGACGACGACCTCGCCGACGAGCTCGGCGCGGAGCTCGGCGCGGACGTGCTCGCGACCACCGTCGGCGGCTCCAACACCGTCGGGTCGCTCGCGGCCGGCAACGAGAACGGCGTGCTCGTCTCCGAGCGCGCGACCGACCGGGAGCGGGAGCGCATCGCCGAGGCCGCGGACCGCGAGGTCACGGAGCTCCCCGGCCGGATCAACGCCGCCGGCAACGTCGTCCTGGCCAACGACTACGGCGCGTACGTCCACCCGGACCTGTCGCGCGAGGCGATCACGACGATCCGGGAGACGCTCTCGGTCCCGGTCGAGCGCGGCGACCTCGCGGACGTGCGGACCGTCGGCACCGCCGCGGTCGCGAACGACACCGGCGTGCTCTGCCACCCGAAGTCGCGCGAGTCGGAGCTTCAGGCCGTCGAGGAGGCGCTCGATGTCCGGGCGGACCTCGGAACGGTCAACTACGGCGCGCCGCTCGTCGGCTCCGGCCTCGTCGCGAGCGACGACGGCTACGTCGTCGGCGACGACACGACCGGCCCCGAGCTCGGACGCATCGAGGAGACGCTCGGGTTCATCGACTGATCGGCGTTAGCGTCGCTCTCGCGCCCGTTTTTGCCGATCCGTTCGGTTCCGTCGCGTCGTCCGCTTTTAGGAAGATACTTCCCTGTCCCTGCCGGAAGTCGGAACATGAGTACTTACACCGTGAGCGGGCGGTTCCAGAGTAGAGACGGCTTCCAGCCGTTCACCAAGGACGTCGAGGCGGAGAACGAGGACCTCGCACGCGAGCGGATCTACACGCAGGTCGGCAGCCAGCACGGCCGAAAGCGCACCCAGATCGAGATCGAGGAGGTGTCCGCGGCATGATGGGTGGCGGACAACAGCAGCTCCAGCAGCTCTCCCAGGAGCTTCAGGCGCTCGACGAGGAGATCGAGGTGCTCGAGACGGAAGTCGAGGAGTACCGCCAGGAGAAGGCCGACATCGACGACGCCGTCGAGGCGATCGAGACGCTCGACACCGGCGCGACGGTTCAGGTGCCGCTCGGCGGCGGCGCGTACGTCCGCGCGGAGGTCCAGGACATCGACGAGATCGTCGTCTCGCTCGGCGGCAACTACTCGGCCGAGCAGGATCAGGACGACGCCATCGACGTGCTCCGGCGCAAACAGGAGGCGCTCGACGACCGCATCGCGGAGACCGAAGCGGAGATCGACGAGCTGGAGGACGAGAGCCAGGAGCTCGAACAGCAGGCCCAGCAGATGCAACAGCAGATGCAACAACAGCAGATGCAGCAGATGCAGGGCCAGGCCGACGACGAGTGAGGTAACGGACCGTGTTCGACGGACTGAAGGACAAGCTGAGCAGCTTCCGTGAGGACGTAGAGGAGTCCACGGACGCCGAGGAGCCGGCCGAGAGCGAGGCCGAAGCCGACGCGGAGCCGGAGTCCGGGACCGGGACGGTCGACGCCGACGACCCGGCGCCCGCGGCGGACGCGCCCGACGAGGAGGCGGACGCGGACGGCTCGGCGGAACCGAGCACCTTCCAGCGTGCGAAGGCGTTCGCGACCGGGCGGATCATCATCGAGGAGGAGGACCTCGAGGAGCCGCTCTGGGACCTCGAGATGGCGCTCTTGGAGAGCGACGTGGAGATGAGCGTCGCCGAGCGGATCCTCGAGACGGTTCGCGAGACGATGCTCGGCGAGTCGCGAAAGCAGGTCGAGACGACCGGCGAGCTGGTCGAGCAGGCGCTTCACGACGCGCTCCTCGACGTGATCGCGGTCGGGCAGTTCGACTTCGAGGAGCGGGTCGCCGAGGCGGAGAAGCCGCTGACGATCGTCTTCACCGGCGTCAACGGCGTCGGGAAGACGACGACCATCGCCAAGCTCTCCGAGTGGCTCGCGGAGCGCGGCTACTCGTCGGTGCTGGCGAACGGCGACACCTACCGGGCGGGCGCGAACGAGCAGATCGCCGAGCACGCCGAGCGGCTCGACCGCGAGCTGATCTCCCACGACCAGGGCGGCGACCCGGCGGCCGTGATCTACGACGGCGTCGAGTACGCCGCGGCCAACGACGTCGACGTCGTCCTCGGCGACACCGCCGGCCGGCTCCACACGAGCGACGACCTGATGGCGCAACTGGAGAAGATCGACCGCGTCGTCGACCCCGACATGACGCTGTTCGTCGACGAGGCGGTCGCGGGACAGGACGCCGTCAACCGGGCGAAGGAGTTCAACGAGGCCGCCGAGATCGACGGCGCGGTGTTGACGAAGGCGGACGCCGACTCCTCCGGGGGCGCGGCGATCTCCGTCGCGTACGTCACCGGCAAGCCGATCCTCTTTCTGGGGACCGGCCAAGGCTACGACGACCTGGCGCGGTTCGATCCGGAGGCGCTCGTCGACAGCCTGCTCGGCGAGGAGTAGTCGGCGTTCGGGGTCGAAACCGGCCCGGTTCGCTTATAACTCGTACGGGAGCGAACCGCACACCGGCGACGGGATCAGAACCCTTAACAGTTCACCGCGGTTTGATCACGATAGCGGGATGGGATAGCCAGGAGATTCCGCCGGGCTCATAACCCGGAGATCGGTAGTTCAAATCTACCTCCCGCTACTTCTCTTCGACGCGCCGACCGACGACGGTCGGAAACGCCGTTCGGATCCAACCCGGAAGCGATTTCCGTCGGCCAGTCCACCGTCCGGGTATGGAATACGAATCGAGCCTCGACCGCGCGATGGACGCGGTCCCGGACTTCGACGGGTCCGACGAGCGGCTGTCGGTCCCCGACCCGGAGGCGCAGAAGGACGGCGCGTTCACCCGACTGACGAACCTCTCGGCCATCGCGGACGCGTTGAGCCGCGATCCCGAACACGTCCACTCGAAGATCCAACAGGAGCTTGGGACGGCCGGCCAGTACGAGGACGGCCGCGCGCGATACAGCGGGAACTTCCGCGAGCGCGACTTCCAGGCGGCGATCGACTCGTACATCGAGTCGTTCGTCACCTGCTCCGAGTGTGGCCTCCCCGACACGCGGCTGGAGACGGAGAACCGGACGCCCATGCTCCGCTGTGAGGCCTGCGGGGCGTTCCGCCCGGTCGCGAAACAGACGTCGTCGAACACCCAGCGCCAGGAGGAGGCCATCGAGGAGGGCAACACCTACGAGCTCGAGATCGTCGGCACGGGCCGCAAGGGCGACGGCGTCGCCGAGCGCGGGGAGTACACCGTCTTCGTCCCCGGCGCACAGGAGGGCGACACCGTCCGGGCGTACATCAAGAACGTCTCGGGCAACCTCGCGTTCGCCCGCCGGGAGAACTGAGCACCCTCCCCCGCTCGCGGCGCCCGCGGCCGACGCGTACCGAGTCAGTCGACGCGTTCGGCGAGCGCCGTGTGGGTGGTCTCCTCGACGTGGCGGGCGACGAACGCGTCCGCCGCGTCCTCGGAGTCGAAGACGCGTTCGAGGGCGCACTCGCGACAGACGGCGTGGTACAGTCGTGGACGTTTCCGTGGAGCCATACGACCCCCTCCGCGTCCGAGCCGGTTAGTTAAGCACCCGTTGTCGAGCGGTAGTCTCACCCTATTCGGCCGTCCCGAACCCGTCGAGCGCGACCGAGAGCATGTCCGTGCTGACCGGCTGGAACTCCTCGCGTTCGTGTTCGGGGAGGTACTCGCGGACGCCGTTCCATGACTCGCGGGCGTACCGCGCGTCGAGGAGGACGCGAACCCCACGCTCGTCGGCCCCGCGGATGACCCGGCCGACTGCCTGCCGCGCCTTCCGAACGGCGGGAACGGTGAGCGCGGTCTCGAACCCCGACGCGAAGCGTCGGTCGTACGCCGCGACGACCGCCCGCGTCCGGGGGCGGGCGGTGTTGATGATGGGGACCCCGCAGACGACCGCCGCGGCGAGCCGGTCGCCACGGTAGTCGACCCCCTCCGTGAGCGTGCCCCGGAGGCTGGTGACGAGCACCTTCCCCTGGCCGGCGAAGAAGGCGTCCTTGAGCGACTCGGTCTCGCGGTCGCCGGAGGACTCGTCGAGGAGGACGGGTTTCTCGAGGCGCTCGTCGAGCTCGTCGGCGAACCACGCCGCCTCGGCGTAGTTCGGCGCGCCGACCAGTACGTTCCCCTCGCGGCGCGCGACCGTCGCGACCGCGTCGAGGTGCGCGAGCCGGGCGTCGGTCCGCTCGCCCGGCGCGCCGCGGTTGGCGTGGGTGAACTTCGGCGCGTCGACCGCGAAGCTCGCGCGGTTCTCCGGCGGGAACGAGAGCCCGTACGTCCGCTCGACGACGGGTCGACCCCGCTCCGCGAGCTGGTCGAGGCCCGTCACCTCCCGGAACACGTCCATCGGCTCGAGCGTCGCGCTCATCACGACGCCGCCGCCGAACTCGCCGAGGCGCTCGCCGATCGGCCCGCTCGGGAGACAGTTGTACAGCGCGAGGCTCGCGTTGTACGCGCGACGCCACGAGTCCGGCGGCTCCGTCTCGTCGAACGTGCGCTCGAGGTCGACGGCGCGGAAGAACTCGGTGTGCCCCTCGCGGTACCACGCGTTGACGGTGCGGCCGACGCCCGGAGCGGCGCGCCGTTTGTCCTCGTCCTCGAGCGAGTCGAGCACGCGCTTGACGGTCGCGCCGACGGCGGGCGCGCGCGACCAGACGCGGTCGCCGTAGCCCGCCTCGGCCGCCCACGCCGTGATCGCGTCCTCGCCCGGCTCCTCGGGGTCGCGAAGCGGGATCTCGTCGTCGTCGAGCTCGCGCATCGACGCGCGCCAGTCCGGCCGCTCGCGGTCGAGATGTGCGGTGACCCGACGGTCGAGCTCCTCGCGGAGGGCCGCGTAGAACTCCCGTACCGCCTCCAGCTCCTCGACCGTCACGTCGCTCTCCTCGAGCTCCCCGCGGACGAGGTCGGCGTCCGCGGACTCCGCGCCCTCGCGTTCGAACGAGAGCGGCTGGACGACGCGGGTGATCTCGGAGACCGCGTCCCGGAGACTCGCGTCGGCGACCGCGTCGCTGACGAGGTCCCGCACGCGCGGCTCGAGCATGTGCGCCTCGTCACAGACGAGGAACGTCGCGTCGTCGAGGAGCGCGCCGGTGAACGTCGCGGTCGTCGTCGGGTCGAACGCGTGGTAGTAGTTGCCGATGACGACCTCGACCTCGGGGACGAGCGCGCCCATCACCGAGTGGGGACACGAGCCGTGGCCAGCCGAGAGTCGGACGAGCTCCTCGGCGTCGACGTGGCCGAGTTCGGTGACGTCGAACGGGACGGCCGCCGCCGGGTCGCCGCCGTCGTCGGGTACGTCGTCGAGGAAGCCCGCGTAGAACGGACAGAACTCCGTCTCGCCGACCGTCTCGGTGTCGGGCGGGTACGGCGTCGGCTCGCCGTCGACGGTCAGGTAGTCGGCGGCGGCTCCGCCGCCGGTCGATCCGCCGTCGGAGCCGCTGGCGGTTCCCGAGTCCAGCAGCCCGACCTGCTGGCTCCGCGCCTCGCTCGCGAGGGCGCCGGCGGTCGTCTCGCCGCCCTCGCCGACGAGGTTCCGGGTGCGCTCGCGGAGCCCCTCACAGCGCTCGTAGACGTTCTCGCGGTCGATCCCGCCGCGGTTCTCGCGGGCGTACGGACAGACGTCCGCCTTGCCGACGAGCGTCAGCCCGGAGACGGGATCGGAGTCGTCGGGCAGGGTCGCGTTGATCGTGTCCAGGTCCGTCTCGAACTGCCGGAGCTGCTGTTTGACGCTGGTGAGCACGAACACGCGCTCGAAGTCGGAGTCGGGGTCGCGGACGCGGTCGATCCCGGCGGTCAACGCGAGCATGGTCTTGCCGGTGCCACACGCGCCCTCGAGCGCGAGGAAACCGCCGTCGCGAGCCGCCTCGATGGCGGCGTCGATGCCGTCCGCCTGCTCGGGGTACGGCTCCTCGTGGCCGAAGACGTCGGCCCACGGTGGGTCATCGGTCACTACGCCGGAGTTACGCCCCATCCGGGTTAAACCTTCAGAGGCGCGTCTGCAGAGCCCCCCCTACTCGACGTCCTCGGGACCGTCGGGAAGCCCGCGAACGGCGTGCGCCGCGGCGAGGACGGCCGCGAGCACGAGGACCCCGGCCGCGCCGGCGGCGAACGCGGCGTCGAACCCGGCCCGCTCGGCCGCGACGCCGAACACGCCGCTGCCGGTCGACTCCACGAGCAGGGCGGTCCCGCTGAAGACGGCGTAGGCGCTGGCGCGGACGTCGGGCGGCAGGGAGTCGAGCAGGAACGTGTCGGCCGCGGGGAACGTCGTGTGGATCACGAACCCGAGCAGGACGGTGGCGACGAGGAGCGCGACGGCCGACTGGGCGGCCACGAGGATCCCGAGCGCGGTCGCGAAGGCGACGAGGATCCCGAGGAGATACGGGATCTGGGGGAGCCGGTCGGCGAGCCGGCCGCCGTACCAGAACCCCGGCAGGCCGGCCGCGAACACGACCGTGAGAAGGGTGTTCGCGAACGCGCCGGATACCCCCTTCGTGCCGGTCAGGTACGTGACGTAGAAGTTGAACACGCCCTGCCAGACGAACCCCGGCGCCGCGACGATGACGATCACGAGGAGGATGATCCGCCAGTGGCCGAGCACCGACCGGAAGTCGCGGTCCGCGCCCGCGCTCTCCGGAAGCGGATGTCGGCGGAGGACCACGAGGAGGACCGCGGTCACCGCGAGCGCGGCGACGGCGAGCAGCCGGAAGACGTCGCTCCAGCCGGCGACGACGAGGATCCCGACCACGACGCCGGGCGCGACGACGGCCGCCAGCTGGCTCGCCGCCCCGTGGATCCCGATCGCTCGGCCGCGCCCGCTCGGGAACAGCTCGGCGACGAGCGGTATCGCGGCGACGAAGTACGCGCCGGAGGCGAGCCCGATGGAGAGCGCGCCGACCCGGAGCGCCGGGATCGACCCGGCGCTGCCGGTGAACATCGCGGCTCCGGCGAGCCAGAGGCCCGACCCGAGGACGACGTAGTGTCGTGGAACCCGCGTGAGGAGGTAGCCGACCGGGATCCGCGGGAGCGCGGAGCCCAGCCACACCAGGGTCGTGACGGAGCCGACGACCGCGGGGCTCGCCCCGAACTCCGATCCGATCGTCGGGACGAGCGGCGCGAACGCGACGCGCCCGAGGTTGATGAGGAAGACGAGCCCACAGAGCGTGCCGAAGGCTCGGCGGGTCATGCCGGTCGGGGTCGGCGGGTTCCGCGGCCGAGCGGACCGGGCAGCGCCGGCGGAACGACCTTCCGGCCGTTACACGCCACAGACGTCGAAGAGGTCGTCCAACGTCTCTATCTCCCAGGTGGGCCAGACGTTGAGGTCCCAGTCACGGCGATGCGGGCGGCGGATGAACGCGGAGTCGACGCCCGCGTTCTGTGCGGCCTTCACGTCGGACTCGTTGTCGCCGACGAACAGCGCCGAGTCGGCGTCCAGGTCGCCGAGCGCCTGCTCGAGGTAGTGCGGGTTCGGCTTGCGGAGCTGGAGACTGTGGATCGTGGGCTCGCGGCCGTAGGCCGCGCCGAACTCCTCGAAGCCGTCGAAGTGGTCGACGAGGAAGTCGACGGTCGCCTGCTGGTTCGAGGAGACGATCCCCATCTTCACGTCGAGGTCCTCGAGGGTGTCGAGGTCGTCGTAGGGGGTCTTGCGGCCCGCGCGGGCCTCCTGCTGTTGGGCTCTCGAGACCACGTCGTCGCGCGTCCGCCAGAACGACCCCGGATCGAGGTCGTAGGTCTGACAGACGGTCCCCACGCTGCCGGGGGTCGCGCCGATCGTCATCCGTTCCACGTCGTCGGGGTCGGGGTCGTCGACGCCGCACTCCTCGAACGCGCTCCGGGTCGCCTCCTGGAGCACGTTGAAGCGCGTACGGCCGACGAGAACACCGTCGTTGTCGAATACGACGGTATCGTATCTCATACGGTTCGTCCTCGCCCGACGGGTAAAAGCGTTTCACCTCGGCTATCGATCCCGATACCGGAAGGTGGCCGATTTATGCCCGCACGCACGCGAACGTGCCGCATGCGCGTCAGCGTCATCGGCGGGAGTTCCGTCCGGCCGGACACCGCGGCGGTCGCGGAGGAGCTGGGAGCCGAACTCGCCGACCGCGGCCACACGATCGTCTGTGGCGGCCTGGGCGGCGTGATGGAGGCGGCGTGCCGGGGAGCACACGCGGCGGACGCCGAGGCGGAGACGATCGGGATCCTCCCGACCGACCGCCCGAGCGACGCGAACCGCTACGTCACGACGCCCATCGCGACGGGGCTCGGGCACGCCCGCAACGCCCTGGTGGTCGTGAACGGCGACGCCGCGATCGCGGTGAACGGCGGGCCGGGAACGCTCTCGGAGATCGGGCTCGCGCTCGCGCACGACCGGGCGGTCGCGGGCCTCGACACCCACGACGTGGAGGGCGTCGAGGCGGTCGGATCGCCGGCCGCCGCGGTGGAGTACGTCGAAGGAGCGGTGGGATCCGGGCCGTAACCGGATCCGGGTCGGCGGGCGGCCGAAGGGAGAGGTCGACGGGCCGGAAGTCCGACCCGACGTCGCTCGCGACCGTCCTCCTCTACGGCGTCGTCGGGGTCGGACCGGTCTCGGTCGCCGCGTTCGTCGGTCGATACGGACGCTCCAGGCGTGCTTCGACCCCGACGCGGACGGCTACTTCGTCCGGGACGACCACGACCCGCCGAACGGGGAATCGGGGCCGTCCGGCGTCGGGAAGGCGGGAGTCCGGCGGCGGCTCACCAGGTGTCGTGGAACGTGTCGAACTCGATCTGATCGAGGGGGCGTTCGCCGATCGCGGCCTCGTACTCGCCGGGCGTCAACATGGGCTTGTGGAACCGGGGGCCGTCGTCGGTGGTGATCCGGGGACAGCCGGTGTTGACGAACGCGTCCATGTCGAAGTTACGGAGCCGGTCCGGCGTCACCTCGTCCATCGTGATGAGGTAGGCGTCGTCGTTGTTCTCGACGATCTCCTGTGCCGTCTCCCAGCGACCCTGGCCGATCTTCGTACAGAAGATGACGCCCCACTTCTCGGCGTCCATCGCCTTGTGGACCGAGGCGTAGCGCTGTTTGAGGAACTGGTCGTGTTCGGCGATCGACACCGCGTTGTTGACGGGATCGGCGATGACGACGGTCTTCTCGGGGTGTTCCATCGCGAGCCCGACCGGGTGGAACTTCCCGCCGCCGACGTACAACACCTGGTCGGCGGGGATGTCCGCGGAGGCGTAGTTACAGCCCAGGACTTGCCCCTCCTTCGTGAGCCGGTCGTCGCCCCGGCGGGTGTGGACCTCGTAGCCGCGCTCCTCGAGCCAGTCGGTCATCTCCTCGAAGCGGTTCATGTGCTGGGCGGTCGTCACGAGCCCCACGTCGGGGTCCGCCTCGGGGTCCGGAAGCTCCGCGAGCGACTCCTCCATGATCGGGAACGGGTCGACGTTCGAAAAGAGGGGGACGTAGACGATGCTGTCCGACTCCTTCATCGGCGTGTGGCCGAAGTGGACGAAGACGTCCGTCCGGCGCATCAGGTAGGTGTCGAGGTCACAGGCCCCGTAACACGGCTGGCCCGACAGCATGAACGTCACGTCGTCGGGGGCGACCTCCCGGAGGTCGTCGGCGACCTGGGGGCCGCGGCGCTTGAGTCCCTCCGGGAACTGGAGGCCGACCTTGCTCGCGTCCCGCTCCTCGATGGCCTCGACGATCCGGTCGAGCTCGTAATCCCACTCTCGGTCGTGTTTCAGCGACATCCCCGTCTTGGTGAGGTCGCCCTCCGTGGACCCGCTCATGTCGATCGGATCGTGGGTCTGGACGGTTAAACCGCGCGTTCGACGGTCGAGCCGTCGAGGAGGCTCGAATCGTCGGGGACGCTCGAGCCCGATCGGGTCGGCGGCGAGGCGAACCGGTCGACGCCGGCCGGTTACTCCACGTCGCTGCCGCGGAACAGCGCCAACTCCTCGGCCTCGTAGATGTTGATGAGCTCGGTCACGATCTCGTCGTACTCCTCGCCGTCCCGCCGGAGCGCGTCGAGGCGTTCGACGGTGCTCTCGTCGAGGTGTATCTGCGGCATAGGTGGGGGTTCGTCGCCGGAAGGCAAAAACGCACGGTCGGGTTCGCGGACGCCGGGGACACGACCGTCGACCGCCTCCCTCTCCGCGTTCACCGAAGCTCCTCGCCGGACCGGACGGAGATCCCCCCTCCGGACGACCCCTCCGCGAGCGCCCGACGGGCCGACCGTCGCACGTCGTCCGCGGTGATCCCGTCGCGCTCGAAGACGATCGCGCCGTTGAGGTCGACGACGCTGTCGGGCTCGGGGACGAGATCGAGCACCTCCGCGGTCGATATCGGGCGGGATCCCTCGCGTTCCGCCCCGACGAGCTCCGGGAGCGTGTCGGCCCACTCGAAGAACGGGTGGTACTCCGATCCGGGTCGCGCCTCGACCGACGGCAGCGACCGCCACGCGACGGCGTGGGCCGTCTCCGAGAGCGAGCGCACCCGAACCAGCCCCGGCGTTCCCCCCTGCTCCGGCGTGACCGCGACGGTCGAGGGATCGCCGGCGAGACGGACGTCCGCGACCTCGCGAACCCGCGCGAGCGCGACGCTCGACGCGAGCGGCGTCGCGGTCGCGAGCAGGCCGACGAGCGTCCGGACCCGCTCGGGACCGAGCACGCCGTCGACGGCGATCGCCCCGTGCGATCCGGCCGCCACGGCCGACGCCGCGGGCGCGACGCGCCGGGCGTGCTCGAACGCCGTCATCGTCGGGACGCGGTCGAGGTCGGCGAGATCCAGGACGCCGTCGGAGCAGGCGATCCGGCTCCCGTCGGTCGGGAGCGAACACAGACACAGCCCGACGCCGGGGTCGGCGAGGGGATCGCGGGCCGCCTCGCGGGTCGGACGGTCGAGGACCTCCCACGCGTCGATCCCGTCGGGCGGCTCCGGCTCCGTCATGGCGCGCTCGACGGCCCGAGCCCGGTCGTCCGAGTCCGCGAGGAACGCGACGCGGAGGTCGCCCTTCGTCGGCCGGGGCCGGGCGAGCGCGTTCTCGTAGGCGGCGACGCTCAGGGCGGCCGCGCCCGAGGCCAACGGCGCGTCGTCCGGGCTCGGCGTCCCGCTCTCGAGCGGGAGGTCGGACGCGATCGCGGCCGCGATCGGCGCGCCCGACCCGGCCGACGCGCCCCCCTCGCGAGAGCGAGCGCGGTCCTGGAAGTCTGCGCGGTCACGGCCGTCCGCCGTCGACGACCCGCGAACCCGGATCGGCGCGAGCAGGTGCGCGAGGTGGCCGAGGAGCTCCATCCCCGCGGGACCGGGCCGGAGGACCGCGGTCGTCGCCCGGTCGGGGAGGTACGGCTCGACGGTCTCGCGGTCGACCTCGAGGTACTCCATCAGCCGGTCGCTCGTCGAGCGGTCGGCCAGGTTCGGCGGGTAGAAGGGGAGCTCCCCGCCGATACGATCGTACTCGTATCGCTCGGAGGGGACGTACCCCTCGGTCCGGGCCAGCGAGTCCAGGAACAGCGTCGTCCCGAGGAGGTCCGCCGCTCGGCGCTCGAGCGCGGCCCCCTCGCTCGGCAGCGGCTCGACGAATCCCGTCTCCAGCCGGAGCTCCGGATCCGCGCCGGCGACGACGGTCGCGCCGAGGTAGTACGCCAGCGGCGCGACCCGATAGACGTCCGCGTACGTCGCCGGGACCGCGATCTCGACCCCGGCGTCCGGCGTCGCGAGGGACGCGGGTATCTCGAGTTCGTCTCCGCGCGCGATCCGCGGCGGGTACCCGCGGAGCGTCGGCCAGGAGCGCTCCGGCGACGCCTCGGCGATCGACGAGCCGAGCGTCGACACCGCGGCCGCGAGCGCCTCCGGGTCGTCGGGCACCGTCATCGTCGCCTCCGGGCGGGTGTGGAGCGACCGTCCGCCGACGGTCACGGTCGTCGGCCGGTCGAACGCGACCTCGACGGCCCCGCCGTCGGCCATCCCGGTCGCGGAGACCTCGACGTCGACCGCGCGGACGAACGCCTTCGTCACCCCGACGACGTCGAGACAGTAGGAGCCGCGCGGGAGCGTGAGGTCGTCCGTGAGCTCGGCGACGAACTCCCCGCCCGACTCGCGGACGCTCACCGTCGCGTACTTCGGGATCGACACCGACCCGGCCTCGAGGCTCACCGCCCGGTCGACGGGGAGCGCGAACAGGTCGACGAGCGCGGGTCGCGGGTCCGGCTCCCGGTCGAACCGGAGCGCGAGTCGCGTCTCCTCGAGCGCGTCGCGGACGTACAGCGTCTCGCCCGCCGTCTCGAAGGTCACGCGACGACCGTCGTCCGATCCAGTCATCGAACGCGAGACTCCCGCGACGCGTATGACGGTGTCGGTCGATCCGGGGAGGCGGGAACGCGGCGGTCGGCTTCGTATCGGGATCCGGGCGGAACGCTTTTTCCCGCCCGACGGCCAGCGGTGGCATGGACTCGCCCCTCGAGACGGCGCTCGCCGACGCCTTCCCGGACCGGCCGGTCGGGGGGCTCGCCGACGTCGGCCCCTCCTGGAACGGCGGCAACGAGACCGTCGGCGTCGACTTCGCCGACGGCGGCCGCGCGTACCTCAAGGTCGCGCTCGACGGGGACGGGAGCCGGATCGCGCGCGAACGGGCGGTCCTGGAGTACGTCTCCGCGCGACGCGAGATCCCGGTTCCGGCGGTCGTCGCCGCCGACCCCGACGCGAACCCGCCCTACCTCGCGACCGCGCCCGCGCCGGGACGAGACCTCCACGCAGTCCTCGAGGGGACGGACGACGATCGGCGGGAGGCGCTGTTGCGGCGCGTCGGCGGGGCGCTCGCGACGCTCCACGCGGTGCGGTTCGAGCGTCACGGGGAGATCGTCGGCCGCGGCGGGATCGAGGGAATCGGGGAGGCGAGACGCGAGGTCGCGGGCGGTCGCGACGGTGACTCGCCCGCGAGCGACCGCGCCGACGACCCCGACGCGCCCGGCCTCGCGGTCGCGGCCGCCTCGTGGACCGACACGCTGCGCTCGACGATCGAGCGCACCCGCGAGATCGGCACGACCGACCGGCTCGCGCGCCACTTCGACGCCGTCATCGACTGCGTCGAGTCGAACCGGGAACGCCTCGATCGCGCGCCCGCGGCGCTGCTCCACGGCGACGTCGCGCCGCCGAACGCGTTCCTCGCGGCGGAGGGAAACGGGGAAGCGGACGGGGACGGGAGCGGGAGAGAGGAGGAGAGAGACGCCCCGCGCGTGGGACTGCTCGACTGGGAGCTCGCTCACGTCGGCGACCCCGCCCGCGACCTGGTCCGCGCCCGCGACCAGCTGTGTAACGGCTTCGACTACGAGGGGCCGGAGCGGTTCGGCGAGGCGGTGTACGAGGGGTACCGCGAGCGGGCCGGGGACCTCCCCGAGGGGTTCGCGGAGCGACGAGCGATCTACCGAGTGGTTCGGGTTCTCGGCCGGTCTGGCTTTCTCGACCAGTGGGTGAGTTACCTCGACGAGCCGATGGACGGCCTCGTCGACCGGATCGACGCGGAACTCGACGCGCGGCTCGCGGCGGTCTGACTTCTCGCGAACCCCTCGCGACCGCTCCCCGGCGCTACCCTCGGTTCCAGGCCGCGTCGTCCGGGTCGATCGTCCGATCGCCGTCGGCCAGCCCGTCGATCTCGGCGAGGTCGTCCGCGGGGAGGTCGACCTCCAGCGCCGCGAGGTTCTCCGTCACGTGGTCGCCGGTCGCCTTCGGGATGGGGACCACGTCGCGGGCGAGCGCCCACGCGAGCGCGACGACCGCCGTGGAGGTCCCGTTGCGCTCGGCGACGGCCGCGAGCGTCGGGTCGTCGAGCAGGTCGCCCCTCGCGAGCGGGGAGTATCCCACCAGGTGGTGGTCGAACTCGGCGGCCAGTTCCCGGATCTCGGGCTGCTGGAAGCGCGGGTGACACTCGACCTGGTGGGCCGCGATCGGCGACTCGAGGATCTCGCGAGCTTCCCGGAGCAGGTCGGGCGTGAAGTTGGAGACGGCGACGTGGTCGGTGACTTCCTCCTCCCGGAGTTCGTCGAAGACCGGAAGCGTCGTCTCGGGGTCGTACGCCTTCGTGGGCCAGTGGACGTACAGGAGGTCGACGCGGTCGAGGCCGAGCCGGTCGAGGCTCTCGTAGGCCGTCTCGCGGGCGTCCGCGGGCGCGAGGTTCGTCGGGTGGACCTTGGTGGCGACGACGATCTCCTCGCGGTCGACGTCGGCGGCCGCGATCCCCTCGCCGACCGCGGCCTCGTTGTCGTACATCTGTGCGGTGTCGACGTGGCGGTAGCCGGCCTCGAGGGCGGTCACCACGCTCTCCGTACACTCCGCGGGGTCGTCGAGTCCGGACGTGCCGAGCCCGAGTCCGAGGTCGATCGGCGGCATACCCACACGTTTCCCCGCCGGGTGAAAAGCCCACGGCAGCCGGAAACGAGGGGGCTCCGTCGACGGGACGACGGTTCCATCGTGTTTTCACGCGGTAGGAACCCCGTCCTCGTTATTTGAGTGGGGGTGGCGTACTCCCGACCGTCATGACCGACGGGATCCACGTTCAACTCGCGGTGTCGGCCTGCGACGCCTGTCCCGTGGCGACGCTCTCCGCGGCGACGACGGTCGAGGACGTGCGCGTCGACCCCGTCGACGACACGGTCGAGTTCGTCGCCCCCGAGCCGCCGGACGACCCGCCGTCCGCGCTGGAGTTCGTCGAGTTCGGCGGCCGCGCCCACGGCCGCTACGAGATCGCACGCGGAGAAAGCGACCGGGACGATGCCGCCCGCGACGAGGCCGCCCACGACGAGGCCGATCGGGACGACGTCGGTCGGAACGGGGACGGCCGCACGCGTCCCGCGACCGACGGGGGGCTCGCCGTCGGCGGATCGACCGGAAGCACGGGCCTCCGCGCCGGCGACGCGGCCGTTCCGCCCGCCGCCGACGGCGCCGAAAACGACGGGATCGACGACGGGTCGTCCGGCGACGGCGTCTGTGCCGGCTGCTCGTGTGGCGGGCTCTCGGCGGCGTTCGCGGACTTCCCCGTGTCGCCGCGCGAGACGCGGATGGACGACGGCGAGCTGCTCGTCTCGTTCGTTCTGAGCGGCCACGAGGAGCTCGAGGCGGTCGTCGACGGGTTCGAGGACGCGGGGCTCGACGTCGAGCTTCGCCGACTCCTCGTCGACCGGTGTCCGGACGACGGTCGGTGTGACGTCGTCCCCGTCGATCTCACCGGCGTGACCGACCGACAGGCCGAGGTCGCGGCCGTCGCCGCCGAACGCGGTTACTTCGAGTCCGACGGCGCGTCCGCGGCCGACCTCGCCGACGAGCTCGGCATCGCGAAGTCCACCGTCTCCGAACACCTCCGGCTCGTGACGGCGTCGCTCTTCTCGCAGGTCTTCGCCGAGGGACGGGATACTTAAACCCCCGAACAGTTCGCCGGCAGGCATGCGGACGGGTAGACGGTAGTGATCACCAGCGGGGTCGAACGGGCGCGTTCGGCTCCGGGAACCATGACCCGGTGGACACAGCTCGGACCACGTGAACGCGAGATCCTCGCCGTCCTGCGGCGCGCCGACGCGCCGCTCACGGCCCGCGATCTGCTCGACGCGGTTCGCCGCCGCGGCGACGAGGTCGCGTACGCGACCGTCAAGCGAACGGCGGACCGGCTGGTCGAGAAGGGGCTCGTCGACCGCGACGCGGAGACGCACTGCGGGACGACCCGGCACCGATACCGGTTCGACGCCGAGGCGGCTCGAGACCGGCTCCTCCCGGCGTTCGCCGACGAGCTACGGGAGGTACTCGGCGAGGCGGCGGCGGAGCGGCTCGCGCGAGCGGTCCGAACGGAACGAGACGGCGACGACGGCGGAGACGCCGCCGTCGTCGACGCCCGACCACGACACGATGACTACTGACCCGAATCCGACCGACGACCGGGAGGAACGGAGCGACGACCAGCGCGACGACGCGGCGGGAGCCGCGTCCGCGATCGACGGGGGCGCGACCGACGACGAACCGGCCGACGACGGTCCCGAGATCGTTGACGGGCGCACCGTCGAGCACCTGATCACCGACCACGAGCGGGACATCGCCGAGACGGCCGAGGGGACCGACGCGACCGCCGCCCGGCGGCCGAACCTCGACCTCCCACGGCTGGAGGTCGGCCGACGCGACTTCATGAAGGCCGGGGCCGCGGTGGGCGCGATGACCGGCCTCGCGGGCTGTACGAGCGTCCTCTCAGACGAGGGGAACGGCGGAGGCGGTTCCTCCGGGGGAAGCGGCGAGCACGCCGTCGCGCCGGGCGAACACGACGAGTACTACGGCTTCCTCAGCGGGGGTCACACCGGCGAGATCCGGGTCGTCGGGATCCCGTCGATGCGCGAGCTCATGCGGATCCCGGTGTTCCAGACCGAGAGCGCGCGCGGCTTCGGCCACGACGCGAAGTCGAGCGAGGTTCTGGAGGAGGGCGGCGGCTACACGTGGGGTGACACCCACCACCCGCGGGTCTCCCAGACCGACAACGACTACGACGGCCGCTGGCTGTTCGTCAACGACAAGGCGAACGGGCGGATGGCCCGCGTCGACCTCGAGTACTTCGAGACGGACGCGATCACGAACGTCCCCAACAGCCAGGCCGTTCACGGCGCGTGTATGCAGCTGCCGGACACCCAGCTCGTCTTCGGCGTCGGCGAGTTCCGCGTGCCGATGCCCAACGACGGCCGCGACGTGGACGACCTCGACGCGTACGGCTCCGTCCTCACCGCCATCGACCCCGAAACGATGGACGTGGAGTGGCAGGTCGAGGTCGACGGCAACATGGACAACGGGGACGGCGGCAAGGAGGGTCGCTGGTTCTTCGCGACCGGCTACAACAGCGAGGAGGGCGTCACCCAGGGCGAGATGGCCCGGTCGGACCGCGACTACGTGAAGGCGTTCGACATCCCCGCGATCTGGGACGCCGTCGAGGCGGGCGAGTACGAGGAGATAAGCGGCGTGCCGGTCGTCGACGGGACGATGGACAGCCCGCTCAACGAGGGCGACCGCCCCGTCGTCCGCTACGTCCCGACGCCGAAGAGTCCCCACGGGGTCAGCGTCACCCCCGACGGGAAGTACGCGATCGCCTCCGGCAAGCTCGACCCGACCTGTACGGTCATCGGGATCGAGGAGATCGCGGAGGTCGACGACCCGCAGGACGCGATCCTCGGGCAGCCGCGGGTCGGAATGGGGCCGCTCCACACCGCCTACGACGACCGCGGCCACGCGTACACGACGCTGTTCATCGACTCGCAGGTCGCCAAGTGGGACTACGAGGCGGCGGTGGAGGCGGAGGCCGGCTCCGAGGAGCCGATACTCGAGAAACACGACGTCCACTACAACCCCGGCCACCTCATCGCCTCGGAGTCGTACACGGCGTCGCCGCAGGGCGACTACCTCGTGTCGCTGAACAAGCTCTCGAAGGACCGGTTCCTCCCGGTGGGTCCGATCCACCCCGAGAACGACCAGCTGTTCTACATCGGCGACGACCAGGCCGGAATGGAGCTGGTGAAGGACAAGCCGTCGTACCCGGAACCGCACGACGCGAGCGTCGTCCACAGGGACAAGATCGAGCCGGCGAAGACGTGGGACCGCGACGACTACGACCTCGAGTTCGTCCCCGAGGGCGAGGAGTCCTTCGAGCGGGTCGACGAGAGCACCGTCGAGATCGAGATGTGGGCGCGCCGCAACGAGTACGCGTTCCCCGAGGTGACGGTCCGGGAGGGCGACGAGGTGACGATCCGGATCTCCAACGTCGAGACCACGAGCGACGTGATCCACTCGCTGGCGATCCCGGAGTACGACGTCAACCTCGCGTTGGCGCCCCAGGACACGCGCGAGGTGACGTTCACCGCCGACCACCCCGGCGTGTTCTGGGCGTACTGCGCGTACTTCTGTAGCGCACTCCACCTCGAGATGCGCTCGCGGATCCTCGTGGAGCCGCGGGACGGCTGAGGCATCGAACGACGAACCGCCGAGGCGCCGGACGCGGCCGTCGCCCGCTCCGACCGCCACCCCGACACCACCCCACACACCATGACCACCCCACTCCGGCGACTGACGGAACTCAGACGGGCCCTGCCAGTGACGGCGGCGGCGATGTTCGTCGTCGCGCTGACGGTTCCCGTCTGGCGGATCGCCTTCGAAGCGCCCCAGTACCCCGACGGGTTGCTCGTCACGCTGTACGCGTACCCGCGGCTCGGCGGCGACTTCGCGGAGGTACAGGCACTCAACCACTACGTCGGGTTCTACTATCCCGACCCGGTGTTCGTCGACCCGAACTACACGGTCCACCCGGACGCGATCGCCGCCCCGGAGTGGATCCTGGGGCCGGTGGTGTTCCTCGCGGTGGCGGCCGCGGGCGTGTTCGTCGCGCTCGCGCCGACGGAGCGGAAGCTCCGGCTCGGCCTCCTCGGCCAGCTGGTCGGGGCCACGGTCGCGTTCGTCGGCACGTTCGCGATCGTCCAGTACCGGCTCCACCAGGCCGGGCACGCGCTCGGGGAGGACGCCCCCGTCGTCGGCGTCGCGGAGTTCACCCCGCCGCTTTTGGGCGGCTATCGGATCGCCAACATCAGCGGGGTGGCGTGGTTCGGGCCCGGCGGCTACCTCGCCGGGGCGGGCTTCCTCCTGCTCGTGGTCGCGTACCTGTTGCGCGGCTCGCGACTCACGGCCGGCGAGGCGGCCGCCGCGCTCCGCCGGCGCGTCTCGAGGGACTCTCCGGAGGACGACGACCGCGGCGACGCGGGGACGGGGGTGTGACCCGATGAGCCGCCTCCGGTCGCTCGGCGGGGTCGTTTCGACGCGCGCGGTGGCGCTCGCGACCCTCCTCGTCCTCGTGGTCGTGCTCGGCGGCACCGCCGCCGCCGTCGGGACGGGTGGGGGAGCGAGCGCCGGGCTCGAGGGCGGGAGCGAGGCCGTCGGCGGCGAGGCCGTCGAAGGCGAGGCGATCGGGAGCGACCCGGCCGACGCGACGAACGTCACGGACGCGCTCGTCGACGTCGACGCGGACGAGCCGGACCGGCCGACCGAACCGGGCGCCGCCAGGGTGGTCCCCGGTTCCACCGACGCGTCGGCGGATTCCGCCGCGGGCGAGAGCGAGACGTACGACGACCTCGCCGCCGCCGTCGACGCCGCGGGGCCGGGCGCGGTCGTCGAGGTGTCCGGCGTCTTCGAGCCGGCCGAGACCGTCGTCCTCGACGAGCCGAACGTGACGGTCCGCGGCGCGGGGGCCGAGGCCGCGCTGATCGACGGCGGCGGCGAGGACACCGTCCTCGCGGTCCGCGCGGCGAACGTCACGGTCGAGGGGATCCGGATCCACGACTCCGGCGAGGACCTCGAGTCCGAGGACGCGGGCGTCTTCCTCGCCGAGAACGCGGACGGGGCGGTGCTCGCGGACCTGTACCTCTCCGACGTCGCCTTCGGCGTCTGGGTGAACGGCGCGGACCGGATCGTCGTCCGCGACTCGCGGATCGAGGGGACCGAGAACCCGCGGTTCGTCGACCGCGGCAACGGGATCAACCTCTGGGAGACGACGGGCTCCGCGATCCGGAACAACGAGATCACCGGGGTCCGCGACGGGATCTACTTCTCGTGGGCCTCGGACGTCGAGACGACGGGGAACGCGCTGTGGGACCTGCGGTACGGCGTCCACTACATGTACTCCGACGACAACCGCCTCGCGGACAACGTCGCCGTCGGCAACGACGTGGGCTACGCGCTGATGGTGAGCGAGGGCGTCGAGGCCACCAACAACACCGCGGTCGCGAACCGCGGGCGGAGCGGCCACGGGATCCTGCTCAAGGAGATCGAGGACAGCGTCGTCCGCGGCAACGACCTCGTCGCCAACGACCGGGGGCTCTTCCTCTACAACGCCCAGCACAACGAGGTCCGCGGGAACCTCGTGTACGCGAACGGGGTCGGCGTCCACCACAGCGCCGACACCCAGGGAACCGTCGTCGTCGGCAACGACTTCGTCGGCAACGGGGAACAGGTGTTGACGACGACCCGCGAGCTGCTGGCGTGGAACGGGAGCGCCCGCGGCAACTACTGGTCGGACGCCCGCGTGGCCGACAGCGACGGCGACGGGATCGGCGAGGCCAGACACCGGCCGGCGGGCGCGGCCGAGCGGCTCGTCCAGGAACACCCGAGCGCCGCGGTCTTCGCGAACGGCCCCGCCTTCGACGCGATCCGGCTCGTCGAGAGCCGGTTCCCGGTGGTCGAGACCGCGGGCGTGGTCGACCACCGCCCGCTCGCGAGCCCCTCCCACGACCTGGAGCCGTATCGCCCGTACGCCGCGGCGGTCGACCCGGCCGTGGAGTACGACGACGACCCCGGAGACCGACACCACTGACAATGCGCATCGACATCACCGACGTCCACAGACGGTACGGCGACCTCGAGGCCCTCGCCGGGGTCGACTTCACGGTCGAGCCCGGCGACGCGTACGGCCTCGTCGGCACCAACGGCGCGGGCAAGTCCACCCTGTTCCGGCTCGTCGCCGGCCACGAGCGGCCCGACGCGGGCCGCGTCGAGGTCGGCGGCCGCGACGCCGCGGCGGCGGGCTGGCGGGTCCGCGAGGAGATCGGCTTCCTCCCGGAGGACCCCGGCTTCCCGCCCGGCGAGACGGGCCGGGAGACGCTCGCCTTCCACGCGGACGTCCGCGGGATCGGCTCCGGCCCCGACGACGCGGCGGCCCGGATCGAGGGCGCGGCCGAGACGGTCGGGCTGGCGGGCGCGATCGACCGCCCGATCGGCGGCTACTCGAAGGGGATGCGCCGGCGGCTCGGGCTCGCGGCCGCCCTGTTGGCGAACCCGTCGGTGCTGCTCCTCGACGAGCCGACCGCGGGGCTCGACCCGAACGGCGTGGCCGCCCTGCGGGAGGTCCTGACCCGCGTCCGCGACGGGACGAACGCGACGGTTCTGCTCGCGTCGCACGCCCTCCGGGAGGTCGAGCGCGTCTGCGACCGCGTCGGCGTCGTCGACGGCGGGCGGCTCGTGGCGGAGGGGACGCCCGCCGACCTCGCCGACGGCCACGAGGACGGGCTCGAGGGGGCGTTCGTCTCGCTCACCGGGGGTGGTCGCGATGCCTGAGCGCCGCGAGGGGAGCGCGGGCGGCGACGAGGGGATCCCCGACGGCGGCGTCGCCGTCGACGACGCGCGGACCGCCCCGGCCGAGACGTCCGCGGCCGCGTCGCTCCCCGCGCGCCTCGCCGCCGGGCTCCCGCGTCCGGGGATCGTCGCCCGCCTCGCGCGGCGGGAGGCCCGCCTGACGGTCCGGCGCGGGTGGGCGCTCGAGCTGACGCTCCTGTTCGCGGCGTTCGCGCTCCTCCTGGCGACGTTCAGCGGGTCGAGCGTCGCGCCGAGCGGGTACGACCCCGTGGTCGCGAGCTACGTCGAGCTGGCGACGTACCTCGTGCCGCTCGCCGCCCTGGCGTTCGGCCACGGCGCGGTCGTCGGCGCGGCCGAGCGTGGGCGGCTCGGCGTGCTCCTGACGCTGCCGGTCTCGCGGGCGGAGACGGCGATCGGGATCCTCGCCGGGCGGGCGGCCGTCCTCGCGAGCGCCGTCGTCCTCGGCTTCGGCGGCCCCGGCCTGTTGCTGTTGCGCGAGTTCGGGCTGGCGGGGTGGCCGACGTTCGCGGGGTTCCTGCTCGCGACCGTCGCGGTCGCGGTCGCGCTCCTCGGCGTGGGCGTGGCGATCTCCGCGCTCGCGCCGACGTCGACGTTCGCGCTGGCGGGGGCGCTGCTCGTCTGGGTGTGGACCTCGCTCGTCCACGACCTGCTCGCGCTCGGCGTGCTCTCGGCGTTCGAGGGAGCGGGCGAGTTCGTCGCCGCCATGATCGTCTCGAACCCGGTCGCGACGTACCGCCTGCTCGCGCTCGCGCCCACCGACGCCGCGAGCGCCGGCCTCGCGGCCGCGCTCGACGGCAGCGGCCTCTCGACCGGGCTCCTCCTCGCGTCCCTGCTCGCATGGGTCGCGGTCGCCGGCGTCGTCGCCGCGGTCGCGCTCCGACGGAAGCGGGTCTGAGACGCCGGGGTCTCCGGGTTCTTTCCCGCGGGATCGCCCTCAGTCCCGCTCCGCGAGGAACCGCGCGATCCGGTCCGTCGCCTCCTTCAACTCGCGCATCGAGGTGGCATACGAGACGCGGAGGTGCCCCTCGCCGCCCGCGCCGAAGACGGAGCCGGGGACGACCGCGACGCCCTCCGCCTCAAGGAGCGCCTCGGCGAACGCCTCGTCGTCGCCGCCGCACTCCGGGAAGGCGTAGAACGCCCCGCCGGGCTCGAACGTGTCGAGGCCCATCTCGTTGAACCGGGAGACGACGAGCCGGCGGCGGCGGTTGTACTCCTCGACCATCTCCGTCACCTCGTCGTCGCAGCTCCGGAGCGCCTCCAGGGCGGCGATCTGGGCGGTCGTCGGCGCGGAGAGCATGGTGTACTGGTGGATCCGGTTCATCGCGTCGATGGCGTCGGCCGGGCCGAGCGCGTAGCCGAGCCTGAGCCCGGTCATCGCGTACGCCTTCGAGAAGCCGTTGACGACGACGGTACGCTCGCGCATTCCGGGCTGGGTGGCGATCGACGCGTGGTCCCCGCGATACGTGAGCGCCGAATAGATCTCGTCGGCGACGACGCGGAGGTCGTTCTCGCGACAGAACGCCGCCACCTCGGCCAACTGGGCGTCGGTCATCGTCGCGCCGGTCGGGTTGTTCGGGTAACAGAGGACGAGGAGGTCGGCCTCGCCCGCGCCGGCCGCCTCGAGCCGCTCGGGCGTGAGCGCGAAGTCGTCCGCGGCGCGCGTCGGCACCGACAGCGGCTCGCCGCCGGCGAGCTCGACGCCCGGCGCGTACGAGATGTAGGAGGGCTCGTGGATCGCCACGACGTCGCCGGAGTCGACGAGCGTCCGGAAGGCTAAGTCGACCGCCTCGCTCGCGCCCGTGGTGACGAGGACCTCCTCGCCGGGGTCGTACGGCTGGTCGTATCGCTCGTGGTGGGCGGCGATCGCCTCGCGGAGCTCGGCGGTGCCGCGGTTGGCGGTGTAGGAGGTCCGGCCCCGCTCGAGTCCGCCGATCGCGGCGTTGCGCGCGGCCCACGGCGCGGAGAAGTCGGGCTCGCCGACGCCGAGCGAGATGACGTCGTCGCGGGCCTCCGCCAGCTCGAAGAACTTCCGGATCCCCGACTCGGGGAGCTCGCGGGCGCGGTCGGCCGTCCTCATGGCGAGACGGAGAGCCGGTCGTCGTCGTCGCCGTCGGCGAAGCGGACCCCGCCGTCCTTGTACGTCTCCATGATGTAGTGGGTGACCGTCTGGGTGACCT
This sequence comes from Halorubrum halodurans, assembly GCF_002252985.1. GTDB lineage: Archaea > Halobacteriota > Halobacteria > Halobacteriales > Haloferacaceae > Halorubrum > Halorubrum halodurans. The sequence goes on along the minus strand of NZ_NHPJ01000005.1, from coordinate 6,320 downwards.
CCGGCATCGGCGCGACCTGTTCGGAGATGAACCGGGAGACGTCCTGCATCGAGCCGCCGAGGACCTCGACCGCGAAGTCGTAGTCGCCGGAGACGAGGTGTAGCGCGTCGACCGCGGGGAACCTCGCGATCCGGTCCGCGACCTGCTCGTAGCCGGTCTCGCGGTCGAGCTCCACGTTGATCTCGACTATCGCGCGGATCTTCCCCTCCTCCGTGCGGTCCCAGTCGACGACGGCCTGGTAGCCGTGGACCACGCCGTCCGCCTCCAGCGACGCGACGGCCTCCTCGACCCGTTCCGCGTCGAGGCCCGTCTGGGCCGCGATGTCCGCGATGTCCTCGCGAGCGTTCCGCGCCAACACGTCGAGTACCTCGCGCTCGGCTTCCATACGGACACGTCGGCGGGTGGCGGTTTGAATATGGCGGCGCACGCAAGCGTCCCCGCGAGCGCGGGACTCGCCGCGGCCGCCGCGATCCGCTCCCGGCCCCGTCGAGTCGGGCCGACGGGGGTCACCGGTCGGTGGAGTTCACCGGTCGGTTGGACCGATCGCCGCGCCACAGTCGGGACAGACGTCGTCCTCGCGTGCGACCGCGAGGTCGCACGCCGGACAGAACCGGCGGTCGCAGGCTGGATCACCCATGTCCGGTCCGAGACCGCCGAGCGACAAAAATCCCGGCGCGTCCGGCCGCGAACCGTAACCCCTTTTGAAGCCGTGATCTCCGTGTCGGTGTGAGCAACGCCGACAGCCGGTCACAGTTCCGGGCGCTCTACCTCACGCGGTTCGCCGAAGGGTTCGGGTTCATCACGCTCTTGACGCTGCTCCCGACGTACATCAACACGCTGGACCCGCAGGCGACGACCGTGCTCGGCGTGACCGTCTCGGCGGGGTTCATCATCGGGATGTACACCACCGGGTTCACGCTGGCGCAGACGGTCGCGGTGGTGCCGCTCGCGTGGGCGGGCGACCGGTTCGACAAGCGGCGCGTTCTCCTCGCCGTCCTCGCGGTCGGGGCGGCCGTCTACGCGCTGTTCCCGGTCGTCGACTCCTCCGCGTCGTTCGTCCTGATCCGCGGACTCCAGGGGGTCGCCGTCACCGGCGCGTCGCTGATGACGCTCTCGCTCGTCGGCCAGGTCGCCGAGACGGGCACCCGCGCCGACAAGATCGGGAAGGCGAACGCGGCCTCCTTTGCGGCCTCGATCGTCGGGGCGCTGTCGGCGGGCGTGATCTACGACGCCGTCGGCTTCGGCCCCATCTTCACCGTGATCACCGCGCTCATGGTCCTCGCGTGGGCGGTGATCTGGGGCGTTCTCGACCCCGATCCCACCCGCACCGAGGGGTTCCCGTTCACCGATCTCGCGGTCAACCGCAAGATCGTCTCGATCACGGCGTTCCGCGCGCAGTACGCCTTCGCCGTGACGATGGTCCGGACGTGGGTGCCGATCTACGCCGGGACCGCGATGGCCTCCGGCGGGCTCGCCGTCGGCGCGACCGCGGTCGCGGTCACCGTCACGATGGAGAAGGCGACCAACATGGTCGGCCAGCTGTTCACCGGCCGGCTCTCGGACGGCTACGGCCGGTCGCTGTTCGTCTTCGCGGGCGGCGGTGCCTACGGACTCGTCGCGGTCTGTATCCCCTTCGCCCCCGCGATCGGGACCGCCCTCGGAGCCGACGTGACGCTCCCGTTCCTCGGCGCGCTCCCGCCGGCGTACCTCCCGCTCGTCGCGTTCTCCGGGCTGCTCGGCGTCGCCGACTCCTTCCGCGAGCCCGCGAGCATGGCGCTGTTCGCGGACGAGGGGACCGACGAGGGCGGCGTCGCCTCCAGCTTCGGCATCCGCGAGCTCGTCTGGCGGCCCGGATCGGTCGCGGGGCCGCTCCTCGCCGGGTGGCTGATGGTCGAGGTGAGCATGGCCTCGGTGTTCCACGTCGGCGGCGCGTTCGCGATCACGGGCGTCCTCGCGTTCCTCGCGCTGTTGGTCCGCGACCACGGCCGGGCCGCGCTGACGACGTGGTGAGCCCGCGCCGACGACGAGCCCGTCAGGGACGAGCGGCGAGCCCACGCCGGCCACGTGGCGAGGTCACGCCCGACGCGGCGCGAAGCCGGCGATGGACGGTCGGCCACGTTCTCCGGCGATCCTTTCAGGGAGTGGAAGATTGAAGCCCCGAACGCCGGTGTGTCGGGTAGTGAGCTCCCTCGAACGGTACGTTTCCGTGCCGCGGCGGGTGATCGCGGACCTCCAGGGCGGCGGTCGGGGAAAGGCGCTCTCCGCCGTCGCGTTCGGCTGGTTCCTCTCGATCAGCACGCGGATGATCTACCCGGCGTTGCTCCCCTCGATCCGGTCGACGTACGGGCTCACGCTCACCACCGCGGGCCTGCTGTTGACCGTGCTGTGGGTCGCCTACGGGGTCGGACAGCTCCCCGGCGGGATGCTCGCCGACTGGGCGGGCGAGCGGACCCTGCTCGTCGCCAGTTCGCTGCTGGCGGCCGCGATGCTCGCGCTCGTCGTGCTCGCCGACTCGCCGCCGGTGCTGTTCGCCGGGACCGCGCTCTTCGGGCTCGGCACGGCGACGTACGGCGTCTCGCGTTTCACCGTCCTCAAGGACATCTACCCGGACCGGCTCGGCACGGCGACCGGGGTGACGATGGCCGCGGGCGACGTGGGCAACGCGGTGATGCCGCCGGCGGCGGGCGTGCTCGCGGGCGCGATCGCCTGGCAGTACGGCTTCGGCGTCGTGATCCCGCTCTTCGTCGTCGCGGCGGGCGCGCTCTGGCTCACGGTCCCGACCGACGCCTCCGAGACCGTCCCGATCCGCGAGGCGTTCTCGGTCGACGACCTCGCGCCGCTGTTCCGGCGGCCGGTCGTCCGCCACTCGATGGTCCTGCTCATGCTGTGGGCGACGGTCGTCCAGGCGTTCATCGGCTTCTACCCGACGTACCTGATCGACGCGAAGGGGTTCTCCTCGACGACCGCGACCGTCCTGTTCGGCTTCTTCTTCGCGCTCGGGAGCCTGATCAAGCCGGTCGCGGGACGGGCGTACGACCGCGTCGGCGTCCGCTATCCCCTGGCGGTCATGATGGGGATAACCGCCCTGACGCTCGCCGCGCTCCCGTTCGCGACCGGGCTCCCGTCGTTCGTCGGGCTCACCGTGCTCGCGAGCGCCATCCTCGGCTACGAGACCGTCGTCATCTCCAACCTGACCGACCGGCTCCCGGACGGCTCGCGCGGAAGCAAGCTCGGCGCGCTGCGCACGGTGTACATCATGGTCGGAGCGGTGAGCCCCGTCGCCTTCGGGGCGGTCGCCGACCGCGGCTACTTCGACGAGGGGTTCCTCGGGATCGCGGCGGTGAGCGCCGTCGTCGTGGCGTTCGCGCTCGTGTACGTCGACTACTGAGGCGCCGGTACGGACGGGAGGGGCGGCTACCGCCTCGAGAGCGCCGCCCGGTAGTGGTACCCGTCCTCGCCGCGGGCGACGTCGACGACCTCCCAGCCGGTTCCGACGGCGGCCTCCCGGAGCCGATCGGGACTGAACAGGCGGAGCTGGAGGATCGGGTCCCGCTCGCCCTCGTACTCGAAGAACATCACGCGGTGGGCGAGTCCGGGCGTCGGGTCCTCGCGGTACCCGATCACCTCGCTCGTGGCGGGGTGGTCCGGGTCGTAACAGTCCACGACGGCGGTTCCGTCCGGCCGGATCACGAACGCGAGGTCGTCGAGGAACGCGGAGAGACCCCGCATCGAGCCGACGAGTCCGAGGTGGGTCCCGTTCAACAGCGCGGAGCCGAACCGGTCGCGGTCGAAGTCCTCGGCGAGGTCGAACATGCTCCCCCGGCGGGCGTCGGCGACGCCGCGTTCGCGCATCGTCTCCACGAGCGCGGGACTCGGCTCGATGGCGACGGTCTCGAACCGTTCCTGGAAGTACAGGGCGTGTCGGCCGGTCCCGGCGCCCACGTCGAGCAGCGGTCCCTGGAGGTGGGACCCGAGCCAGCCGTTCGTTCCCACCTCGGGGTCGAACGGGGTGAAGTAGAACGACTCGATGGGGTGTTCCGTCGTCTCCGCGCCGTCCGAGTGGAGGAGGGGTTCGGTCCGTTCGCCGCGGTGGTGGTCCCGGATCGCCCGACCGAAGGCGTCGGGGGCCGCCGACTCGTCGGCGTCCGGATCCGAGCGGGACTCGGCGTCGTTCATGACGAACGACACGGCCCGAGTCGGCAAAAATCCCCGTTGAGAGTCGGTACCGCGGTGCGAGCGACGTCGGAACCGGGTCGGTTCCGCGACCGATCTTTTGGCCGGCCTAAAGACCGCAATCGTTTTGTATGTTTAGGGTAGCCTAAAGCGTGTGTCGAGGGATCCGACGCCGCTCGGGACCGACGCCCGTCGTCCGATCCGGTGCCACAGCGGAGGCGAGCGGCCGTGAGGCGGGCCGCGCGGTACCTCCTCGCGCTGTACATCGCCGAACACCGGTCGGCGCCGCCGGTGTCCTCCGGCCGAGTCGCGGAGCTGGTCGACCGCTCGCCGGCCGCGGCGACGGAGATGCTCCAGCGGCTCGAGGACGACGGCCTCGTCGAGCTGGAGCCGTACCGTGGCGCGACGCTGACCGAATCGGGCCGCGAGCGCGCGAGCGACCTCCACGAGACGTACGTCGCGCTCTCGTGGTTCTTCCGGGACGTCCTCGATCTCGACGCACACGAGCGCGAGGCGATGGAGATGGCCGGCCTGTTGAGCCCCGACGTCGCCGACCGGCTGGTCACGCTCCTCGTCGACGACGCCGGCGACGTGGAGGGCCCCGCCGACGTGCCGACCATCCCGCCGTCGCGGGAGTGACTCCGGTCGCGCCGCAGGGAGCGCCGTCGACCGGACCCTTTTTGTTTTAGGTCTCCCTAAACAGAGTCGATGCCAACAGGAGCTCACCCCCGCAGCGAGCCCCGCTCCGGAGCCGATCACGAACCCGAACCGGACGGAACGCCCGATCTGAACGTCTGTGAGGGGCGTCCGGGCCGGTCCGTGTTCATCGAGTCCGGCAACACGGACGGATGGATCGCGGTCGACGACCCGGTCGACGTGGTGCGATGACCGATCCCGCCGACACCTCCGGAGCCGACGACCCGTCCGGGACCGACGACTCCCCCGAGACCGACGGATCGCCCGCGATCGACGACCCGCCGGCGGACGCGCCGGACGACGCGGTCGGGTCGGGATCCGCCGACGGGGACGACTCCTCGGAGACGGCGGAGGAGCCGACGCTCATCCGATCGGGTCGGAACTTCGAGCGCGAGTACCGTCTCGACGCGAGCGAGGCGGGAGCGTTCCTGATCGAGCTGGGCGAGAAGCTCAGGGACGGCGACGAGCTCCGGCTCGCGACCGACGAGTGGGAACTCCCCTTCGCGTTCGGCGAGCCGGTCGAGCTCGAGGTCGACTTCGAGGGGACCGGCGAGCCGGCCCTGGAGATAGAGGTGGAGCTGCCCGGACGGACCGACGACACCGCCCCGGACGTCCGGTGACGGCACCCGGCCGGTTCGAGCGGGTCGGCTCGGGCGTTCGGCGAGCGGGTCGGCTCCGGCGGTCGCCTCAGTGCGTCGCGGAGTCGGTGACGAGGGTGTCGTCCTCGAGGTAGTGTTCGATGTGGTGGGCGTGTTCCTCGATGGTCTCGAGCTGCTCGCGGAGCATCTCGCTCGTGGCGTAGTCGCCGAGGCCGTCCGCGAGCTCGATGTGCTGGCGGTAGCTCTCGATGACGTCGCCCATCATCTCGAGGTCGTTCGCGAGCGAGGTCCGGACGTCGTAGACGTCCTCGTCCTCCGGCTCGACGGTGGCGTTCTCCGCGAGCGTGGTCATGCTGGCGTGCGGAACGCCGCCGAGCGCCTGGAGCCGTTCGGCCAGCTCGTCGGCCGCGTCCTCGACGTCTTCGTACACTTCCTGAAGGAAGACGTGGACGTCGAGGAACTCCGCACCCTCCACGTTCCAGTGGTGTTTGTGTAGCTGGTGGTACAGGACGTACGCGTCCGCGAGGTCGGCGTTCAGCGCGTCGATGATCTGTTCGGCCTTCTCGGTCTCGAGTCTGAGGGCGTTCTCCTCGACGGTGCCCGCGCGCTGGCGGGTCTCCTTCTGCGTGCTCATGACGGCTCATCGTACGACCCGTACCTACTTATATCTTATCAACATCCAAACACTTTTCGTACGGCCTAAAACTCGATTCTCGTCGAGTTCGCCCCGGTGAAACCGGTCAATCGTCTGAAAGGGAGACGACCGCGATGGAACCGATCACCGAGGATCGTTTCACCGACGAATACCCGAATTTTCCGGGAGAATTCCATGGCTAATGGGACGGGTGTTTC
>NZ_NHPJ01000132.1 GCF_002252985.1 Halorubrum halodurans | reverse complement strand
ATATTTAGCTGACAGTATTAGTTTGTAGATTGTACAGACACTAATCTGAGATAGTATTTTAATCAACTTTCCACGGATGTAGATGATATCCCGCCATTGCCTGGGTACAATTTATTATTAACCGCCTACAGCGAGTCGTTTACATTTTATATTTAGAAAAAAAAAACGATGATTTGAATATTTCTATGATATCCTATTCCATAGCCTGCCTCTTTCAGCACGCAAAAATGAATAGATGACAATTATATCGGAATTAATTTATGAACGGCAAGCGCGTCCTCGTCACGGGCAGAGCGGGCTTCATCGCCTCGATCCTCGCGAACCGCCTCGCGCCCAACAACGACATGATCGCCGGCGGCGACTGCTACCTCGGCGGCTCGGACAACCTCGACGAAAAAGTAAAATTCGTCGCGGCGTCCGTCCTCGAAACCGACTACCCCGCCGACGTCGACGCCGTCTTCCACCTCGCCGCGCTCTCCTCGCGGAACATACACGAGGCGGACCCCCAGCGCGGCTACCGCGTCAACGTTGAGGGGTTCGTCAACACGGTCGAGTGCGCCCGCAACCAGAGCTGTGACACCGTCGTCTACGCCACCACCTCCTCCACCTACGGGAGCCGCACCGAGCCCTCGCACGAGCATGGCCGTCGAGGCGCACACCGCCTACGAGGCACCGAAGCTCGCCCACGAGCCTACGCCGAGTACTACGCCAACCACCACGACATGAATATGTCGGGCCTGCGCTTCTTCTCCGTCTACCAAGGCTTCGCCGGCAACGAGGGACACAAAGGCGAGTACGCCAACACTGTCGCGCAGCTCGCGGACACCATCTCCCGCGGCGAGGCCCCAGAGCTGTTCGGCGACAGCAGCCAGACGCGCGATTCACCCAGTCGCGGACGTCGCGCGCGCCTGCGAGCTCGCCGCCGACGAGGAGTTCACCAGCGTCTACAACGTCGGCACCGAGGAGGCCTACTCCTTCAACGAGATGGTCGACATGATCAACGACGCGCTCGGCACGGACATCGAGCCGGAGTACATCGAGTGCCCGTTCGACGGCTACGTCCACGACACGATGGCCGACTACTCGCAGTCCCACGAGGCCACCGGCTGGGAGCCCGAGATCGACTTCGTGGAGGGCATCGAACGCGTCTGTGCGCCCTACCGCGAGACTGACGCTCCCGTGACGAACTAGGCGGGACGCGACACGAGGTGTCTCTCGCTGAGAGAACGAGTTCTATGCTCGAATTTTATTGTCGGCACAGATACGCCGTCACATGGCAGTGACGAAGTACCGGATCGTCCACAGGCACCGAAATTACGGTAATGACGTCAAACACGTCGATGACCTCACTAAGTTCGGGAGGAGCTCGTCCGACTGAGAACTTTGCCAGTATACGAACTCGGAGGACCGCCTAGTTATCACCTATGACGACGTTTTGTACTCGAACTGGATATGTCCGAGTGTAGAGTGGTTCTACACGTGAGCGACGTACCGATTTTAACCGAAACGATCGCCGATACGATCTACTGGATGTCTAAACAGTACCCACAAAAGGGGTTGACGACGTAGTTTACGTCGGTGAGTAGATCTGATCCGCAGAAGTTCGGTCCCCGAGAGCTGAGTCAAACAAAACGATATTAATCAGCAAGTACCACCATATGGATTCACTATTGGTTAAGCGTGATCTGCCAATCCAGCGTAATCCACACAGATTCAGAGAACCATCGTTTAGCTGTCCGTACCAGTGTCTTCAGTCAAATCATCATCGTCATCACCATCTTCATCCATATACCGCCAATTTTCAGTATCTAGATGTCCTTTGAGATATGATTCACCGTCTTCGGTGATCATGTAGACACCATTGCCTAAGCTTTCGAGGAGACCCTCCTCATCCAGTTTCTTACACCGCCGATCAACATGCTGTCTAGAGTAAGGTAGAGATGCCTCTGTAGTCATCTTCGTGGGTGTTGTCGGCTTATTTTCATGAAGGAACTCTAAAATTCGATCGTCAAGAGAAGTCATCCACTTGCCTGAGTGCCTCATAGAGCACATATCCAATATCACAGTCTATAGTACGGACGAATAGCACTTATAGACAGTACAAAGCACATATCAAATACTATCGTTAATTATATGTTACTGGAGGCCAACTGGTGTTATACGGAACCCGAGTGACGAACCCTCGGCTCGCGAGAAAGTGTAGAAACCCCGGCCGCGGTGCTCCAACACCCAGCCGGGACGGGTTCTGTGCCCGATCACAGAACCATGCTAATACTGGCAACTGCGGGGCTTAAGCCCTGCGAGACGACTGACGGATCGAACAGTAACAGCTCCGGCTGTAGGTTGTGTCCCAACCCAGCCGACGGCTACGACGCCGCCCTCGACATCCCACTCTGTAGCACGTGTGCTGCAACACGCTGCGTCGATGAGGACACCGTGGAGGGGCACAATGTCTAGCCCCACCGAGAGAAACGCCACCTCGCTCGCCAACCTCTCAGCTACCCACCGCGACCTGCTCTGGGTACTCTCTCAGACTGGCCCCAGCGGGAGCCGTCCACTCCACCACGCGCTCACCGACTACTACACTGACGGAGTCGACCACACCCGAGTCTGCGACACTCTCGAGGAGTTCATCGAACTCGACCTCGTCACCAAACACACCCACGACACGACCGAGTACCGACTGACCGAGTCGGGCCGCCGCGCACTCTCCGCGCGCCAGGCGTGGCAAGCCGGCACTCACAACGTTTCAGGAGGCCGCGAATGACGCGCTCCAACGACCCACGGGCCGCAGACCTCACCCAACTCACGCGCATCTCACTCGACACGAACAACCCGATCTGCCAAGTCTGTGGCCACCCCCTCCACGAAGGCAACGACATCACCGCCTACGCCTACCGCGCGGCCGGCGAGCCCGCGTACGCGATCGGCTACATCATGTGTGGATCAGATGTCCACGAACACCCGACCGTCTTTACCCGTGGTGTTCGCGAATACGTCCTCACGGGCCACATCGGGACGTGTTCAAACACCCAAACGCAATCGACAACGTTCGTCTTCCTCGATCCGACCCCAGTCGTCACGAGCCCCACGACGACCGCCGACCCACACGTCCACCCAGACGCCCCGACACCACGAGACCCAACCGACCCGCCACAGGAAGAACCAACCCCGCTTCTCACGGCGGTTCGAGAACACGCCCGTTCTGATGGTGGCTGTCCACGCGGGGGGTCGGAGTAATGCTGGCCGATCTGACCCATCAGCCCATCACCAGCAGGTGATCGGCTATGAAAACACACCAGCCTGCGGCCCGCAAGCGAGGGGTCCGGCTCGTCAGCCACGCCACGGACATCTCCACCGAGGGGATCACCTGTCCAGCAGTCTCACCCCGGCTGACCGAGTGGGTCCCAACGCTCCTAGACAAACTCCGGCCACAGACTGAGAAGATCATCCGCGAGCACGCCACTACGGATCCGTGGCAGACGAGCTCTCAGCTCCTCGCCGAAATCCTGCCAGCGTGGCAACAGACGAACGAACCGTGGACCGACGACATCGCCGAAGCCGTCGCATACACCCGCGCCATCACGACACTCGCGCTCACCTACGGAGATGAACCCAGCAGTTCGCTCAGTCCGTACCACCAACAGCGACACGCTGATCTCACCGACACCGTCACTAGCATCGGCACGGGGCGCGGGCCAATTAACGCCGACCTCGGCGCGCTCGCGAAAGGGCCGGTCGCACTCCATCGCGAACTCGACGCCCACCCGACCACCTTCACCCTCTTGTTAGACGGCGACGCGTGGACTTCCCTTACGGACCGCCGCACGGGCGTCCGCGCACTCGCGGCGATCGCCGTTCTTGCTAATGGGTTCGACGTGAGAGTCGTCGCCTCTCCCAGAGTCCGCCGACACCTTGTGAAGCGGTATCCAAAGTGGAGTGAGTGCCACCTCGATCTTACTGGCAGCCGGGATGGGTCCCCTCACACCGACCACATCCGAACTGTCGAGACCGCCTGGAAGGCCATCCGTGACCTCGACACCGAACCGGGAAAACGCCGGCTCCTCGGAAACCTCAACCACGAGTACGCCCAGAGCTACCGAGATCTCACCACCGACCACGCGATCGACATCGCCGAGGGCACCATTAGTAGGTATATCCTCGATCTCGAGGACCGTGAGTTAGTCACTGTCGACCGCTGTGGGAAGCACAACACGGTCCAGCTCACCGACCTCGGCAAACTGGCCGTACACGAGTGTCTCGACGACACCGACGACCTCATCCACCCGAATCAGCGCCGACTCGATGAGCGTCTTACTGGGACCCCTCAGGAATCTACAAGTACAGTGTCGCCCCGCCGAGAAGGAGAAGAGACACCGACGCCCGACGAGTGGGTGGCCGCAACCGGTAGTCCAGAGGGAGACGCCGAGTACGTCCAGTGGCTCACTGGTCCTGAAAACGCCTCCCTCCACAAACGATTCACCACCGTTGCCCACGACGACGCCATCACCCTCGTCGACGACCACCCACACCCATTCGACGACGGCCGCGTTGCGTACCTCAGCCACACCAACGATCAAACCCACGTCGTGCTCCAGTGGGGTGGCCCCCTCGCAACGCTGGGACGTCTCGCGGGAGCCTTACTCAGCGAGAAAGCGCTCTCGAAGATCCTCTCCCCATCACGACTCGGCCATGAGTTCGAAGCGATCGCTGACACCCAGGCGTATCCCGTCGAGCGCATCCTGCGCCGTGGCCACCAAGTCGGCTGGTACAGCGACGCTGAAACTACTTACGGCGCGTGGCGTGCGCGAATCACCACGGTTCGAGATCGGCTTCTCGCGAAAGTCGCCGAACTCACAGCCAGCGACGACACCGCCGCCCGCGCCACCCTCTTCGCCGATCTCCACGGCCTAATCGCCTCAGCCACCCAGCTGTATCACGCAGCCGGCCTCGAGCTCACGACCACCATTAGACTCCCGGATACTGACGCACTCACACGCAACCCCACCCAACTCCAAGATCTCTGTACGTTTCTCGCCAAGACAGTCCCCAAACAGTCTGTTTACGGAATTCACGCAGGCTACCGCATGCTGTTCGAAGACCGGCCCGCAAAGCTACGCCGGCGACTCCCCTACGAGGTTGCGCCCGACACACAGTTGGATCTCACCATGTCGTGGGTGCTTGCCGGGCCGACTGTCACAGACCTCGGCGAGCAGATCACCACGGCGCTCAGAGGAGAACTCTCCGATGTCCGAGAAACAATCGCCGACGGCACCGAACACGCACCACCCCTCAAAATCCCCGTCGTCGACGGGACGACTTACCCCGCCATCCGGCGGGCAATAGAGAGAGTTGCGATGACCCACGACGTGCAGTGGACACCCCGCGAGCGACAGCGGCTCGTGCGGCTGTGTCTGCGCTCGTTCAGCCCGGCGGACACCCACCGAGCGTGTCCGTACGACGTCGTGGCGAGCCTCTTGGGCGCGCTGAACGAGTCACCGACGCCGACGCCTGCGGAGGTCGAACGCGCAGCGGCCACCCGCTCGCCGACACGCTTTCGGCCGGATCTGCCGCCCACCGCGACCAAACTGTACGCCACACTCCTGCGAGCAGCCCAGCCGTGTGGCCGTAGTGAGCTCATCAACCAATCGGGCATCTCGGCAAGCAGTTACGATCGCCGAATCAGCGCCGTCAGCGAGCTTGAACGCGTTCAACCTGTCCACCTCGACGGCCACAGACGGTGGACCACCACGGACACAACTCCCGCAGACGTTCGCTCAACCCCGCTGTTGGCGCACCGACAGACAACCTTCACAGAACGCGTGTGCAGCCACACCAGCAGGTGGGCCAGCCAACGCAGCGCCCACGCCTGGACAGCCCTGTTCACACCACACCTCATGTACAACGACACCAGCCGTCCGATGAACACAGACAGCATAGCCCCCGATCACCCAAGCCCACAGAGAGGCACCCACCAACCCACAGCAATCCACCGTACCGAGACACCATCGCTCCACTCGAAGCAAGGGGGTGAAACACAATGACCACCCCGACACTCGATCTCGAAACAACGGTCACGCGCGACCACCCAGTCACCCACAAGTCGGCCACAATCCAAATCGACCGCGATGAGTTCGATGCGTCAGTCGTCAGACTCGCCTTCAGCGGGCAGTGGGGGACGACGTACGTGACTCTCACAGCAACAGAGGCGCACACAGTTGCGAGCGCACTCGAACAGACAGCCAGAGACGCCGCCAACGCGGAGGTCACCGATGAGTGACGACCCCAAAGACCGCGAGGAGATCCCAGACGTCGGGGGTCGCAATCGCGAGGAGACACCCACGGACCATGACCCCACGAACGGGCGCTGGCTCGAAGGGAAGTTCGCTGACGCACTCGAAACGTGGGGGTATCTCACCGCCCGCAACGAGCAACTCTTCGGGCTTGAAACCGACGTCCTCGCGCGCCGACAATCCCCACGAAACGAGCCGGACGATTTCATCGTTGGTGAGTGTAAAGACTGGCACACAACCCTCGTCGGTCGCGACGCTGTCGCCGCAATCTCCCACCGGGCCGCACTGGCTCGCGCAATGCCCGTCCTCGTCGTGGCCAGAGGCGTCACCGCCTCGGCGTGGGCGCTCGCCCAACAGCTCGATGTCCGCATCCTCACCATCGAGGATCTCGAGAAAGACGGGCTGCCGCCGCTCACGGAGCATCGACCACCCGTGGGAACGTTCCGTACCCGCCGAGAACCTTGGGTGAGGGAACTGCGCGAACACGTGCCGTCAATAGTGAGCCGGCAGAGCACCGTCGATATCGAGGCGCCGGTGTTTTTCGCTGGTGGGACAAGCCCGTGTTATGTGCCAGACAGAACGGGCAACGACGAGTACGTCAGCGCTTACGACAGCGACTACGAGTTCGATTGACGCTCTCCGCGTCCTAAAGCGCGAGGCGTTCACGTCATATTTTCCGTAGTGACGTTTTGGCAATCACGACCATTTTGACTTGACCTCGAAATCGACAATGACTCACTCAGAGCCCCGATCCGCATCGTCGACCCCTAAGCCAGGTGTCGAGAGAAGGGTTATGACACTAGAGACAGTAGTGACATCTATGCCAATCGACATCGAGACCTTCACCGAGTCCGACGACGAGGAACTCACGGCGGTGACGAACGCAGAACGGGTTGTCCGGTTCCTCTACCAGAACAACGACAAGGCGTTTACCCCTTCCGAGATCGCGGATGCTACCGGAGTGAAAAAGACCTCCATCGGTACCGTGCTTCGTCGGCTCGAGGAACAAGATCTTCTCGAACACAAGGGTGACTACTGGGCGATTGGCAACGAGCAAGCGGTCCGGGATACGTTTCGGTTCCACCGTAATATGGACGCTTTAGACGAGCAGTTCGGTGCGGAAGATCTTGAAGAGTGGCGAGATCACGCCGCAACGAATTCATCCGAATGAGTGGGGAACGTGGAGACGTGGTGGTCGCGACCGACCCGTTCAGAGACGACGAGTCGGCGGGTCGTCCGTTCCTCGTCGTCAGTACGGACGAGACGCCGTTTCACGGCGAACAGTACATCGCGCTCGCACTGACCACGCGAACGTGGCACGACGAACGGATCCCGCTCGAGGACGCTCACTGGATGGACGGGGGTGCCCCCGAGTCGAGTTCGATCATGCCGTGGTCCGTGAGCGCCGTCAGAACGGAGTGGGTGAACTATCGACAGGGGACGCTCCACGAGGACGTCGTGGATCGAGCGGTTGATCGCGTCGTGACGTACCTGACGTCCTAGTTCCGAAACGACAGCGAGAGACTCGTGTACGTCACTGTGGTCGTGGTCACGTCGTGGTCATCACTCCAGGTATCGACATCCGATACGCTCGCGTGGTACCGAGATTCACCCATGTCGCGGACTCGCGCGCGCGCCTGCGAGCTCGCCGCCGACGAGGAGCCCACCGGCGTCTACGACGTCGGCACCGAGGAGGCCTACTCCTTCGACGAGACCGTCGCGATGATGGACGACGCGCTCGGCACCGACGTCGACCCTGTCTACGTCGAGTGCCCCTTCGACGGCTACGTCCACGACACCATGGCCGATGCCTCCACGTTCCGCGCGGCCACCGGCTGGGAGCCCGAGATCGACTTCCGGGAGGGCGTCGAGCGCGTCCGTGCGCCCTCCCGCGAGGCCGACGCTCCCAGGACGAACGAGGCGGGGAAAGCGGGGCCGTTTCGAACTGCTCGTGACTGCTCAGCGGTGTTCTCCCTGATCTCACGAGGTCCGGACTCATATCGATGCGTTCTGTGTTAGGGTTATCGCTAACACTTATCCGGACGCTCCACGTCAACACGCGTGTGGATGAGCGATGACGTCACCGTGCTCGAAGACGAGATCGAAGCCTACGCCGATGGGACCGTCGCCCGGGTGCGCGTGCTCTCGGTTCCCACCTCGGAGCGATTCGAGGAGGGAATCAAGTACTCCTACCATTACGGCGAAGCCGGCGCGACGGACCCGATCATCCGGTTCGATAACCACCACGGCGTCCATGAACTCCACCTGGGGTCGGAAACGTTCGAGATCGACTACCCCGGACTTGCCGAGATATTCCGCGCGTGGCGGGCGGCACTCCCGGCAGGGAAACGTGCCGACTGGTGACGCCTCTCGAGTACGGTGACTGACGAATGATCACGACTCCACCCCCACATCATGACCCGAACACTCCACGTCCGGATCGAGTCTCCGGATCGTAGCGACCTCGAGAAACGGCTCGAAGCGATCGACGTCGGCGAGGACGTCGAACCCGGCGAGACGACGCTGTCGATCGAGAACCTCGAGACGTTCGGTCGCGTCTTCCGGTCGACCAACCTCGAACTCTTAGAGGCCATCGTTGAACACGAGCCGGAGAGCATCCGTGAACTCGCACGCCTCGTCGATCGAAATCCACCGGACGTCCTCGACAACGTGAACGAGCTCGCCGACTACGGGGTCATCGAGCTCGAGGAGAACGGCAGTGCGAAACGCCCGGTGGTGTGGTACGACGAAATCGACGCGGACCTCCCGCTCACGACCGTATCGGGACGGAGCAAGGCGAACGCCTGAGTGCCGGGCAAAACCGGTGTTAACGATGTCGACCCTGTCTACGTCGAGTACCCTATCGACGGCTCCGTACACGACATGGTGGCCGACTACTCCAAATTCCGCGAGGCTACCGGCTGGGATCCCGACCCGATCCGAGAAGCCGCGATCACCGTATCCCGGTTCACAACGCACCCACCGAGGACCGACCTACCAGGTCAGCCCCTCGTAGGTGATCCCCTCGCGCCGCTCGATGATCCGCCGACCGTCGACGACGACGGGCTCGGCCATCGCGTCGAACGCCTCGTCAAGGGCCGCGAACTCGTCCCAGTCGGTCGCGACGACCGCGCCCGACGCGCCCGCGAGCGCGTCCGCGGCCGAGTCCGCGTACTCGACGTCCGGAAAGACCTCCCGCATGGTCTCGGTCGCGACGGGGTCGTAGCCGACGACCGCCGCCCCGCGCTCCACCAGCCCCTCGATCAGGGGGATCGCCCGCGAGTTGCGCACGTCGTCGGTGCCGGGCTTGAACGCCAACCCGAGGACGGCCACGCGCTCGCCCGCGACGTCGACGTGCTCGTCGAGCAGCGCGAGCAGGCGCTCCGGCTGCCGGTCGTTCACCTCGACGGCCGCCTCCAGGAGAGGCGGCTCGTAGCCCTGTTCTCGGGCCGCGGCGCGAAGCGCGTCGACGTCTTTGGGGAAGCAGTTGTGGACTGCGAGCCCGTCAGTTGTGACGAACGTGTGAGTGTCCGCGACTTCTAGTGAATACACGGGAATCGGCTCCTCCGAGTCGATCGTCTCGATGTCCCGGACACGAACCGTCGTGTGTGTACCCCCGTCGGTGTGGCCGGTAGGTGCGATCGATTTCGCATAGTTGTCGAGCCGTCGATCGATCTTCGCCACGTCAGCGTCGAGAAACAGATCTTTGAGTTCGTCGATCTGTTCTTTGGAACTCACCCGAAGGAAGTGTGCTGGCGTCGTCGATTTGGCTGACTGCGACGTCTTATAACTCGGGACGATCCCGATACTGTGTAACAGCAGCTGCATGCCGGCGATCAACTCCTCACTGACGGATCCGTAATCGTAGACGACGGCGTTCGAATGCTTCGGATATGCGATGTGGCCGTCACCGCGGAACAGACCGGACAGAACGGCCTTTCGGTGCGGTACTGGTTCCTGATAGACTACGTCCGGAAGCGCAGCTGAATAAGAGCCCGTCCCGCAACCGAGATCTTCGATAAACCGAGCGAATATTCGGCTCGATATCTCGATCTGTCTCGTCGTGTCTCGCCGGCTCGTAGTGTACCGAATTCCTAACGATTCGTAATACGACTCAACGTCCGAAACGTATTCGGGTTCGTCCGTAGGATGGAAACTCAGTATGACGCGTCGACGCGTCGTTGATCCGTGTCCAGAGTCATCGTCGTTGATGTGTCCTTCGCTGAGATAGTAGCCCACGAACCGCCAGAACGCCTCATTAGCGGGGATGATCGCCGGGACGTAGGTCTGTCCGCCACCAATAGTGGTGTATAGCGAGACGTCTCCCCGATCAAAGTCGAGTTGGTTTTCGAACTCAAGGAACACGTCGAGCGGAAGGTAATTCTTGCGGCAGAACTCGCGGACGCGATCGTAGCTCTGTCGTCGATTGTACTCCTCGAGGACGTTCCGTAGATGGGATTTTTTATCAGCGAGGTCGAACGTCGGTTTGAGATACACCTTCTCGGCCGGGAGATCCGGATCGCCAACGACGAGATCGATCAGATCGAAGTGACCAATCGGATCGACAGTGATGTCCGTGTACACCGGAATTCGGTCCGTTTCCGTCAGTGATCCAGCCGTTCGAACGAGGACATCATCGCCATCAACGACGAGCATCGGATGGTCGTCCGTAACCGTCACTTCCTTGTTCATCTTGGTTCTGATTCGACACAATTCGCCATCATATTCGCGGCGAGTTGCCTCGAGAACTGATTTGAACGTGCCGTTTCCGCTCTCGTCGTAACTGAGCACGGAGACGTCATCCACACTTTCGGTCTCCTCGTTCACGTATCGCCCAAAGAACTCCTCGAACGTCAGGAATCGAGTTCCGTCGTCGTCTTTCGCCAATACTCGTTGATCACCGGTGAGACAACTCCCGCCCCAGCCGACCCCCGACCGCAGGAACCGCTCGCCGATCCGGTCGTCGAGCCCGACCGCCTCCATCACCTCGTAGGCGTCGAGCCCGAACTCCTTGCTGACGTTCCCGAGGTCGTTCGCGAGCGAGATCTTCGTCGCGAGGAAGGCGTTGTTGGCGTACTTGATCAGCATCGCCGTCTCCGGGTCCGTCCGGACGACGGGGCTGTCGGTCGATTCGATCAGCGGCGCGTACAGATCCTCCAACGTCGCGAGCGCCGACGCCGACGCCGTCCCGAAGACGATCTTGTCCGGGTTCCGGAAGTCCGAGACGGCGGTTCCCTCCCGGAGGAACTCCGGGTTCGTCGCGAGCTCCACCTCGCCGGCCCCGTCACCGAGCCCGGTCGCGAGCGCCTCTCGAACTTGTTCGAGACCCGGCGGCGTGATCGTCGACTTCACGACGACGAGGTGCTCACGGTCGCCGTCGAGACCGGAGAGCGCCTCGCCGACCATCTCCGCCGCCGCCGACAGCGGACCGAGATCGATGCTCCCGTCGGGGTTCGACGGGGTGCCGATCGCGAGGAACGTGAGGTCCGCGTCCGCGAGGTCGTCGTACGAGGTCGTCGCTCGCAGCCGGCTGCCGACGTGCGCTGCGAGCAGGTCGTCGAGGCCGGGCTCGTGAAGCGGTGCGTGACCCTCGTTTATCGTCTCGACGACGGACTCGTCGATGTCGATGGCCGTGACCTCGTGGCCCATCTCCGCCAGGCAGGCGGCGAGCGTCGTTCCCACGTAGCCGCTGCCGACGACGTTGACGTTCATGGACGAGACGACGGGAAGCGAGGACAAAAACCGCGGGGTCGCGGTTCGCTCGTCCGGGTCGGAATACGGACGCGCCACTCACGTCGAATCGTCCGCACGGTCGAGCACGGTCGAAAAGAGGTCGTCGGAGATCCAGAATCCGGCCTCGCGGAGCGCGGTGAGCTCCGCCTCTAGATCGAGATCGCCCGCCTGGGCACCGCGGAGCAGTACACCGATCACACCAGTGAGGGATAGGTCGTGCCTGCGGGCGACCCGTCGACCGTCGCGTTCGTCGAGTAATACGAGGTCGGCATCGCGTTCGATAGCACAACAGATCGCCGCCGTCTCGCCGAGATCCAGCTCGTGATGGATCTCGACGAATAGGTCGGTACGGTCCACCTCGACCAGCGTGAGAAATTCTCGTTTGCGCAGGTCGCGAAGCGCGTCTACACCTTCCGCTCCGTCGGTGAGTTCTCCCCAGACCTGAGTCGGCACGGTGATCTCGGCAAACTGCGATTCGAGGAGGTCGAGCCGTCCGATGAGCGAGAGGTTGAGCAGTGGGGAGGTGTCCGAAACGACGACCCTCCTATCGGGCATACTCGACGTCCTCGGCGAGCTCCGCTTCGGTGTAGTGGCGTGGGATCCGACGTTCGCCGAGGAGTTCGTGGAACTCACGTTTGGACGCCTCCGCCAGCGCGCGAGCCTTGCCGAACGAGAGGACGCCGCGTGCGTACAGCGAGACGGCGAGTTCCCGTTTCAGTTCCTGGGATCGCTCACCCTCCGGAAGCTGTACGGCGTCGTACACGTCGTCGTCGATCTCGATGCTAGCCATGTTCGAAGGTGAACGCGTCAAGTATTGAGTGTTTGGCCGTTCGATAAACGTCTGTGTGGAAACGATCGATCCCCGAAGACAGAATCCTTATACACCTATGACAGAAAGGACCGTCCAATGAAAGCCGTCGTACTCGCGGCCGGCAAGGGCACGCGTCTCCGACCCCTGACCGATGACAAGCCGAAGGGGATGGTCGAAGTGAACGGAAAGCCGCTCATCACCTACTGTTTCGACCAGCTCATCGATCTGGGCGCGGACGAGCTCATCGTCGTCGTCGGCTACATGAAAGAGCAGATCATCGACCACTACGGCGACGAGTACGAGGGCGTCCCGATCACCTACACTCACCAGCGCGAGCAGAAGGGGCTCGCACACGCCCTCCTGACGGTCGAGGAGCACATCGACGACGACTTCATGCTCATCCTCGGCGACAACGTCTTCGAGGCGAACCTCAAGGACGTGGTCCGCCGCCAGCGCGAGGACCGCGCGGACGCCGCCTTCCTCGTCGAGGAGGTCCCGTGGGAGGAGGCGAGCCGGTACGGCGTCTGTGACACCAACCAGTACGGCGAGATCACGGACGTCGTGGAGAAACCCGAGGACCCGCCGAGCAACCTCGTGATGACCGGCTTCTACACGTTCTCGCCCGCGATCTTCCACGCGTGTCACCTCGTCCAGCCCTCGAACCGCGACGAGTACGAGATCTCGGACGCGGTCGATCTCCTCATCCAGTCGGGCCGCACCATCGACGCCATCGGCCTCGACGGCTGGCGCATCGACGTGGGCTACCCCGAGGATCGCGAGGAGGCCGAACGCCGCCTCAGCGACGAGGCCGAGGCCGACCCCGACGAGTCCGCGGAGGAGACGGTCGAGTCCGACGCGTAGAGTACACGATTCCGTCACTCGAACTCGGCTCGGACCGACTCGACCTGTGTTTCTAGAGTTGGAAGTTCCTCTTCGATCGTCGTCCAGACGATCCACAGTTCGACGGTTGCGTACCCGTGGATCAGCTTGTCACGCATACCGGCCATCTCGGACCAGGGTACGGTACTGTACTCGTGACGGATATCGTCCGGAACGTTCTTCGCTGCTTCGCCGATCACCTCGAAGTTTCGAAGGACGGCGTCGACCGTCTTTTCGTCTTCAACGAACGCCTCGTAGTCCATCCCGTTCGTGAATCGGAGAATCTTTTCGACGGCGTCGAGGATGTCATCGAGGTAGTCCACCACCTCCCTCATACGTAGACCAAGTCGTCAGTGACGCGAGCCTCGATCCGCGGCTTCAACGAGTCTTTCGTCACGAGATCGACCTCGACGCCGAGTTCGTCCGTCAGTTCGTTCTCCAACCGAACGAGATCGAACAGCGTCACCGGTTGATCGAACGCGACGAGCACGTCGAGGTCGCTATCGGACCGTTGTTCACCGCGCGCATACGAGCCGAAGATCCCCAGTTCGCTGATCGGATACTCTCGCTCGAGCTGCGGCTTGAGTTGCGCGAGCCGCGTGGGGATATCCTCGGTCGAGGGCATGGCTCACGCTACGGTTGCGCTGGCTAATTATATTACGGACGTTCGAGGAGGGTCCCCGCTCTTCACACTCGTCGCCGAATGAACGTCATCGAGGGCCAACGGGAGCGATATCGGAAGTACACCGGGTAGTCAGCTTCCGTGACCCGAAACGCCTTGTGAGCCGCGCTCGACCCTCCACACCATGTACGACGCGGTCGTGGTCGGCGGCGGAATCGTCGGCTCCTCGGTCGGGTACCACCTGGCCCGCGAAGGAGTCGAGACGCTGCTCGTGGACCGCCGCGACGCAGGGCGGGCGACGAGCGCCGGCGCGGGTATCGTCTCGCCGGGCACGAGCAGCCGCACCGCGGACGACGACTGGTTCGCGTTCGCGACCGACGCCGGCGACTACTACCCAGGCCTCGTCGACCGGCTCGAATCCGACGGCGTGAGCGACACGAGCTACGGCCGGGTGGGCCTGATCGCCGCCGCGGTCGACGACGACGAGATCGTCCCCTACGAGGAGGCGACCGCCCGGATCGAGGCGCGTCGCGACGAACTCCCCGAGATCGAGGCGATCGATCCAGCGACGGCGACCGATCGCGTCCCCGAACTCGCGGAGCCACAACGGGCCTTCCACGTTCCCGACGCCGCGCGCGTGAACGGGCGGACTTTCGCGCGGGCGCTCCGCGAGGCGGGGCGGAACCACGGCCTCGAGACCGCCGAGCGCGACGTGACCCGGATCCGCACTCGAGATCGACCCGGCGGCCGAGACCCCCAGGTCACCGGGGTCGAGACCGCCGACGGCTCGGGGATCGACGCCGATCGAGTCGTGATCGCCGGCGGCGCGTGGTCGTCCGCGTTCGGCGGCGACCTGGGGATCGGTATCCCCGTCGAGCCCAAGCGCGGCCAGATCGTCCATCTCGACCTGCCGGACGCGGAGACGGGGTCGTGGCCGATCCTGGAGGGATTCCGGCATCACTACATCGTCCCGTGGCCGGACGGCCGCCTCGTCGCGGGCGCGACCCGCGAGGCCGGGAGCGGCTTCGATCCGCGGGTCACGGCCGGCGGCCTGCGGGAGGTGCTCGAGGAGGCGCTCCGGGTCGCGCCCGGCCTCGACGACGCGACCGTGATCGAGCACCGCGTCGGGCTTCGTCCCGTCTGTGCCGACGGCGTCCCCGTTCTCGGACCCGTCCCCGGCGTCGAGGGCGCACACCTCGCGACCGGCCACGGGGCGACCGGACTCACGCTCGGGCCCTACAGCGGGAGGGTCGTCGCGGACCGGATCCTCGACGGAAAGTCGATCCCGGACGCCGTCTCGGCTTCGCGGTTCGCGGACGGCTCGGGGTAGCCGTGTCTCGAAGACTGGCGACTCTCGCCGGTTCGAGAGGCGTTCACGATTCGGGATCGAACCAAACCGAACCGAAGCGCTAAACCCCCATCTCCGAGAATCCCGTCACATGAACGACAAGCGCGTCCTCGTCACGGGCGGCGCGGGCTTCATCGGCTCGAACCTCGCGAACCGCCTCGCGAGCGACAACGACGTGATCGCCGTCGACGACACCTACCTCGGCACGCCCGAGAACCTCGCCGCCGACGTGGAGTTCGTCGAGGCCTCGGTCCTCGAGGACGACTATCCCGCCGACGTCGACGTCGTCTTCCATCTCGCCGCGCTCTCCTCGCGCAACATGCACGAGGAGAACCCCCAGCGCGGCTGCCGCGTCAACGTCGAGGGGTTCATCAACACGGTCGAGCGCGCCCGCAAGAAGAGCTGTGAGACCGTCGTCTACGCCTCCACCTCCTCGATCTACGGCAGCCGGACCGAACCGTCGCCCGTCGACATGGACGTCGAGGCCCACACCGCCTACGAGGCCTCCAAACTCGCCCGCGAACGCTACGCCGAGTACTACGCCAACCACTACGACATGAACGTGGCCGGCCTGCGCTTCTTCTCGGTGTACCAGGGCTTCGCCGGCAACGAACAACACAAGGGCGAGTACGCCAACACGGTCGCGCAGTTCGCCGACGCCATCGCGAACGGCGAGGCCCCCGAACTCTTCGGCGACGGCAGCCAGACGCGGGACTTCACCCACGTCTCCGACGTCGCCCGCGCCTGCGAACTCGCCGCGGATCACGAACTCACCGGCGTCTACAACGTCGGCACCCAGGAGGCCTACTCCTTCAACGAGATGGTCGACATGATCAACGACGCGCTCGGCACCGACGTCGACCCCGTCTACGTCGAGTGTCCCTTCGACGGCTACGTCCACGACACCATGGCCGACTACTCCACCTTCCACGACGCCACCGGCTGGGAGCCCCGGATCAGCTTCGAGGAGGGCGTCGAACGCGTCTGTCGACCCTATCTCAAGGACGCGACAGAGACGAACTAACGACTGCCCGGAGTCCGAGAACACTGAAAAGCGGATCGCCCAGTAGACGCCGATCAGCCGAACGTAACCGTGGCCGGATGCCGATCGGGTTCCGTCCACCGGTCGAGTGTGGTGACGAGAGAACGATTATGACACTGGAGACAGTACTGACAACCATGCCGATCGACATCGAGACGTTCACCGAGGCCGACGACGAGGAGCTCACGGGGGTGACGAACGGCGAGAGAGTCGTCCGGTTCCTCTACCGGAACGACGACAAGGCGTTCACGCCCTCCGAGATCGCGGAGGCCACGGGGGTGAAGAAGACCTCCATCGGGACCGTGCTTCGTCGACTCCGAGAACGGCACCTCCTCGAGCACAAGGGGGACTACTGGGCGATCGGCGACGAGGAAACGGTCCGGGACGCGTTTCGATTTCACCGGGACATGGACGCGTTGGACGAGCGGCTCGGCGCGGAGGATCTCGATGAGTGGCGGGAGCACGCTGCGGCGAACCGGTCCGAATGAGCTGGGAACGCGGGGACGTCGTGGTTGCGACCGACCCGTTCAAAGACGAGTCGACGGGTCGTCCGTTCCTCGTCATCAGTACCGATGGGACGCCGTTTCACGGCGGCCAGTACGTCGCGCTCGCATTAACCACACGAACGTAGCACGACGAACGGATCCCGCTCGAGCCCGCCCACTGGACGGACGGGGGAGCTCCCGAGTCGAGTTCGATCATGCCGTGGTCCGTGAACGCCGTCAAAACGGAGTGGATGGAGTATCGACAGGGAACCCTCCGCCAAGACGTCGTTGATCGGGCGGTCGACCGAGTCGTGGCGTACATCACGTCCTAGTTTCAACCGACGCGCGCGGAGCACGTCGATCTCAATGTGGAACGTACTTCGATGCGGACGGGGCGTCCGTCGGTCTTCTCTCGTTTTTCTCGATTCACTCCTCCTCGACCTTCCCGTCGCGCCGGTCGCGCTCCCGTGCCTCCGGGTCGCGCTCTTCGGGGTCGCCGTGGCCGCCGCCGCCGGGCGTCAGGATCGAGACGGTCGATCCGGCCGCGACGTCGACGGAGGCCTTCGCGGGCACCGGCTCGCCGTCGACGAGGTTCTTCCCCATAGCGCCGTCCGCGCCGCCCGCGAGCCCCGCGGGGGCCGTCCGCCGGCGCTCGGTCAGAAGCGAGACGGTGACGTCGGTCTCGACGGCCACGGTCCGTTCGAGCCCCAATCCGCCGCGCT
Source organism: Halorubrum halodurans (assembly GCF_002252985.1). Lineage (GTDB taxonomy): Archaea > Halobacteriota > Halobacteria > Halobacteriales > Haloferacaceae > Halorubrum > Halorubrum halodurans. Next base: position 61,442 of record NZ_NHPJ01000132.1, on the reverse strand, counting down.
GCCGGCCGTCGCCGCCGCTTCCGGGACGCAACGCGTAGCGCTCGACGCGGAGCGGGTACTCGGTCTCCATCGCCTCCGCGGGCGTGTTGAGCGTGTTCGTCATCCCGACCTGGACGCCGTCCATGCCGTCCTTGCCGGGGCGCGCCCCGAAGCCGCCGCCGATCGTCTCGTAGTAGGTGAACTCGCCCGCCCGGTCGCCGATGATCAGGTTGTTCATCGTCCCCTGCCCGCCCGCGGGCGCGGCGTCCGGGACGGCCGAGGCGAGCGCCGCGAGCGTGACGTCGGTGACGCGCTGGCTCGTCTCGACGTTGCCGCCGACGACCGCCGCCGGCGGGTTCGGATCGAGCAACGATCCCTCCGGTGCCGACACCGACACCGGCTCGTAACAGCCGTGGTTCGGCGGGATCTCCGGGTCGGTGATCGCCCGGACGACGAAGTAGACCGCGCTCTTCGCGACCGACAGCGGCGCGTTCAGATTGCCCGTCACCTGGTCCGCCGTGCCGTCGAAATCGACGGCGATCGACGCGTCGTCGACCGTGACGGCCGCCTCGATCGGCACGTCCTCGTCGGTGACGCCGTCGCCCTCGAGCACGTCCCGCGCCCGGTAGGTGCCGTCCGGGAGGGCGGCGAGTTCGGCCTCGACGCGCTCGCGCGAGTAGTCGATGACGGCGTCGAAGGCGTCGAGCAGCGTCGACCCGTGTTCCTCCAGCAGTTCGCCGACACGCTCCTCGGCCCGCGCGTTCGCGGCGCGCTGCGCGCGGAGGTCGGCCTCGCGCTCGTCAGGCGTCCGGACGTTCGCGCGGATCAGCTCGCGGACCGCCTCGTTCGGCTCGCCGCCGTCGACGAGGCGGACCGCGGGCAGCCGGAGCCCCTCCTCGAAGATCTCGCGGGCCCCCGCGGGCATGCTCCCCGGCGCGCTCCCGCCCACGTCGGCGTGGTGCGCGCGCGACACCGCGAAGCCGATCACCTCGCCCTCGGGCGCGATCGTCGACACCAGGGTGACGTCCGGGAGGTGAGTTCCGCCCGCGAACGGGTCGTTGAGGACGAACACGTCGCCCGGCTTCGGGTCCTTCTCGAGGACCGTCTCCACCGCGTCCGGCATCGCGCCGAGGTGGACCGGGATGTGTTCGGCCTGTGCGACCATCCGACCCGACGCGTCGAAGAGCGCGGTCGAGCAGTCCTGTCGCTCCTTGATGTTCGGCGAGTACGCCCCGCGGATGAGCACGTGACCCATCTCCGTGGCGACGCTCTCGAGCTGGTTGCGGAGGATCTCCAGGGTCACCGGATCGATCGCGTCGCCGGCGCGACGGGGGTCGGAGTTCGTTCCGTCATCGCTCACGACTCGGTCACCTCCGCGATCAACGCGCCGTCCGCACGCACCCGCACGTCCCAGCCCGGCGGAACCACGGCCGTGCTCTCGTCGCCCTCGACGACCGCCGGCCCCGCGAACGTCTCGCCCGGCGGCAGCCGGCCCCGGTCGTAGACCGCCGTGTCGCGGACGACGTCGGCGGTCGTCTCACCGTCGTGGCCGGCAGTCGCCCCGTCGCTCTCGCCGAACGCCGCCTCGCGGGTGCCCTTCCGCGCGTCGCCGGCGGCGTCGTACTCGACCGCCGGCGCGCTCCGGGGAACCGTGGCCGTCGCGCGGCAGTTCACGAGTTCGACCGGCTCGTCGACCCGGTAGCCGTAGGCGGACTCGTGGGCCGCCCCGAACGCCTCGCCGGCCGCCGCGGGGTCGAAGGGACGATCGACGTCGACGGTGAGCTCGAAGCTCTGGCCGGCGTACCGCAGGTCCGCGGCGTACCGGACGCTCGCCGCGTCGCGGTCGCTCACCTCGGCCAGGAGCTCCTCGCCGAGCGCGCCGTACACGTCGTCGACGTCGTCCGGGTCGGCCGACGAGAGGGGTCGCTGGAGGGTTCGGACGGCGTCGCGCTTCTCGTCGGCGGCGAGCAGCCCGTACGCCGAGAGGACGCCGGAGGCCCGCGGGATCACCACGCGCCCGATGTCGAGCCCGTCAGCGATCGCGACCGCGTGCATCGGTCCCGCCCCGCCGAACGCGACGAGCCCGAACCGTCGCGGGTCGTACCCGCGCTCGACGGTCACCGACCGGATCGCGCGAGTCATGTTCGCGTTCGCGACGCGATGGACGCCGCGGGCGGCCGCGAGCGGCCCCTCCATCCCGGCCTCCGCGGCCAGATCGGCGAGGGCGTCGCGGGCGGCGTCCGCGTCGAGCGACAGCTCGCCGCCGAGGCTGGTGCTCGCGCCGACGTACCCCAACACGAGGTTCGCGTCCGTCACGGTCGGCTCCGTGCCTCCCTTCCCGTAGCAGGCCGGACCGGGGTCGGCCCCCGCGGAACGCGGCCCGATGCGGAGCGCGCCGCCCGCGTCCACCCAGGCGATCGACCCGCCGCCCGCGCCGACCGTCTCGACGTCGACCATCGGCGTCCGGATCGGCCGGTCGGCGATGACCCCCTCGGTGGTCCGTTCGGCCGCGCCGTCCCGGACGAGGCTCACGTCGCTCGAGGTCCCGCCCATGTCGAAGGTGACGAGGCCGGCTTCGTCGGTTCGGTCCGGTTCGCCGCCCGCGGCCGCCATCTCGCTGGCGCCCACGACGCCCGCGGCGGGCCCCGAGAGGACGGTCGTCACGGCGTTTCGCCTGACGGTGTCGGCGTCCGTGATCCCCCCGTTCGCCTGCATGATCCGCGGCTGCGGGACGCCGCGGTCGCGTGCCCGCTCCGAGAGCCGGCCCACGTAGCGATCGATCGCCGGCCGCACGTAGGCGTCGACGGCCGTCGTCGACGTGCGCTCGTACTCGCGGAACTCGGCGAGCACCTCGTGGGAGGCCGACACCGGCACGTCGAGTTCCTCGCGGAGGACCGCCGCGACGCGCTTCTCGTTCGCCGGGTGTGCGTAGGCGTGAAGCAGGGAGACGGCCACCGACTCGGCGTCGGTCTCGCGGATCGCCGCCGCGACGGCGCGCACCTCCTCGTCGTCGACGGAGCGCTCGATCCCGTCGACGGTCGCCCGCTCGTCCACCTCGAAGCGACGGCGTCTGGGGACGATCGGCGTCGGCTTCTCGGCGTCGAGGTCGTACAGCGACGGGCGGTCCTGCCGGCCGATCTCCAGGACGTCCCGGAACCCCTCCGTCGTGACGAGCGCGGTCCGCGCGCCGGCGTCCTCGAGGAGGGCGTTGACGGAGACCGTCATCGCGTGTGAGAACTCCGTGAGGCTCTCGGGGTCGATCCCGGCCGCCGCACACGCCTTCTCGATACCCGCCATCACCCCCTCACTCTGGTCGTCGGTGCTCGGGACCTTCGCGGTCACGAGCTCGCCGTCGAGCGCCAGCACCACGTCAGTGAACGTGCCGCCGACGTCGACGCCGATCCGTCGTACGCCCATCTATGCCCCCCCGGCGGTGTGGCCCGCCGTCGCCTCCGGACTCTCGCCTGTGTGTCGTGTGTGGTTCATTGTGACGAACGTGTTCGGATTCACTTCACTCCGAACCCACACTAAACGCTTCGGAAGACCGACTTCGATCGGACTTACTTACCGAAGGGAACTCAGTTCGTTCTCGAGTGAACGACTCGGCCTGTACCCCAGATCAGTTCGCGCCTTCTCGATCGAGGGACGACTTCGATCGATATCCCCGTCACGAGCGGCGGTATGAGTGATATCCGACGTCGTTTCAGTCGTTTCTTGAACTAGTTGTGCCAGTTCGACGATGCGGATACTTTCGCCCGTTCCGACGTTATACGCCTCACCGGGCGTTCCGTTCGTCGCAGCAAGGCAGTTCGCAGCGACGACGTCATTCACGTGAACGAAATCACGAGTTTGATTACCGTCTCCGTGGACCGTGATATCCTCATCGCGGACGGCTTGATCGAGGAACACGTCGATGACACCACTGTACTGTCCGCCGCGTTGTCGAGGGCCATAGACGTTGAAGTATCGAAGCGCAACCGTTTCAACTCCGTAAAGCTCGTGATAGAGTCGACAGTATTCGTCGGCCGTGTGTTTCTCGAGTCCGTATGGAGAAGACGGGTGCTTCGAGTCTGCCTCTTCGATCGGCATCGTCTCCGGATCACCGTAGATCGCCGCGCTGGATGCGAAAACGAACCGAGCGTTCTCTCGGCGAGCGTGCTCAAGCAGGCAAAGCGTCGCGTCGACGTTCGTTTCATGACTGTCGACAGGTGAGTCGATCGATCGCTCGACGCTCACGTTCGCGGCTTGGTGGAAGATCAGATCCACACCGTCGACAGCATCGGCGACGGTTTGATCCTCGCGAACGTCCCCCTCTATTAGTGTCGCCCGATCGTCAACCCACTCACGACGTCCTCCGGAAAGATCGTCGAGGACGACCACCTCGTTGTCATCAGCCAGGGCTTCGACGAGATGGCTTCCGATGAATCCCGCGCCACCAGTGACGAGGATCGAGCGCCCAGTCGGCGTATTCATACCATACAGTCACGGGTCAGCCGTAAGTTTCGTTCGAAGTCGGAACTACGTCACCGAACCGCTTCGACGACGTCGGCAAGTACTTTCCAGATCTGCCGTACGATCAGTTTCAGATCGTATGAGAATGATTGTCGTTTCACGTACTGGAGGTCGTATCGAAGCTTCTTGTCCGGCTCCGCACCCGTCACGTCGTGGACCTGTGCTACCCCCGTCAATCCAGGTTTCACGAACCAGCGTTTCCGCCAATCGATGACACCCGTCTGGATATCGGTGTCGAGCTCGGGACGTTCCGGTCGTGGACCGACGACGCTCATATTTCCTCTCAGCACGGACCACAGCTGTGGGATCTCATCGAGGTGAGTCTGCCGGAGCACACGACCGACTCGTGTCACCCGAGGGTCGACCTCTCCCTCATCCTCGTCGCTGATCTTTACGCCCGAAAGCTCTTCGGCGTTCTCGATCATCGACCGGAACTTATATACTTCGAACGTCTCGCCGAACACCGCCGTTCGCTCCTGGCTGTAGAGGATCGGCCCGCCGTCCTCCAGTTTGATCGCGGCGGCGATCCCCGCGATGACCGGGCTCAAGACGAGCAATCCGGACAGCGAGAACGCCACGTCGAAACCGCGCTTCAGGATGTGGTCTTGAACGTCCCACGGTTCGACGTCGACGTCGACGAGCGTCCCCACGTCGTCGTCGCCGGTCAACACCCGGTCGGAGTGCTCGCGGTGGACCTTCGCCGCGACCCCGTGTTCATAGCACGCGTCGAGCGCGCCGAAGAACTCCGCGCGATCGGTGTGCTCGAAGGCGAGCACCGCCGTGTCCACGTCGTACTCGACGAGCACGTCCTCGATGCGCGAGAGTCCCCCGAGCCGATCCAACCCCCTGATCTGCGCCCCACCGTCCGCGACCGCGGTCGCGACCGCCCGCGGCTCGCCCGATCCCGCGATCGAATCGAACGAGCTCGTCGGACAGAGGTAGCCGAGCAGGGGCAGGTCCACGTCGCCGGCGAGCCGTTCGATCTCCGCGGGGTCGTCGCCGACGACGATCACCCGATCCGTCTCGGTGCTCGGCCGCCGCCGGATCCACACGAACCACGCGGGGAGGAGAACGAGCAACGCCGGCGTGATCGCGATGAGCGTCGTCCGCGGGAGGCGGTAGGTGTAATCGAAGTAGCCCACGGCCGCGAGCGCGAACATCGCGACCATGACCCGCTTCTGGGCGAGCGCGACGGTGTCGAGGATGCGCCGTGGCCGCGGCTTGTACAACGGCACGAAGGCGGCGGTGACGACGACCACCGTCGTGGCGATCTCGAACAGCAGCTCCGTCCCCATCGGCGCGTCCGCCGCCAGTCGACCGACGACCGGAAGCCGACCCAACAGCCCGTGAACGACGGCACTGTTCGCGACCGTGACCGCGATCACGGTCAACAGCGCGACGCCGGCGACGCTTTCGAGCCGATACCGCCATCCGGAGAGCATCGAAGACATGTACCGACCGAAATGATAAAAATACTGTGAAGTCACGGGTACGGACTCCGACGTCGAAAACGCAGCGTTCCGTGAGACCCGGAACCAGAACCGAGCTCCCGCGACGGACGATCGAGATTCAACCGCCAACCGCGACGCGTCCTCCACTGGAGGCCGCCCCGTCGGGCACGGTCACCGTCCGGTTTCCGGTTACAGTCTCGTCTCCGGCGGATCCGGTTTCGACCTCGACCGTGTACTCGCCGGGATATGCAACGACGACGGTGTAGTTCCCGTTTCCGTCGGCGGTCGTCCGCCGCTCGTAGGCGAACGATCCGCCGGCGACGTCGACGGTCGTTTCGACCGTCACGGTCGCGTCCGGGTCGGTCTCTCCGGCCACGGTGGCGCCGGTCACGGGTCGGAACACCTTGATCGCGGCGGCGTCGGTGACGTGCTCGAGCCGGAACCGTCCGGAACCGTTCGCCGCCGGGGTCGCGCTCCCGTTCGCCTCGAACAGCTGGGCGTACCCGGAGTCCGGAGGCGCGTCGGCGTCCTCGATCTCGTGGATCGCCACGTATCCCACGCGGCCCTGGAACCGGTCGGCATGGACGTCCGGGTTCGGATCGCGGACGAACGGCTCGTAGTTACGCTGGGCGTAGGCGTAGCTGTTCGATCGCCCGTTCACGCCGTAGTTGAACATTCGGTTACGGCCCCACTCGGTCAGGACGTAGTCGGGGCCCTCGGTCGCGTTCGCGTCGGCGTCGATCCACTCGATCGCCTCGACTTCCGCGTCGGTCGCGGCGACGTTGTCCATCACCGCCGGCACCATGAAGAGGCTCAGACTCGCGACCAACAGGACGGTCGCGGCGGCGTAGCCGGCGTCGCGCCCGGAGACACCCGCGGGCCGGAGATCGAGTCGCACTCGGTCGGATCGCTCTCCGAAGGGCGTCGGTCGAGCCGCCAGGTCGATGACCGACAGCAGGTACACGATCCCCACGCCGGAGAGCACCGCGACGACCCCCGTGGCCTCCCCCGCGAAGCGGATCTGGACGAGTCCGAAGGTGACGAGCGTCGAGGCGTAGCCGATGATCACCAGCCACCGCGGCTCGTGATCGTACACGCAGCGCGCGCCGACCCACGCGAGCACGGGCAACGCCACGAACAGGAACCAGCCGAAGTGGTCGATCGGCCCGAAGATGACGCCGTAGTCGGTCGCAAAGAGGCTCCGCGTCTCGGCGATCCCCTCGCGACCGAGCAGCGACCCCGCGGTTCGTTCGGCCAGCCGATCGGCGACATCGGGGAGGAATCGGTTCACTCCCATCCAGATCGGGAGGACACTCGCCGCCGAGACCGCGAGATGGACGCCGGGATGAATCCCGAACCACCCGAGCACGGCCGCGGCGACCGCGACCAGCGCCACCCCGACCGCGACCAGAAGCGGCGCGTACACCGCGACGGGCTCCTGCCATCCGGCGCTCGTGTGGAGCACGTACGCGAGGAGGAACCCGAGCCCGAGCGCGCTCACGACGGGCGTGGCAGCGACGAGCGGGTTCCACCCGGCCCGCATGTCCGAGGCCGCCCGCAGCGTCGCGTACACGGCGAGTCCAACGAGAAGGATCGGCGATCCGTTCCAGGAGTGTGCCATCGCGGCGAAGACGACCCCGAGCCCGGCGACCACCAGCCACGTCGCCGGCGACGTGAGGTGGCCGAGCCGCGCGTCCGGATCGCGCGTCTCGTGATCCCGCGCGAGCCACGTTACGCCGACGATCGAGAGGGTGAGCCAGACGTAGTCGATCGCGTGGTGATCGAAGAAGCCGATCCCCGAGTAGAGCGCGTGTCCGGGGAGCAGCGCGAGGACGACGACTGAGGCCACCGCGACCCGCTCGTCGTTCGTCGTCCAGACCGCGATCAGGTAGACGCCGAGCCCGACGACGAGCGCCGCGACGACGGGGATCCACGCCACGATCGCCGCGGCGTCCTCGACTCCCCCACCAAGGAACTCCGTCGCCCACCAGCCGAGCGTGTACGCGAGCGGCTCGCTGTTCACACGCCCGCCGAGCACTTCAGCGATCGCCTCGAACGCGAGTCGGTCGGGGCCCGCCTCGGCGAGCCGCTCGACCCAGTAGAGGTAGTGGTACGGGTCGTTGCCCGGCAACACGACGCGGCCGTCACGGAACACGCTCCCGATCGTGACGATACGGAACGCGAACAGAAAGAGGAACGCCGCGAGGAGACCGCCGAGCAGGTCGCGGTGGAGCGCCGCGCGCCACCCGCGGAGCATCCGGTTGATCGTCCCGTCCTCGCCACCGCTCAGCCCGCTCACCGCACTCGCGAGTCCCCCCGATCCGGCCGCGTTGCTCGCGCCGGACTGATACGCCTCTCCCTCCAGCGCGGCCCGAACCGCCTCCCGATCGGCAACGCGATACTCGTCGCCCTCGCGCTCGACGATCCCCCGCGAGACCAACTCGCCGAAGGTCCCGGAGTCGACGTCGACGTCGTCGAACTCCCAGGGGCCGGAGTCGTCCGCCGCGAGGACCGATTCGAGCGCCGACTCGACCGCCGGTCGCTCCTCGAGGAGCTCCCGCGTCGCCGCGTGCGGGTCCGCCATTACCCGACCCTGTGCGGGCGACCGGGTAAAATCCTCCGTTGTCGCCGGGTCGTGCGCGCCTCACCCCGCCGTATACCGGGCGTTTTAGGTCCACGCCGCCGCCACCGAGCGTACATGCCTCGGATCCGCCTCCCGCTGATCCCGCGGGGCGTCCGGGTGGCCGCGGTCGCGCTCGTCGCGCTCGTCATTCTCCGCTACTCCGTCGTGCCCGCGCCGGGCAGCGGCACCTTCCGAACCGGCCCGTTCGGCCTGCTCGGCTACTCCACCTGGCTCCACCTGCTCGCGTACGGCGGCCTCGCCGCCGCGGCCGCGTACGCCCTCCACGACTCGCCACGGCCCGACTGGCAAGTCCTCGGCGTCGTCTTCCTCGCGGTCGCCGCCTACGGGATCGGGATCGAGCTGCTCCAGTCGACGCTCACCGCCCGGACTGCGGCCTACGGCGACGTGCTCACCAACGCCAGCGGCGCGGGCCTCGCGGTCGTCGCCTGGCGGATCGTGACCCGGTACGTGCGGTTCTATCGCGTCCGCCGCGTCGCGGACCTCCGGGTTCCCGTGGAGTAGCGGGCAGGACGCCGTCTCACCGGCGTCGTGAGACGAGCGATATCGAGGCGGTTCGGCCCGGTCGAGAGTATCGGGGAGAGGAATTCAGCCTTCGAGATACTGCCGTCGGAGTCGATCGACGTACTGCGCGTCCCAGTCCTTGATCTCGACGTAGTAGGTGAGTGCGGCCGAAACATATTAGACGGGGAGAACCGCCCAGGTTGCGAGCGTACGGAGGACGCGCGGCGTCGTGAAGAGGACGTTCCGGTCGTCGAGCGCGAGGGTGATGAGGAGGTAGTTGGTCGTATTGAACTCGTCAGTGACGAACAGGTCCGCCTCCAATTCGTTGGCCAGCCGGATACAGTTGGACTCCCCGCGATCGAGGCCGTACTCGAGCGGATCGTCGACATCGTGGGTCGACAGATGGTTGGCTGCCTGGAACACGAGGTCGGCAGCCGTAGACAGCAAGTCACCGCTCCCCGTCACATCGGTACGTTCGCCGAGGACGCTTGCAGGAACGTGAACGTCGTACGCGGTGAGGAGCGCTTTGAGAGGATCCGCTCCGGAGGGTGCCCTCGGACGGGCGTCAACGACGGGAAGAGCCAGATTCAACAGCACGTTGGTGTCGACGACGGCGACGGCTTTCTCCGGCATCCTCAGACGTGTGACTCGTCTTCCGGGGATTCAGACGAAGCGGAATCCGTCCATTCCGGGACATCACCGTCGTAGAAGGCATCGTCACTCGGAACGTCGTCCTCGAATCGAGGTTCAGGGGGAGTCCGATCGATCGATTCTCGGAGGAGTTTCATTCGGAGTGCCTCCTCGTGGCCGAGAATCGTTTCGACGGTGTCGTAGTCGACGCGGCCGTCGTAGTAGGCGTCACCGAGACGCCGGCGGAACGCCTCGTCGTTCGCGAGCGCTTCGAGTTCGTCCTCGAGGGCTTCGATGAGGAGGCGCGTCCGTGACACGTCGAGGATCTCGACCACGCTGTCGGCCCGTTCGATGAAGGACTTCGGGGCGTTGAAATCGACGCGGGTTTTCTCCTCAGCCATCGATCTATGTGTAGAACCTACACATACACAGATTCATCGCCGGCGCTCTCGCCACGAGGAGGAGCTACACCGATCCGACCGAGCACCGCCGCTGGTCGGTGTAGCGTCGCGATAAAGAAGGTCCGCGAATGACCGGCGCGGAGCCGGTGGTTAGCCTGACGGTGTGGCTGCCTTAGTCGCGACGCCGCGTCGCGAGCAGGGCAGCGGCGACGAGGGCGACGAGCGCGCCGAAGCCGGGCGTGCTGTCGTCCGTCGAGCCGTCATCACCGGAGCCGTCGTCGGAGCTACCGTCGTCGGGGGCTTCGGCGGTCAGCGTGGCCGTCTGGCTGTCGTCGTTGGTGAAGACACCGTGGTCGTAGTCACCGCCATCGAGACTGGACGTCCTGATCGGCGATAGTGTTACTGCCGACCTGGAACGTCATGGTCTGGGTGGTCGCGTTCTCGCCCGTGCTCTCGGCCGTCGCGGGGATGTCGATGACGTCACCGGACGTGACCGTCACGTCCTGCGGGTTGAGACCGGAGACCTGGAAGTTGGCAGGCTCGCCGACCGTCTCGACGATCCGCATATCGGAGCCCTCGACGGAGCTACCGGCGACATGGAAGATGACCGTGCCCGTGTCGTTGACGGACTGAGCGCTCACGTCGAATTCGGCGCTGAAGGTTCCGTCGCTGTTGATCTGGACGTCAGACGTCTCGACGAACGAGGGCGAGACGCCCTCAGCCGACTGGATGCGCACGCTGGCATCCGAGCCGGGAGCAACGTTTGTCGTTCCGCTGATGGTCGCAGACTCGCCGAGACCGATCTGGACCTCGTCACCGTCCATGTTGTCGAAGATCGCATCGCGCGCGGCGATCGTAAACTCGGCCGTCGACGTCGTCGAACTCCCAGGGGCCGGAGTCGTCCGCCGCGAGGACCGATTCGAGGGCTGACCCGACCGCCGGTCGCTCCTCGAGGAGCTCCCGCGTCGCCGCGTGCGGGTCCGCCATTACCCGACCCTGTGCGGGTGACAGAATAAAACCCTCCGTTGTCAGTGACCATGACTGAAGTCCGATCTCTTTCGCATTACGTCGTGAGGATCGAAACCACAATCCTCGAGGGCCCGAAACGGAGACCATGCCCGAAGACAGCGAACAACAGACCCGAGACGCAATTATGAAGGCCGCGTTCAACGCAGTGGCAATGAACGGATATTCCCAGGTTTCTATCACCGATATCACCGAGGAATTTGGGAAAAGTCGATCACTTCTCTACTACCATTATGATTCAAAAGATGACATTCTCGTCTCTCTTCTCGAATATGTACTCATCGAGCTCATGGCTGAACTGGAGAATGAATCGACTGAGACAGCTCGAGAGGAGCTCGAATTGCTACTTGAGAAGCTGTTACCGTCATCAAACGACGCAAGCGAGCGTGAGATGTACGCGGTGATTCTTGAGCTGCGTGTACAGGCCGTGACCAACGAGTCGTTTCGTGAGCAGTTCACAGCCGTCGATCAGCAGCTTTTCGAACGTATCGACGACATCGTCCAGCGAGGTATCGAAAACGGAGAGTTCCAGCCTGTTGATTCCAACCTCGTGTGCGAGCACATTTTCGCGAGCCTGAACGGCGCACATATGAATAAACTGACGACATCTCGTGACGGAATTACGGAACGTACCAAAGCATCACTATATGACTACCTCAACCATCGATTATACAGGGGCGACGAGAATACTTGATAATTTAACAACAGTATTCTCCGAGGAATATCTGTCATGATCTAGGTGGATGCTTTCTCGCTCGTAGTGACGAATCTGGTGTGAATCGTGAGACTGGCTCCTGGATTCCAACAACCAAATATCGGATATAAGAATCACACCGCGACAATCAAGTACGAATAATATCGTCGAACATGTATGCAGAGCATTGAAACCGTCAGATATCTCGATACGACTGGATCACTGTGATGAACGCAGAGAAACAATCACAGCCGTGTCGTCAGTCACATCTTGTTCGTCGATTTTGTTCCTCGTGGCGATTCGTATCACGATTCATTTTGTGTTTCGCTCTCTGTGTCGCGCTCGTGACTGTCGGGCCAACAACGAACGTAGTGGTCGCACAAGAAGACACCACGATCGGTGTCGAAGTTAACGGCGAACAACTCACAGAGAAAGAGGAGATTATTGTTCAAGCCGATCCAGCGGCGAACGTTACGGTCAAAACCAACACGCCGATTGAGTTCGTTGAGATCAGAATAAATGGTGAAATCTGGCGATCGTACAACCCCGATGATCGGTCGTTCTCGCGCAATGTCACCCTTGATCTCGATACAGACGAAAACACGGTCGAAGTTATCGTGAGTGCTGATAAGGTATCAACATTTACCACGACAATTACAAAGCATACCGCCGCACCGCGTGTTCAGTATTCATCACCATTCACTACTAGCATCATGGGTGCCCCTGATAACGAGACTAATGTTTCTGGTGGAGAAGTAACACTCGCTGGAACGTTTCACACAGTCTCTGAGGTTGAACGGGTCACTATCGAACACACTTATAACATTTCGGAAGCTAACGAAACCACGCGTGAGTTCTTTTATATCGATAACCCTGGAGACTCGTTTTCCCAAGACTTGCTGCTTGGTACCGGAGAAAATGAGATTGTTGCTCGATATACAGATTCACGCGGAAAGACGAATGAAGACGCGTTTACTCTGGTCGTAGACGATGCGACTGATCCGGAGATTAATCTTACGATCCCACCAGTAAGCCACTCGGATTCGGTCCGAATTCAAGGGACCATACGCGACAATACGAAACTTAACCGCGTCGAACTCAACCGCACGAGTAACAACGCATCAGACATATTGCTACTCGAGAGTGATACACGACCGGATCCAGATCGGATTACGATTGATATCAATAAACAAATCCAGCTCTACAACAATATTGATTCAAACGAATTTCGGCTTGTGGCAGAGGATTCTGCTGGCAATATCAATAAACATACATTTTCAATAAAACACAACTCCGATCCACAAGTGAATATTACGAGGACTACAGCTAACGCCACAACGGGGACACTCCGTATCACGGGTAACGTTTCGAAGGCGGAGATCACACGTGTGACAGTCGAGACGATTAATGGTAGTACCGGAGATCGGATCGATATTGCTCGAGAGTTTGATGTTGATCGGCCAATAAATCAAGTAAGATTCGATCAAACCCTTGCCGCTGGAGCGAGACAGACAGTCGTCAATATCCTGGTTACATACGATGATGACAAACAGTATACCGAGACTGAGTCTGTATTTATTGATGAAAAACAGACGGATAAAACTGACAGAGGTGAGAACGCTAGTGAGGTCGCCACTGATCTGAACAATCAAACCAACACGAATACTGATACCACTGACACAATGGTTACCGACGATCGTGTCGATAAAGAAGAATCCGTATCAGGCAATAAGAGCGATAGTCAGTCCGATAGCGGCGGTGGTACCACTGATGATGAATCTGGTTTTCTTCTGCTTGGTATCGGTGGTCGTGAGTTGTTTGGCGGCATCGTTATTGTGGGATCATCATACTTACTCGGTCACTGGGTGTAGTATCTCCACGTCGCGTGTGTTATAGAGTGCTCTGTTGACTCGATGGAAACGCTGCTATCCCTAGAGAACGTGAACCAAGATATGGGGCGCAAGAGACCGATAAGGATTCCGTGCCATAGAGCACGTTCTGTTGACTGGTCCATGTGCGAAAGAAGTCGAGTCATGGGCGCTACAGCCCGGATGCCGCGCGCCGCGGCATCCGGGAAAGCCCGAATACGTGAATCTCTGCTTCACGTGCTGGCGTCCCGAGTCACACGATCGCCTCTCCGAATGATGATGACCACTAGCCGGGCAGACAGACGAGGGAGCTGAGGGCCGCCAAACCGGCGGCCCTCAGCGGTCGGTCGGGGCTTTCTTTAGCACCTGCTATCGCTAGACAGCGACCGCGCCGCACACACGTTTCGACCGCCTACCGGCTGTGGAAGAAGCAGATCCCCAGACGGCGTAATCATTTTGTTGTTAGCCGTGGCTTGTCTAGCTAGCAGCGTTTCCATACGTGAATCCGATGATGGCACGGGGACCACAATCTCTGAAAGAGCGTTTATCCCGCTTTTCGTCGGCGATGAAGTGGATCGATCCATCCAGTAATCTCGATTCTCTCGCTCTCTGCCAAGATTCCATCTCCAAATTCTCTCGGCAGCAGCTCTGAATCGAGCACAGAATGACCCATTCCCGACGCTTTCTGCGGATTCAACAGAGGATTATAGAGTGATGATGGGCCTCTTCATCAGTGATGAGTAAAAACGCGTTGTGATCAGTTGTATTCAACCGGACCAGCAATCACGGTCCCACGACGCTCAACCGTGACCTCAATATCGAAATCTTCTGTGGACTTCTCGAGATTGAATTCACAGTTGATCGATCCATCGGATTCGACGATCGCCACACAGTTCTGTATCTGGCTAATCGCACCATTGATCTCCATGGCTTCTACTCGAACGATTAGCGAATTACTGGGCGCAAGGTTCGTGTCTCCATCAATGACAAGGCGCGGCGAACTGCCGATCGAAGGATCTTCCAACGCAACCTCTGGTTCCGCGACTGTAACCCGTTCAGTCAATTCCGTCCGCGGAAGGGTCTCAGGGGCGGTTTCATCCACCGAAAGACTGATCTCGTATTCTCCCGGCTTGAGTTCGCTCGTATTCACTTCGGCGACGAGATCATTCGCATCCGAATCGTAGACCGATTTGAGCGTAGCTAGCGGCGCAATCGCCTCCGTTCTCTGGTCGACGGATTTGATCCGGAGATCGACACCGTATCCGAGCGTTCCCTGTCCGGCAGGACCATACAGGACGATTCCCTCCTCTCGCACCGTTTCATTCTCACCATAGAGCGTAACCCCGACGTCATGTGATCCAGTCACATTAGGATTTCGTACGATGTATGACGCGAAGAAGCTGTCATTCGCGTTGATATCGATCGACTGGTCAAAGGTCACCGTGAGCCGACCGTTGCTCTCCGTTCGAATGTTCTGAATCGAGAGCAACTCGGAACGGTCAATGTAGCCGTCGCCCGTGGTGTCGATACCGAGAGTCTTGATATCACTCTGTGAAATCTTAGAAACATCTGCGACATCAGAGCTGCTACCAACATGATAATCAATCGTCATCGAATGCACAGAAACCGATTCGTTTGGCGAGATAGACATCGTGTGTGTAGTCCGGGCACCGGGGGAACTATTCGCAGCGAACACGAAATTGCGGACTGGCGGATCTGCGTCGACAATGCCACCGAGTCCAGGGACAGAAAACCGTGTACGGATGTGGTCTCCGGTAGCGGCCGTCGACACGTTCGCCTCTCCGTCAATATTCAGACTAGTAGTAGAGTCAGCTACATCAGTGGTTACTCTCGGAAGTGGCGTCTCGGGAGCCACAACGGTCGTATTACTCCCGCCAGCGTCACCAGGTTCTTCAAGATACAGTTTGGATGCGACGCTCGTTTCAGCCGTTGAGACGATTAGGTTGTACCGGCCACTGTCGAGTACGTCTCCAGAGCCTTCATACGAAGAGGAGATAGTTTCGACATCATCCGCAGCGTCGGTGGCCACGAACGTAGGACCCCGATCATCACTGGTAGCACGGAACGTATTGAAACGAACCCGGACGGTTCCGTCGTTGTCACCATCACGGACACGAAGTGTAGCACGAAAGCTCCGATCAGATGACCGGACACGGAGGTCAGCTTCCTCGGTGTTCCGTAATTGAAGATCGATCGTTGCGACATCCCCTTGTGTCACTGTAGACTGAGAGTCGCCAAACCCGACAGCGATATCAGATTGTGCCGTTACAGTCGTGATCGGTGCAATGAGAGCAACCATCACGACCAGCACGACGAGAGCCGGACGTGTGTTCATTTCACTACCGGATGTATCGCTGTGGTGGGTAAATACTTTCTGTCACCTCATGACATACTCTCAAGACTTTTGATGTCCGTAGTCGATGATCTCTTTGAGAAAGATTAACTTTGTGAGACTGTGTTGAATCGCTGTAAGGCAGAGAGATTCACTGTTTGACGAAGCGTTTGATGTTATAGACGACACACATCAGAGCGATCTCGCGGAACGATCGTCATGCGGTACGATGAATCGAGGTAAATCCGCAGACAATGGAGGAAACGAGTGCGTAATCCGCGAATCCGCCGCATCTTCCGGGGCGGCGAATTCGTCTCTATCGCCAGTAACTCCTTGAGCAACCGGCACAACTTCCCCGATGAAGCGGGAGATTGGGTCATAGGCAACTGAAGTCTCTCGCTTCAGCTCCTATGATTTAGCGCCCTACCTCGCTGCTGTATGGCGATTCAACACAGCCCTTTGTGACCACTTGGTGAATTATTTCACCTTATTCGCTCACGTCCAACAACGGTCGCAACTGGTGGTGCTGAGCGCTGTAGCTCAGAGTGGAGTACATCACGCACCAAAAATAGAATTCAAATCGCGGAAGGCCGAGCGAACGGATCGCCCGGTGTTTTTTGTTAGTTAGTCGCGACGGCGCGTCGCGAGCAGCGCAGCGGCGATGAGCGCGACGAGAGCGACGAGCGCGCCGAAGCCGGGCGTGCTGTCGTCGGTGCTGCCGTCACCGGAGCCGTCGTCGGAGGCACCGTCGTCGGAGGCACCGTCGTCGGAGGCACCATCGTCGGAGGCACCATCGTCGGAGGCACCGTCGTCGGAGGCACCGTCGTCGGAGGCACCGTCGTCGGAGGCACCGTCGTCGGAGGCACCGTCATCGCCACCGGTGTCGGGAGCTTCGACGGTCAGCGTGGCCGTCTGGCTGTCGTCGTCGGTGTAGACACCGTGCTCGTAGTCACCAGCATCGAGACTGGACGTGTCGATGCCAGTAAACTCGACCGTCTGGCTTCCACCAGCGTCCAGTTCAACCTCTTCGGACGCGATAGTGTTCCCGCCAACTTGGAACTCGACGGTCTGGCTACCAGCAGCGTCGCCCGTGTTCTCGATCATCGCAGAGACATCGATCGCGTCACCCTGCGTGACAGTGACGTCCTGCGGGTTAAGATCGGAGACCGAGAATTCCGGGCTCCCGGTGTCGCGTTCCTCGACGATTTCGACCTCAGCGCGGTCCGTGTTCTCGCCGTCGTCAGTTTCGACGACGTACGTACCGGGTTCGAGGTCGCTCGTGTCGACGGAAGTGTTCCACTGACCACTCGTGGCCCACTCGTCAGTGCTGGAGATAACCAGCGAGTCACCGTCTTGGTTCAGAACCTCAACGGTGATCGAGTTGTCGTCGGGGCGCAGGTTCGTCATGCCCTCAACGACCATCGTTTCACCGGTCGCAACCGGGTTGATGCCGTCTGCCTGAGCCACATCAGGGTAGATGGACTGAAGCGTCGTCTGGCTCTCCGTGTACCGGAAGCTCTGGGTGACCATCAGGTCGTCACTGGCCGTGTCGTCCGTCGTCTCGCTAACGATCAGCGAGCGAGCCTGGTCCCCAGTCACCGAGCGCTGGGTAACATCGTTGTTGACCCAGTCGACCAGGTCTTGGACATTATTGCTAGCGCTACCGGTGGGGAGTTCGCCGTCACCGACTGTATTGTCACGACTCTGTGAGATGAAGTGGGCAGTCACCGTCCCTTCGTTCAGCGAAACCCCATTGGGGTTGGCGCCAACGTTCGGGACGGTATTGTCTTCCACGTCGACGGTACCGTCGTCGTCCACGTCGACCGTCTCCGCGGCGACGTTACCGCGAGAGTCGACGTAGACGAGTGCGATCGTGTCCTGACCCTCTGCCGTACCCGTGATGTCGGCAGCGTTATCGAGAGTGTTGATCTGGCCGTTAACCGTCTCGAGCTGAGCGGACAGCTCACCCTGGACCGTCGTCAGGGACTGCTGTGTGCTCGTGGCACGGCTGAAAGCAGTCGTCTCAACCGTCGTGGAACCGTTGAACTCACTGTGGTCAACGACACCGTAACGGTAGGTTCCAGCCTGCGAGAGCAGATCGGCACCGGGCGTGTTCACGTTGAGACCGGGGCTGCTCAGTACGACCTCTTCCTGCTCGTACTCATCAGCGGAGTCGACATCGATGTCGGGGTAGAGGAGCCGCCACTCGTTGTTGCTGCGGACGTAAACGTCCACGGCCTCAGCACTGGTGGCAGTTCCGTTGATGTCGACCTGAGAGCCGATCGTGTACTGGTTGTCGGGACTCTCGATGGTGATCTCGCCCGACTCGACATCGAACGAGGTATCATCAATGGAGTCACCACTGAAATCGACTTGGTCGGACGAATTCGCCTCATACACGTCAAGAGTTATTGACGCGTCATCGAGAGTACCCGCGTCGATGGATCCAGTTGCCGTGGTGCCGTCGATCTCGACGACAGCGTAGGCAACGTCCGCAGTCGAGGGATTAGCGTTGTTGCTAGTGCTGTTGGCAAAGCCAACCTGCGAAGTGTCTCCAACGTTGCGGAAGACATCATCGATGTTGTCGCTGCGGAAGTCCTCCGCATCGATAGTGACGGTGTGGAACTGACCGTTCGTCCCACCGCTCACGGTGTACTCAAGGTTTTCACCCTGCGTGACCGACTCTTCACTGACCTCGACCTGCACTGTGTCGTCAGTCGTGAACTCGATGGTGTACTCTTCGACAACCTCATCGTGGTCGAGGTTGTCATTACCCTCGAAGATGACGGTGTACTCACCAGCGTCCTCGCCGGAGAGATCGAGGCTAGTGGAATCATCACCGCCAGAGAGAGTTGTCGAACCAGGGACAACCTCGCCGGTGATGTCCGTGCCGCTCGGGTCCTCGACTGTGATGGAAAGATCCTCGGCTTCGGGGAAGTTCCACTCAGCGACGATGTCGAGGTTGTCAGCGGCGTCAGGACCGACCTGACTGACGTCAGATCCAGAACCGCTGATCTGGACCTCAGAGGTGGTGATACGAGGCTCCTGAACGATGACCTCGAACCCGCTGCTCGTCGCGTACGTGCCGGTCGCCGCATCGGTGGCTATCGGCAGCTGAAGCGACGTACCCTCGGCGGATCCAGCGGTCTTCTGGAGTGCGCCGGGCGTGACCGTCGAACCATCATCGTCAATGAAGGTCAGGTCGTCCTCACCCTGATAGACGGTGGAACCATTGTAGACATCACCAGTGCCTGCGGACCGCTGAGCAGTAACCGCAGCGGTGTCAGAGGCGAACGCCTGGTTAGCTTGGCTGGTAGAAACCGTGCCGCTAACACTCAGGCTTGGCGCAGTACTGGGGTTGAACAGGTGGGCAGTGTGAGTACCGGGGAATCCACCGGCGTCTCCGATGTCAACGGAGACTGTCCCGTCGGGACTGCCAACATCTGTCGTGTTGATTCCTGCAACCGTCGTGGTGCCACCACTGGTGTAGGTGACGACAGCCGTGACATTATTGCCGGAGGGACCGCTGAGGCTGTCTACCTCAACGTCTACAGCACCATCTGAACCAAGATCTTGGTCATCAAACGTTACGCTTCCTGAATTGGCTGCTGCTGCTGGCGCAGCAGCGAAGCCAACCGCCACCATGGAAAGCACCATGATGACGCTGAAGAAGACCGCGTTGGCCTTCGTACGTGTATTGTCGTTTGTCATTGTTTGTTGTCTGTCTGCGTTCCGAGTGCGTCAGCAGTTTTGTCCACCACACTCCGTCTCACATCGTTCCCGCAGTGTGAGACGGTACACGTGTGCCGGATTACTCGCTCCTGCCGCGTTCGGGGATAGGGGCATCAGGACAATACGACGGTTCTTATAAATACTTTGTGTGTAGTCGAGAGTGTGTGAAACCGTCACAATCGGCGCGAGAAGTAGTGTGAATGTCGTTTTCGGATCATGTGTCTGACGCGAGACTGACGCGACGAAAACGATCCTCGATGCCGAAACATCACTAGAGGAGTTCTCCGAATCAGTAGATTCCTAGTACCGATCATCCCGATTCGCTCATGAGAGCCAACTCGGGATGTCACACGGGACGTACTAGTGTTCCGTTTCAAATAACCCAGCAACGATCGTCTCGATCAGTGCGTCTTCGATGGGCTCGTAGGACCCGTCCGGAATGACGGGCGTCTCGCGCGCCTGTGTGACAAACAATATCGATCGGAAGAGGCCGCGCACGATATCGGGATCATCGATCCGTACTATCCCACGGTCCACCCATTCTTCCGGTTGCGAAAGGATTCGATCGTATGTCGACAGTGACTCCGAACAGTGACTCTCTTGGTCACCCTCGTCGGTAACCTCGTCCAACTGATCTTCGATGATTCGGATCTTGCCGTCGACGAACAGCCGTCGGATCAGGGGGTTCGACTGTACTTCGGTTAACGTCGTCCGTAGGATCGTCTCCGCTTCCTGGTGCGGGGTCTCCGCGTCGGCTACCGCTGACTCCAGTGTTTCAAACAGCCGGTCACGCTCGTCGATCAGCACCGCGTGGTACAGTTCCTCTTTGGAATCGAAGAACTGATAGAACGTACTCGTCCCGATCCCAACCGCATCGGTCACGTCGCTTATGCGCGTGCGATCGAAGCCATGTTTGGCGAAAAGGTCGTGTCCCGCCTCGAGTAACTCTACTCGAACGCGATCTCGTTCCTCATCAGTGAAATTCGTCATGTTCTCTGACCATGATGCGAGGCATTCCTGTTATGCTCCATACCGGCTATTCGATTCGGAGAACAAAACGTTTATTGATTCGTGAACCAAGCACTGTGTGTGAAGTCCTTCAGTATCTTGTCGATGATGTTCCGCCCTCTAACCGAGTGTCTGTCACCCGCCGGGCACCGAACTGTTGAACCGGTGGGGGAGAGGTAGCGAATGCGAACCCGACCGCTGTCCGTCATTCTCGTGAGTGTTCTGCTCGTCACGAGTGGCATCGGTGTCGGCGTTGTCGGTGCGGAGCTGAGTGGCCTCGAATCTAGTGGAACCGCTGTAGGAAGTAGTACGGCCGCAGCGATGGGCAGTAGTACAGTTTCGGACGCACCCGCACAAGCGACAAGCAACGTTGGTGGGTCGCCTGATCTCGATGTGTACGCTGCAAATCCGAACCTCGTACCGGGACAGACGAATCAGGTCGAGTTGACGATCGCCAATGATGGAAACCTTCGGTTCGGCGATCCGTCCGTGGCTGAAACCGTAACTACCGCACGTAACGTCCGTGTCGACGCCGAGGCGGATGGTCCACTCTCAGTCGAATCCGGTGAGATCGCGATCGGTGGCGTGACCACGAACGCACCGGGAGAGGTACCTGTAAGTATTAACGTGCCGGATGATGTCGACGCTGGCACGTACTCACTCGATCTTGACCTGACCTACTCGTACTACTCTTCCGGCGAGGGTCGCACTGTGACGGTTTCTAGAGAAGTTGATCTTCGCGTGCGTGATGACGCCCGCTTCCAGGTCGTCGATGTCGAGAGCAACACGCAGGTCGGTGACAGCGGTATGGTTGAGGCGACAATCGAGAACGTTGGTACGGAGGTTGCCTACGACGCGGACGTGACGTTCGGTACGCAGAGTCAGAGTGTCACCGTGAGCGGCGGCGAATCAGACACGGTTCGAGTCGAACGACTCGAACCCGGTGAAACGACTACTGTTGCGTATGACGTAGGCGTCGCAAGTGGTCTCCCAGTCCAGCAGTACACGCTCGCTGGTTCCGTCCAGTTTGAGGATCCTGATGGGATTGCTCGCACTGATAGTGGACTTTCGCTCGGCGTCCTTCCACTGGCTGAACAGGAGTTTGATCTCACCGACATCGATTCGACGCTTCGGGTCGGTGGAGACGGTGATCTGGTCGGTACCGTGCGCAACGAGGGACCGCTTCCGGCTCGCAGTGTCGTGGTCCAGTATGCGGGCGATGACCAGACCGTGCTACCGGATGATCGTTCGGCTGCTGTTGGGACGCTTGCTCCCGGTGAGGCCGTAAACTTCTCGCTCCCGATCTCGATCAGCAGCGAATCCGAGGCCGGTCTCCGTTCATTGGAGATGGCAGTACGATATTACACTGACGAGGGGGAAACCCGCGTCGACGACGATCTCGTCGTTAATGCCGCGGTTGCCTCCGAACAGGAATTCACGCTCACCGATATCGAATCCGATCTGCGTGTCAACGAAGACGGCGAACTGCGGGGGACAGTAAGCAACAATGGACCCGTGTCGGCTCACACCGTCGTGGTCCAGTATACAGGTGAAAATCAGAACGTCCTTCCCATTGAGCGCTCGGCTGCGGTCGGAACGCTCGACACCGGAGAATCTGAAAACTTCACGCTACCGATTGCGATCGGTGGTGAAGCTGAGGCTGGCCTCCGCTCGCTGGATCTCACAGTCCAGTATCGTAACGATGACGGTGAGATCCGGGCTGACGAGAATCTCGCGGTCAATGTTGAGGTTGCCCCTGAACGCGATCGATTCACGGTAGCGATCGAAAACCGCACGATTGCGGCGGGCGGAACCCGAACCGTCGATGTCGCGGTGACGAACAATATGGATGAACCCGCCAGTGACATCGAGGCCCGCCTGTTTGCTGATGATCCGCTTGCTACTGGGAACACAGACACCGGATACGTTCAGTCACTTGACCCCGGCGAAACGACGACTATGACCTTCGAGCTGACGACTACCGGATCAGCGACACCGGGAAGTACGTATCCAATCTCGCTTGATTTCCGATATGACGACGCAGACGGTGATAGCCAACTGACTGATACGTCCCGCGTTCCGATCGACGTGGTCGAAAGCGAAGATGGCGGGCTGCCGCTTCCGATCATCATCATTGCGCTTCTCGTCATCGGGACAGCTGGACTCGTCATCTACCGGAGAGGGCAGTAGCAGATGTCGCTCGGCGAGCGAACCGAGGAGTGGACGCGGCGGCTTAACGACACCATCGTTGACCGCCCGCGGCGGATTATCGTCGCGTTTCTCGTACTCACCCTGGTGTTCGCCGGTGGTATGGGGCTCGTCAGCACGGATACAGAGGCCACTGACTCGTTCACTGAAGGGCTTGAGGAACAGGAGGCACTCGACGCCATCAACGAGGAGTTCGAGGATCCATTCGCAGCCGAGGAAGAATCGACACAGCTCATCCACTCTGGAAGTAACGTACTCACCAAGGAAGCACTACGCAGAGATCTCGTCGTCTTAGAGGAGATCAACTCACGTGATGACCTTCGAGTTGCCTCCTCGAACGGCCCCGCTACGGTAGTCGCACAGACGATCGATCCATCGGCGACTACTCCGGCCGAACAGCGGCGGGTGATCGAGTCAACCAGTGAGACTCGTATCCGGCAGACCGTTCGGAGCCTTTCTGAGGATCAGCGATTCACCGGAACCCTCTCGACTGATTTCAACCCGACGAGTGCGAGCGCTTCTGCGTCGATCACAGTCGTTTCACACGACGTTCCTACAGGCTTCTCCTCCGGAGATCTCCAAGAAATTCAGACGACGATCCGGTCGATCGCGTCGGATCAACCCGGTGAGATCACGGCGTTCGGTGGCGGGATCACGAACGCAGAACTCGGGGCAGTCATCGGAGATTCTCTCACGATTGTCATGCCCGTCGTTGTGCTGTTGTTGTTGTTGTTCCTGATCGTCGCTTATCGTGACCCGATCGATCTCTCGCTCGGGCTGTTATCGCTTCTCATGACCGTGATCTGGACGTTCGGATTCCTTGGTTTCTCCGGGATTCCGTTCAATCAGCAAATGATCTCGGTGCCCGTGTTACTGCTCGCAGTCGGTGTCGACTTCGGGATACACATCATTAATCGCTACCGCGAGGAGACGGCTGCTGGATACGAGGCGGTTGAGGCGATGCGTGAGGCAAATAATCAGTTGATGATCGCGTTTATTATCGTCACCGTGACGACCGTGTTCGGCTTCGGTGCGAACGTGATATCAGACCTCACGCCGATCCGGAACATGGGGATTGCCTCGGCGATCGGGATCGTGTTCACCTTCCTGATTTTCGGGCTATTTCTCCCTGCCGCGAAAATTGAGGTCGACAAACTACGCGAACAGTACAACGTGCCTGAATTCAACTCTGCGCCGATCTCCTCGGAGGATTCCACACTGGGGAAACTGCTCACGTTTCCGGCACAGGTGAGTCGGTACGCGCCGATCGCCTTCGTTGTCGTGTTGCTCGTGACGGGCGGAATGGCCGGCGCGTATGGCAGTGGTGTGGACACCTCCTTCGAAACGGAGGACTTCCTCCCGCCCGAAGAGCAGCCGGCATACGTGACTGAGCTACCAGAACCGTTCGCACCCAGTGAGTACACTGTTACCGAGACAATCAACCTCCTCGAAGATCGCTTTTCAACGAATCAAGACCAATCAGTTACACTGTATGTCGAAGGAAACTTTGAGGAGGACCATGCGTTGGAGGCGCTTGCGGATCCGAACGATGACGCGCCAGGAGCGCTTGCAGTCGGTGGTGGGGGAGCCGCCCGGCCGACGAGCATCGTGACGGTGATACAGTCACATGCGGAGAGAGATCCGGCGTTTGCCGAACTCATCGCTCGAAATGACGTGGATGGTAACGGCGTTCCTGACCGCAATCTCGGACTGATCTACGACGAGCTATTCGCCTCCTCAAGCGGTGATCGAGCGGAGCAGTATCTCACGCCAGACCGGCGGAGCGCACAAGTTGACTACGCAATAGAATCAGGTGCCTCACAGGCGGAAGCCGCAGCTGATTCCCGTGAATTTGCCGAGAAATTCCGGTTTGAGACAACCGCAACCGGTCAGCTTGTGGTCTTCGATGCCGTAACGGACATTATTTTTGATTCGGCGATCATGGGGCTTGTCCTCGCGATGGGATTAACTGGGGTATTCCTAATTATCGCGTACGCAGTCTTGGAAGGGAAGCCGCTTCTTGGTATCGTCAACCTCTTTCCCATCCTGATTGCCATCGCGGTGTTACTTGGGACGATGCGATTTCTTGGATTGTCTCTCAACGCTCTGACGGCGACGATCCTCTCGATCTCTATCGGTCTCGGTATCGCTTACTCCGTTCACGCCACTCACCGATTCATCGACGAGTTCAACGCAGGTGCTGACGCTCACGAATCGATGATCATTACGCTTTCAGGAACGGGTGGTGCTCTGCTCGGGAGCATGCTCACAACCTCGCTTGGGACGGGTGCGCTTGCGCTTGCGATCACACCAGTGCTTGGCGACTTCGGGCTCTTGATGGCACTGAGTGTCGTGTACTCGTTTGTGTTTACCGTCGTGGCGCTACCGCCAGCGGTACTGCTGTGGGAGCGATACCAAGGATTGTCCAACGGAATCAGCCCGCCTGTGACAAGTTGACATCCCACCTGCGGTGAAGAGGGATTTCACCTTGAACTTCCCCGTGAAATACCCCCACTCTCATGGAGATCTGCCGAAACGATACCATTCGATCTTCGGTGACACGGTTGAACCGCACGCTTTAGGTCCGATCACTCATCATTGAGTGACGATGGTTCGGATCCGACTCCCGTTGATCCCGCGGGGAGTTCGCTGGGCTGCGGTCGCGGTCGTTGCGTCCGTTATTCTGTTGTACTCGATCGTCCCCGCGCCAGGAAGCGGGACGTTCCGAACCGGGCCATTCGATGTTATCGGCTTCTCCACGTGGCTTCATCTGCTCGCATACGGTGCACTCGCCGCGACGCTCGCATACACACTTCATGACACCTTGCGGCCGAATTGGCAAATTCGGTCGTGTTTAGTTAAGCGTGAAAAGTGAGGCGGGAGAATTTCTTGCTGGTCTATGGCAGAAATTGCCCGCCTCAACGGTCATAGAGAGTGGATTGATTTGGATTTTGTGGAGCGCGAGCGGACACCCGAGCCGGCGATGGAGTTGGGTATTCAATCCCACGTTGCGGGACTCTCGCTGTCGAATACCGTCGAATTGCTCGGTTCGCTGGGTGTCCAACGCAGTCGAAAGGCCGTCCACGATTGGGTTCAGAAAGCCGATCTACAGCCGGAATCTGGGAGATCACCGAATCAGATTGCGCTCGACGAAACGGTGATTCGGATCAACGATCAGCAATTTTGGCTGTATGCCGCCGCCGATCCGCAGTCAAACGAACTGCTTCACGTCCGGTTGTTTGCGACGACTACGACCGCTCTCACAGAAATTTTCCTGCGCGAATTGCGTCAAAGACACGATGTCGAATCCTCCGTATTTCTCGTTGACGGAGCGAAACACCTCCAAACTGCGCTTTCCCGAGCTGGACTCCGATTTCAGACAGAACGCCACGGAAATCGAAATGCTATCGAACGCATTTTTCGAGAACTAAAGCGCCGAACCTCGTCGTTTTCGAACTGTTTCAGCCACGTCGAACCAGCGACCGCCGAAAATTGGTTACAGAGCTTCGCTCGATGGCTGAATGCTACTAACTAAACACGACCGCAAATTCTCACCATTGTTTTTTGTGTCGTCGCCGCATACGGCGTCGGAATCGAGTTACTACAGTCAACACTCACCGCCCGCACCGCAGCCTACGACGATGTTTTCACAAACGCTTCAGGTGCGGGCCTCGCAGTCATCGGGTGGCGATTGCTTACGCGCTATGTGGGTTTCTATCGCGCCCGGCACATGGCGGACCTTCAGGCTCCAGTAGAGTGACCTCTCACCTTGGGGCGCGGAATTGGGCTCGTTGCTTCTCTTCCGATCCAGAACCCAGTAGACATCGTGAGCCAATCAGCAACGATCTGTCGTCGATCGTCCCCCATGAATACGGGTCGGATCCACTCACAATCGGGGCGGCGGGTCAAACGTCGGACGTGTTCGTTCGATCCAGGTCCTCACTCCTTCAACAGCGGCCGCGAGGAGTTCGTCACCACGAGCAGGCTCGACAGCCCCATCGCGACCGCGGCGAAGAGCGGGTTCAGGAGTCCGGTCACCGCAAGCGGGATCGCGACCGCGTTGTACAGGAACGCCCAGCCGATGTTTCCCTTCACGCGCCGCCCCGCCGCCCGCGACAGCGCGAAGACCGTCTCGATGGACACGAGGTCGTCGTCGACGACCGCCACGTCGGCCGCGTCGGCCGCCATCGCCGTGCCGCCGCCGAGCGCGATCCCGAGGTCCGCGGCCGCGAGCGCGGGCGCGTCGTTCGTGCCGTCGCCGACCATCACGGTCCGCCCGCGACCCTTCAGCCGCTCGACCGTCTCGGCTTTCCCCTCCGGGGGCACGCCCGCGAACACCTCCGAGACCGCGTCGTGCTCGCGGAAGACGGTCGCCGCGCGCGCGTCGTCGCCCGTCAACACGACCACCTCGACGCCCGAGTCCGCGAGCGCGGTCACCGTCTCCTCCCACCCCTCGCGCAGCTCGTCGCCGACGACGACGAGCCCCTCGGCAGCGCCGTCGCGCCCGATCGCGACCGGGACGCGCCCCACGTCGCGGGCGGCCGCGACCGCCTCGCGGATCGCCTCGGGCACGGTCCACCCCCGCTCGTCGAACAGGGCCGGGTGCCCGACGACGACCTCGCGGCCGTCGACGACGCCGGAGACGCCCCGCGGGTGGCTCTCGAACGCCTCGACGGTCGGGTCGCCCGTGACGCCGACGTCCGCGGCCTCGCCCTCGGAAGCGTCGCCCGCCCCCTCGGTCACCGCTCCGCCGTCGGCGGCCGCGGTCCCGCCTCGCGCGTCGGCCTCGTCGACGGCGGCCGCGATCGCCCGACCGACCGGGTGTGCCGACCGCGACTCCAACGCCGCGGCGGCCGCGAGCAGGTCGTCGTCGACGTCGCGCTCGAGCAGGCGCATCTCGCCGGTGGTGAGCGTCCCGGTCTTGTCGAAGACGACGGTGTCGGCCCCGCGGATCCGCTCGAAGACGGTGTCGTCGAAGACGACGATGGAGCGCTCCAGCGCGTCGCGGATCCCGGCGGCGACCGCGAGCGGGGTCGCGAGCCCGAGCGCGCACGGACACGAGACGATGAGCACCGTGAGCCCGACGAGCATCGCGGTCGCGACCCCGTTCCCGAGCGCGAGGTTGGCCGCGGCGGCGACGACCGCGATCGCGAGCACCACGGGGACGAAGACGGTCGCGAGCCGGTCGGCGAGCTTCTGGACGCCGTGGTTGCCGCTCTGGAGGTCCCACACGAGCTCCGCGACGCGGTCGAGACTCGAGCTCGCCTCCTCGCCCACGGCGACCGCCAGCGAGCCGTCGGCGACGACGGAGCCGCCGACCACGGCGTCGCCGGGCTCCTTGCGGACCGGCATCGACTCGCCGGTGACGACCGACTCGTCGACCGCGGCGTCGCCGTCGACCACCTCGCCGTCGACGGGAACCCGCTCGCCCGCGCGGACGAGCACGCGGTCGCCCGGCTCCAGCGCGTCGAGCGCGACCTCGGTCGGCTCGCCGTCGGCCCCGTTCTCGTCGTGTTCCCCCGCTCCGGCCCGGCCGACCCGCCGCGCCGTGTCCACTTGAACCGCGGTGAGGTCGGAGAGGAGCTCCGTGGCCCGCCGTTTGACCGAGGACTCGTAGTGGTTGCCGACGGTGACGATCACGACGATCGCGACGGTCACGTCGTAGTAGATGGAGGGGTCGGGGAGCAGCGCGACCGCCAACGTGCTGTAGAGGTACGCGCTGACGGCGGCGAGCGCCACGAGCAGGTCCATGTTCGGCGACCGCGTCCGCGCGCTCACGTACGCCCCCCTGAGGATCGGCTTGCCGGTGACGAGGAGGACGATCGTCGTCAACACGCCGATCACGATGAAGAAGTACGTCCCCGACGTCGACGACATCGCCTGGTTGAGGTACTCCAGGGTCCGCTCGTTGTAGAACGGGAACGCGAAGTACGTCGGGTAGATCAGAACGACGTACTGGAGCATCACCGCCATCCCGACGAGCACGCCGATCGCGAGGCGCGCGGTCGCCATGTTGTCCGACTGCCGCCGCGAGAAGGCGTCGTCGCGGGAGTACGCGCTGTAGCCGAGGCCGCTCACGGCGTCGGCCAGGTCGTCGGCGGAGACGGCACCGGGGTCGTGGTCGATCCGGACCGTGTCGGTGACGTAGCTCGCGCTCGCGGCGCTGACGCCCTCGGTGTCGGTCGCGACCGTCTCGATGAAGGCCTCGCAGGTCGCACAGTGCATCCCGTCGACCTCGAGGAACGTCGCGTCGTGGTCGGCCGGGACCGTGTCGTCGGCTCCGTCCCGATCGTTCCCGCCGCCTCCGTCCCGGTCCCGCCGCGCCGCGACCTCCTCGGCGTCCACGTCGACGTCGCCGAGCGCGTCGTACACGTCCCGGCAGCCGGCACAGCAGAACCGGTTGCCGTCGTCGTCGACGACGTCGACGCCCTCGGTCGGGAGGTCACAGAGCGTACAGTCGGGGAAGGGGCGGTCGGCGCTCGCGTCGGCGGTCGTTCCGTCCTCCGCGGCCATGCTCAGGCACCTCCGAGACCGAGTATTCCAGTCATCCCGTCCATCCCCGCCATCCCGCTCATTCCCGCGTCGAGCGGGTTCCAGAACGGGAGCCGCGGGTGCGGGACGTGGACCCCGACCGACATCAGCCCGTGGGCGAACAGGACGTAGCCGAGCGCGAGGAACGCGACCCCGAGGAGTCGGTGGACCCGCCGGCGGTGTACCGCGTCGACGCTCCCGATCAGGGTGCCGTAGAGGAACACCGCGGGCATCGTCCCGACGCCGAGCGCGGCCAGCGCGAGCCCCCCCGACAGCGCCGACCCGCTGGCGAAGGCGTAGAGGTACGCCGGGTAGAGGATCGGACAGGGGAGGAGCCCGTGGACCGCGCCGAGTGCGACGATCCCCGGCCCGTTGGCGAGCCGGTCGACGTGGCCGGTCAGCCAGGCCGTGACCCGTCCGAGGCCGGGCAGGTGGACGCCGCCGGTCGCGCCGCCGAGGACGTACCGGGCGCCGACCGCCATCACGAGCGCGCCGACGCCGAGGCCGACGACGCCCCGGACCGTCCCCGCCGCGCCCGTCAGCGTCGCGGTCGTCACGAGAACGACCCCGCCGAGCGCGCCGAGCGCCGTCCCGATCAGCGCGTAGCTCGCCGTCCGGCCGAGGTTGAAGAGGGCGTGCTGGCGTACCTCGTAGGTGGTGAGGTGGCCGCCGCGGGCGTCGCGGTCGGTCCGGGTCGTCGCCGCGCCGCCCGCGCCGCCGTCGGCCGCGCCGGTCCCGTGCGTCCCGCCGTCGGTCCGGCCCGCGTCGGGGTCCATCCGGGCCGCGTACGTCGTGACGAGCGGCCCGCACATCCCGATACAGTGGGCCCCGCCGAGCAGGCCGATGGCGAGGAACAACAGGACGTCGACGCCGAGCAGGCTGGATGGGTCCATCGCGTGTTGCCGTCGATTGGTGGCGCGTGCGCTAATGGGTTTCGTCGGTTCCGGCCGGCGTGGGATCGACGATCCGGGCCGCGACGGCCGGGGGACGCCCCCTCTCACTCCTCGACGATCACGGCCCCGACCATCCCGCCGGTCTCGTGGGGGATACAGACGTAGTCGTAGCGGCCGGGGACCGAGAACGTGTGCGAGAAGCGGTCGCCGTTCTCGAGGCGGCCGCCGAACTCGTCGGACCACGCCGCGCGGGCGGCGGCCTCGCTTTCGAACCCGCCGGAGGCGAAGTACTCGGCGGCCTCGGGGATCGCGTCCTCGTAGGCCGTGACGGTGTGGCCGCGGACGCTCGTGTTCTCCCAGACGACGCGGTCCCCGACCTCGACGGTCACCGCCTCCGGGACGAACCCGGTGGCGGTCATCCCGACGTCGTACTGGTCCGCGAGACAGCCGGCGAGGGCGAGGGAGGTCCCGACCGCGACGCCGGCCGCTCCGGCGCGCTCGAGGAACCGTCTCCGGTGCATGTCCGTCCTCAGGGTTTCGGCGGTTTGAATACCGCGGTTGGCCCCGTCGTGCGGGAATCGGCCCCGACGACCGCCCCGCCGTCGCTGACTTCCGGTCGAGTACCATACTGGTTGGGTACATTACTTATTTTCCTTCCCGCTAACCTCAGGATACCGCATGATAGAGACAGCCGCGGCTGACCTGGCGGTGGCGTCACAGGCCCTCCCGTTGGAGTTAACACAGACCGACGTGTATCGAGAGATACGCGCCGACCGGCTGTTGAACCTCTCCTTCTGGGCGAACATCGCGCTCGCGGGGCTGTCGATCCTGCTCTTCGTCTACATGGGTCGAAACGTGGAGGACCCGCGTTCGCGGCTCATCTTCGTCGCGACGCTCATGGTCCCGCTCGTCTCCATCTCGAGCTACCTGGGACTGGCCTCCGGGCTCACGGTGAGCTTCCTCGAGATGCCGGCCGGCCACCCGCTGGCCGGCGAGGAGGTGCTCACGATGTGGGGTCGGTACCTCACGTGGGCGCTGTCGACGCCGATGATCCTGCTCACGCTCGGGCTGCTCGCCGGATCGAATGTCACCAAGCTGTTCACGGCGATCGTGATGGACGTCGGGATGTGCGTCACGGGGCTCGCCGCCGCGTTGACCACGTCGTCGTACGCGCTCCGCTGGTTCTGGTACGCGATCAGCTGCGCGTTCTTCGCCGTGGTGCTGTACGTGCTCCTCGTCGAGTGGTCCGCCGACGCCGAGGCGGCCGGCACCGCCGAGATCTTCGACACGCTGAAAGTACTGACCGTGGTGTTGTGGCTCGGCTACCCGATCTTCTGGGCGCTCGGCGCGGAGGGGTTCGCGCTGCTCGACGTCGCGATCACCTCGTGGGCCTACAGCGGCATGGACATCGTGGCGAAGTACGTCTTCGCGTTCCTGCTGCTCCGGTGGGTCGCCGACAACGAGCGCGTCGTCGCGGGGATGGCGTCCGGGCTCGGCGCGGCGACGCCGGGCGCCGCGCCCGCGGACGACTGAGTCGACCGGTCCCGCGGGTCACTTCCCCCAGAAGGGGTCCCGCTTCCGACGCGTCTCGAGGTAGCCGGCGAGCGCCTCGCGCTCGTCGGCGGTGATCTCCTCTTTCAGCTCCTGTTCGAGGATCTTCGCGTGTTTCTCGGGGAGTTCCGTCCAGAGGGTGTCGCCCTCCTCGATGTCGCGGCCGACCGTGGGGCCGTCGATCGCGATGCTCACGCGCTCGCCGGCGCGGGCCTCGTCGACGTCGTCGCCCTGTTTCTGGATCCCCGAGAGCCCGCCGACCCGCTCGAACTCGTTGCCCTCGAAGTAGCCGACGTTGCGGTTGTTCTGGAGCGTGCCGGAGATGACCTCGACGCCGACGACCGCGGGATCGTTCTGTCTGAAGGTGTGGTCGGGGAGGAGTCGGAACCGCGCGGGGCGGACCACCTTGTCCAGCACCGTCTCCTGTTGGGCGCGCTGGCGCTCCTCGACGTACGTCTCGTAGTCCTCGATCAGCTGGTAGATCACGTCGTTCGTGAACAGCTTCACGTCGGCGCTCTCGAGCTCCCGCTCGGCGTTCGCGAGCAGGTCGACGTTGAAGCCCAGGATCGCCTTGTGCTCGTCCTGGTTCGCGGTCTCCGCGACCGCGATGTCGCGGGGCGCGATGTCGCCGACCTCGGCGCGCAGGATCGGCACCTCCGCCTCGCGGAGCGCGTTCGCCATGGCCTCCAGCGAGCCGAGGGTGTCCGCCTTGATTACGACGCCGTCCTCCGCGGTGTCGACCTCGATCTCCGCGAGCTCGGCTTTCACCTCCTCGATCACCGCCTCGACCGGATGGTCGCGGACGACCCGGACGGGCGCGCCGGCCATCGCGTCGTCGAGGTCGGGCGCGGCGATCTTCACCCCGGCGGCCGCGCCGACCTCCGCGACCTTCTCGAACTTCTTCTCGGTGCGGATCTCCTCGAGCGGCCGCGGCTGGAGGAGCGCGCGGACCTCGGTGACGATCGGGTCGTTCTGTCCCCCGACGACGATCGTGTCGCCGTTTCGCACCACGCCGTCGTACACCACGGTGTCGATCGTGGCCCCGAACCCGCGCTCGTCTTTCACCTCGAGAACGGTTCCCTCGCCGGGACCGAACACGTCGATCGCCATCTCCTCCTTCATGAACCGCTGGGAGAGGCCCATCAGCACCGCGAGGAGGTCGGGGATCCCCTCGGCGGTGAGCGCGGAGACGGGGACGACCCCGATGTTCTTCTGGAAGTCCTGAACCCGCCAGTAGAGGTCGGCGGAGAAGCCGGCGTCGGAGAGCTGCCCGATGATCTCGTAGAGCTTCTCGTTGAGCATCGACTCCGCGCGCTCGGACTGCGCCTCCAGGCTCCGCTGGATCGGCTCGCCCTCCTGGGGGTTCCACCCCGGCGTCGTGTCCACCTTGTTGGCGGCGACGACGAAGGGCGTCCCCGTGCGCCGGAGGATGTCTATCGCCTCCTCGGTCTGCGGCTGGAAGCCGTCGTTGACGTCGACGACGAGTACCGCGATGTCGGCGAGCGCGCCCCCGCGGGCGCGCAGCGTCGAGAAGGAGTGGTGTCCCGGCGTGTCGATGAACAACAGTCCGGGGAGATCGAAGTCGTCCGGGTTCACGAGCTCGCCCGCCATCGTCGAGATGGTCGAGAGCGGGATGTCGGTCGCGCCGATGTGCTGGGTGATCGCGCCGGCCTCGCCCTCGCTCACCGCGGAGCCGCGGATCTCGTCGAGGAGGCTCGTCTTCCCGTGGTCGACGTGGCCGAGCACGGCGACGATCGGCGTCCGAAGGGTGTCCGTGTGTGTGTCGTCAGTCATGAGAATCGCCCCGAGAAGGTCGTTGTGTCCCGTTCGGCTCGGCCGTCAGTTAAGCCTTTCATCACGCGCTCGCGACGACGAGGGCGAGGACGGCCGCGCGGGCCCGTCGGCCGTCCGTCCGACGGCCCGTGGCGTTTAATACCGTCGACCGAAAGCGTGCGCACATGGCGAACATCCTGGCGGAGAACCTCTCGGGGAAGGCGGTGATGGGGTCGGACGGGACGGAGCTCGGCGATCTGTACAACATCACGATGGACCTGAAGTCCGGGCAGCTCCACCACCTGCTCGTGAGCCCGCACGAGCAGCTCAACCCCGAGCGCGTCACCTTCGACGTCGACGAGACGGGGCGACTCTTGGTGCCGGTCGCGAACGTACAGGCGGTGAAAGACTACATCGTCGTCGGCCGCTGATGAGAGTTCTCGACACGTCCGCGTTCATCCACGAGTACACCACCGACGACCCCGTGGTCTCCGTCCCGGAGGTCCACGACGAGCTCAGCGGCGAGACCGCGCTCCGGTTCGACGCCATGGAGGGGTCGGGGATGACGATCCACGTGCCGGCCCCGGAGGCGGTGACGAACGTCCAGCGCGCGGCCCGCGGCTCCGGCGACGCCGCGGAGCTCTCGGAGACCGACGTGCGGCTGATCGCGACCGCCCTCGAGCTCGACGCCGTCCTCGTCACCGACGACTACGCGATGCAGAACGTCGCCGAGCGGCTCGACCTGGGCGTCGAACCCATCGCCCGCGACGGGATCACGGAGGAGCGCGAGTGGCGGTTCCAGTGTGTCGGCTGCAGCCGGACCTTCGAGGAGAACCGCGAGCGCTGCCCCGTCTGCGGCAGCGACCTCACGCGCAAGAATCCGGCGTAGCGGCTCCCTTCGCCCGTCGACCCCGCTCCGCGGCCACCCGCAGGGCCGATCAGTCCGCCGGCTCCGAGTCGCCCTCGACGTCGACGCCGGCGGTCGCGGTCGCGGGGACGCGATCGGTCGCGGAGGCGTCCCCGTCCTCGGGCAGCTCCTCGGCGACGGCGTCGAGCTCGCTCCGCGGCAGCCGCCCGCGGAGCCGCCGTGCCACCCGCTTGGCCTCCGTCAGTTCGACCTCGGCGACCGCCCGGACCAGCGCCGCGGCGCGCTCGGCGCGGGCGCGCCGCCAGGACTCCTCGCGTGCCTGGTAGGTGCGGATCGCGCGCATGAAGTCCACCTCGGAGAACTCGGGCCAGTAGGGCGTACAGAAGTAGACGGCCGCCTCGTTGCCGTTGGCGTGCCACGGCAGGAAGTTCGAGGTGCGCTCGTCGCCCCCGGTTCGGACGATGAGGTCCACGTCGCGGATCGGGCGGTCGTACAGTCGGCGCTCCACCGTCTCGACGTCCACGTCCGCGGGGTCGAGATCGCCCTCGGCGACCTCGCGGGCGACCCCGCGGGCCGCGTCGAGCAGCTCCGTGCGCCCGCCGTACGCCAGGGCGACGTTGAGCGTGAACCGGTCGTTGTCGGCGGTCCGGCGCTCGGCGTAGTCGACCGCCTCGCGCACCCGCGACGGGAGCCGCTCGACGTCGCCGATGGCCCGGACCTGGACGCCCTGGTCGTGAACGCGGTCGGCGTCGGCGAACTCGAGGAGCTTGGCCTCGAGGAGGTCGAAGAGCGGCTCGAGCTCCTCGTCGGGTCGCTCGAAGTTCTCCGTCGAGAAGGCGTACAGCGTCAGCTCCGAGACGCCCAGATCCGCACACCAGTCGAGGACGCGCTCGGTCGTGTCCGCGCCGGCGCGATGGCCCTCCGGGGCGTCGCCGCCGCGCTCGCGGGCGTACCGCCGGTTACCGTCCTGGATGACGGCGACGTGGGTCGGGACCGTCTCCACCCGCCGGCGGAGGTACCGCAGGTAGGCGCGTTCGACGGCCGAACGGAGCCGGTCCAGCATGACCAGGACAACGCCGCGCGGTCGTATGTAGCTTGTCGTTCGCCCTCGCTGACGGTCGCCCCCGGTGAGGGGAGAGGCGACGCGGCCGACGCCCGGCGAAACCGTTATGCTTCGATCGGTGGACCGGGCGGGCGTGAACGCCGCGTACGTCTTCCGCGTCGCCTTCCGGCTCGATCCCGACGGGGCGCGCGCCGACCCGGACCGCTTCGAGACGACGGTGGAGCTCCCCGCGGCGGAGCCCGGCACGGAGGGGTGGCTGTTCTTCCACGACCGGCTCTGGCGCGGGGAGGTCGGCGACGAGCCGTCGGCCCGCCGGTTCCTCGGCGATCGGCTGGGCGTCGAGGTCGTGGCGGCGTCGTTCCGCGAGCTCCGAACGGACCGGGAACACCTCGACGCGCTCGAGGCCGCGATCGCCGCGGATCTGGACCGGTTCAACGCGGACTCGGTCGACGAGGTCCTCCACAAGTACCTCGGGTCGTCGATCCACGTCCGGGAGTGAGACCCGGCCGCGCCGGGCCCGCCGGTCGAGGTCCCACAACGCACTTATCGACGGGGAGCCTACGAACGGCGGCATGGTCCTCGCCGAGTACGACTTCCACCTGTTCGACCTCGACGGGACGCTCGTCGACGCCGAGTGGGCGTACACCCGCGGGGTGTTCGACCGCGTCGGCGACCGGCTCGGCCGACGATTCTCCGACCGCGAGGCGTACGTCCTCTGGCACGGGCTCGGCGGGTCGCGCGGCGAGACCCTCCGCGGGATGGGCGTCGATCCCGACCGCTTCTGGCCGGCCTTCCACGACGTGGAGGACCCGGTCGCCCGCGCGGAGGCGACGTACCTCCACGACGACGCCGCCCGCCTGCTGGACCGGCTCGACGCCGTGGACCACCCGGTCGGGCTCGTCACCCACTGCCAGCGGTTCCTCGCCGAGCCCGTCCTCGACCGGCTCGACCTCGGCTCCCGGTTCGACGCCGTCGTCTGCTGTACCGACGAGACCGGCTGGAAGCCGGATCCGGCTCCCCTGAAGGTCGCGATGGACGCGATGGGCGTCGACGCGCGCGACCGGGGGTACTACGCCGGCGACGGCGCGAGCGACGTGGGCGCGGCCTGGAACGCCGGGCTCGACGCGGTCCACGTCGAGCGCGTCGGCCACGACGACCGGGGGCGGTGCGTCCTCGGCGATCGCCGCGTGGAGGCGTTCGACGAACTGCTGGAAGCGACCTGACGGGGACGCCCACCCGACCCTCCGTCGCGGTGGCGCGTGCGAAACGAGCGGCCACGCCGCGAGTCGCGCGCGAGGGAGTCGCTGGCGCGGTTCCGCGCCAGCGACGAGGCTGGGGAGGGGTGAGGTGTGGCGCGGTGCTGGACGGTGCGGATGCGGAACGGGAAACCGCGCCCGTGACTTCCAGGGGGGAGCCGTCGTGACTTCCGCGAGGACCCGTCGTGACTTCCGCGAGGACCCGATCGTGTCCCTCCGGTTCACGCCCCTCGACCGAAACCGTCGTGAGGCCGCGACCGGAACGCGGCGTATGACGAAGTGGTTCCACAGCGGGCGGCGGCGCGACTGCTGTGCGCTGATCTACGAGGCCGGCGAGCTGCGGGCGCAGTCGCTCAAGAGCCGGCTCGAGACCCACTACGACGAGCGGATCGACCCCCAGAGCTTCTACGCCACCCTGGCCGCGCTCGTCGAGGCGGGGTACCTCGCCCGCCGGGTCGAGGGGCTCGCGGACGTCTACGCGCTCACCGACGCCGGCGAGACCGCCCTCCTCGACCACTACGAGTGGTTCTCGGAACGCGTCGAGGCCGGAGCCGGTCGGGTCGGGGAGGCGGGGAACGGCGCCGACGGGGCCGGCGACGTCCACGCTGGCAGCGACGAGGACGATCTAAAGGATTAATAACAATAAGGGAGAGAGTTATTATACATGACCGTCGTCAGCGTGTCGATGCCCGAGGAGTTGCTCAACCGGATCGACGAGTTCGCGGACGAACACGGCTACACCGGGCGTAGCGAGGTGGTTCGGGAGGCCTCGCGAAACCTCCTCGGCGAGTTCGAGGACGCGCGGCTGGAGGACCGCCGGCTGATGGCGGTCGTGACGGTGCTGTTCGACTACGAGACGACGAGCGTCGAGGAGCGGATGATGCGGCTGCGACACGAACACGAGGGGCTCGTCGCCTCCAACTTCCACAACCACGTCGGCTCCCGGTACTGTATGGAGCTGTTCGTCCTCGAGGGGAGCCTCGCCGACATCTCCACGTTCGTCGGGAAGGTCCGCGCCACGAAGGACACCCTCACCGTCGACTACAGCGTCACCCCCGTCGACGAGTTCGGCACCGAAGGGCTGGAGGCCGTGCCGGCCGCGGACGACGGCGGCCACGAGCACGGCCACGCCCACGGGCACGGCGAGGACGGCGAGGCCGGCGAGGACGGCGGGGACGCCGAGTAACGGGGACGACTCACGGCACGGGGGCGACGGGAGGGACGGCGAGACCGGCGGGGACGGCGAGACCGGCGGGGACGGCGAGACCGGCAGGACTACTGCCGCGAGGCGGAGACGGTCGCGATCGCGGTCGCGAAGTCCTCGCCCGTGATCGCGACCTCGTCGGCGTGGTCGTTCGCCGCCTCGCCGTGTGCGTCCGCGACCCGCTCGATCGCGGCCATCGCCGCCTCCCGGCAGACCGCCGCGATCTCCGCGCCGGAGTAGCCGTCCGTCTCGTCGGCGAGCCGGTCGAGGTCCACGTCGTCGGCGACCGGCTTCTCGCGGGTGTGGACCGCGAACACCGCCCGCCGCGCCTCGCGGTCCGGCTCGGGCACCTCGACGTGCGTTTCCAGCCGGCCGGGACGCAGAAGCGCGCGGTCGATCGCCGACCGGCGGTTCGTCGCGGCGAGCACGACGAGGTTCGGGTTGTCGCTCGCGCGGTCCAGCTCGGTCAAAAGCTGCGAGACCACGCGCTCGCCGACGCCGGAGTCGCCCCCGCCGGCCGCGTCGCGGTCGGCCGCGATCGCGTCGATCTCGTCGAAGAACACGATCACCGGCGCGGCCTGTCTGGCCCGGTCGAAGAGGTCCCGCACCGCCTTCTCCGACTCGCCGACGTAGCGATCGAGCAGCTCCGGTCCCGCGACCTGGACGAAGTTGACGCCGCTCTCGCCCGCGATCGCCCGCGCGAGCAGCGTCTTCCCGGTCCCCGGCGGCCCGTGGAGCAGGACGCCCGTCGGCGGGTCGGCGTTCGCCGCGTCGAAGAGCGGGCCGTACGTCAGCGGCCAGCTCACCGCCCGCTCGAGCTTCTCCTTCGCCCCGTCGAGCCCGCCCACGTCCGAGAAGTCCGTGGTCGGTTGTTCGGCGACGTACTCGCGCATCGCGCTCGGCTCGACCGCGGCGTGGGCCGCCTCGAAGTCGGCCCGCGTAACGGTCACCGAGTCGAGCGCCCGCGCGTCGCTTTCGCGGGCGCGGCGGAGCGCGGTCATCGCCGCCTCCTGGGTCAACCCC
The DNA here is from genome assembly GCF_002252985.1 of Halorubrum halodurans. Lineage (GTDB taxonomy): Archaea > Halobacteriota > Halobacteria > Halobacteriales > Haloferacaceae > Halorubrum > Halorubrum halodurans. The sequence continues at coordinate 22,273 of NZ_NHPJ01000132.1, read as the reverse complement.
TCGATGTCGGCGCCGACGAAGCCGTGGGTCCGGCCCGCGATCCGGTCGAGATCCACGTCGTCGGCGAGCGGCATCCGCCGCGTGTGGACGTCGAGGATCTGGCGGCGACCTGCCTCGCCGGGAACGCCGATCTCGATCTCGCGGTCGAACCGGCCGCCGCGCCGGAGCGCGGGATCGAGCGAGTCCACCCGATTGGTCGCGCCGATGACGATCACGTCGCCGCGGGCGTCGAGCCCGTCCATGAGCGAGAGCAGCTGGCCGACGACGCGGTTCTCCACGTCGCCGCCGTCGTCGCGCTTGCCAGCGATCGAGTCGATCTCGTCGAAGAAGACGATCGCGGGCGCGTCCTCGCTCGCGCGCTCGAACACCTCGCGGAGCCGCTCCTCCGATTCGCCCTTGTACTTCGACATGATCTCCGGGCCGTCGACGGTGATGAACGTCGCGTCCACCTCGTTGGCGACGGCGCGGGCGATGAGCGTCTTCCCGGTGCCCGGCGGCCCGTACAACAGGACGCCCTTCGGCGGGTCGACCCCGAGCCGGGTGAACACGCCGGGCTCCGAGAGCGGTAGCTCGATCGTCTCGCGCACCAGCTCCAGCTCCTCGTCGAGCCCGCCGATGTCCTCGTAGGTCGCGCCGGCGGTGTGCTCGGCGGGCGGGTCCTCCCCGTCCGCGGGACGGCCGTCGGCGTCGGGCAACGCGTCGGTCCCCCCCGAGCCGGCGGCCCCGCCCGCTTCGCCGCCGGACGCGCCGGAGCCGCTTCCGGCTCCCGTCCGGGCTCCGGCGGAGCCCGATCCGGTCCCCTCCCGCGTCCCGTCGGCGTCCGCGTAGTCGACCGACACGTCGGTGCCGCTCGCGACCCGGACGGTGCCGGTCGGCCGCGTCTCCCGGACGACGAACCGGAGGCCGCCGAGCCGCTCGACGTGGACGGCCTCGCCGGGAGAGATCGGGCGATCGCGGAGGTCGCGGGCGAGCGCGCGCTCGACGACCTCGCGGCTCACGTCCACCGACGCGAGCCGGGCGGGCGCGGCGAGGACGACCCGGTCGGCGTCGACGACGTCCACGGGGCTGACGGTGACGGCGTCGCCGACCTTCACGCCGGCGTTCGCGCGGGTGTCGGCGTCGATGAGGACCGAGCCGTCCTGCGCGTCGGGGCCGCCCGGCCACACCTTCGCGACGGCGGAGCGCTCGCCGTCGATCCGGACCGTGTCGCCGCTGAGGAGGCCGAGTCGCTTGCGTGCGGATTCGGGGAGCCTGGCGATGCCGCGGCCCGCGTCGCGCTTCTCGGCGGCGCGGACCGTGAGCCTGACGCCGGCGGTGTCGTCCATGGAGCGTCTTCCGCCCGCTGGCCCTTTACCCTTACTCGGCCGCGTTCCCCGGCCGGCGGCGACGCCCCTCCGCCGACCGCAATCCCCTTACCCCGTCCGGCCGCGAGTGCGGGCATGCAACCGACAGGCGACCTCCGCGGCGACGCCGTCCACGTCGGCGGGGACGCCAGACAGCGGTTCTACGACTCGCGGGGCTACGGTCGGCCGGTCGGCGGGAACGCCATCGAGCTCTCCCGCGTCGAGGCCGCCCATCTGCTGTTCCGCGGCGACCTCGCCGGAGTCCGTCTCGGGGACGACGGGAGTCGATCCGGCGGCGCCGGCGATCCCGCGGGGTTCGAGCGGTTCTTCGTCGACAGCGCGGCCGCCGCCGACCGCTTCGCGGTGCGCTACCTCGTCTACGCCGACCTCCGCGACCGCGGCTTCTACCTCTCGCCCGCCCGCGACCCGTGGCCGGGCGGCCGGGCGGACGTGCCCGACGCGGTCGACGTCGTGGCCTACGAGCGGGGGTCGACGCCCGACACCGGGAACGTCCGCTACCCGGTGCGCGTCGTGGGCGAACGCGAGTCGGTCCCGGCCGACGGCGTGGCGGGCCAGACCCTCGCGGTCGTCGACGAGGAGAGCGACATCACCTACTTCGAGGCCGCCACCCCGGACCTGACGGGCTCGACCGCCTACGACCCGCCGGACGACCTGACCGGAGCGCTGCTCGCCGACCGCGTCGTGCTCTGGGACGCCCCGGCCGGGCTCTACGAGCGCGGCTTCTACGGCCAGCCCTTGACGGGTCGGGCCGCGGCGGTCGAGGGGGTGATCCAGCTCTCGCTGGTCGAGGCCGCGTCGCTCGCGGCCGACGGGATCCTCCGGCTCTCCGAGGCCGTCGACGGCGGCCGGGCGGACGGGGAGATAGCCGGGGGCTCCGCCGCGGCCGACGATGGTCGCCTCGCGGTCGACGGCGACGACCCCGCGGACGCCGCCGCCGCGATCGTCGCCCGCGGCCGCGCCGTGGAGGGCGACCGGTTCGACCGCCGGCTCGCCGCCTACCGCGCGCTCCGCGAGCGCCGGACCGTCCCCAAGACTGGCTTCAAGTTCGGCGCGGACTTCCGGACGTACCTCGACGTCGACACCGTGGAAGACCTCCCGCACTCCGAGCACCTCGTGCGGGTGGTCGCCCCCGACCACGTCTTCGCACCGCGGGAGCTCTCGCTCGACGTGCGGCTCGCCGGCGGCGTCCGCAAGGAGCTGGTGTTCGCGCTGACCGACGGGAGTGGAAACGCGGGAGACGCCGGGACCGACGACCGGATCGAGTGGCTCTCGGTCGGGAGGCTGACGCCGTGAGGCGCGGTCGAGGTCGATCGGGGTGGGACCGAACGACGCGGAGTCGGCCGAGGGGATCCCCGTGACCTTCGGCGTCTCGTTCTGGGCGCTCGTCGTCTTCGCGACGGTCTCGTGTCTGTTCATGGCCTGGTCGCTCGGGGCCAACAGCAACTCCCCGCCGTTCGCGCCGGCGATCGGGGCGAACGCGGTGTCGACGATGCGCGCGGCGTTCCTGATCGGGATCCTCGCCGCCGCGGGCGCGCTGACGCAGGGCGGGGCGATCTCCGAGACGGTCGGGGCGGACCTGATCGACGGCGTCGCGATCACGCCGCTCGGGGCGACGACCGGCCTGCTCGTGGCCGCGTCGTTCATGGCGTTCGGCGTCTACAGCGGCTATCCGGTCCCCGCGGCGTTCGCGACGACGGGCGCGATGGTCGGCGTCGGCCTCTCGCTCGGCGGCGACCCCGCGCTCGACACCTACCGCCGGATCGGGACGTTCTGGCTGCTCGTCCCGCCCGTCTCCGGCGGGCTCGCGTACCTCACGGCGACGCTGCTGCGGCGCGACGACGTGCCCGACACGGTCGGCGTCCCGCTGTTGGCCGGCGTGGTCGCCGGGATCCTCGCGAACGTCCGGCTCGGCGTGATCCCGCACCCGGAGCGCGCGCAGGGCTCCGTCGCCGAGGCGGTCGCGGCGGCGGTCGGCGGGGTGACGGCGGTTCCGACCGCGTTCGGCGTGGATCCCGTCGTCGTCCTCGTGACGCTCGCGTTCGCGGCCGTCGGGTTCCGGTTCATCCGCCGCCGGACGCGGGCCTCGGTGGAGAAGGGGATCCGGACGTTCCTGCTCGCCCTCGGCAGCGTCGTCGCCTTCTCGAGCGGCGGCAGCCAGGTGGGGCTCGCGACCGGCCCGCTGGAGAACCTCTACGGGACGGCGCTCGGGTTGCCCGCGATCGTCCTGATGGGCGTCGGGGCGAGCGGGATCCTCGCCGGCGCGTGGATGGGCGCGCCGCGGCTCCTCCAGGCGACCTCGCGGGAGTACGCCCAGCTCGGCCTCCGGCGGTCGATCGCGGCGCTCGTGCCGGGGTTCGTCATCGCGCAGGCGGCGATCACGCTCGGGATCCCCATCTCGTTCAACAACATCATCATCTCGGGCGTCATCGGCGGCGGGCTCGCCGCGGGGTCCGCCGGCGTCTCCCGGCGGAAGATCGGCGTGACGGTCGGGTTCTGGGTGATCACGCTCGTCACGTCCGTCGCGATCGGGTTCGGCCTCTACCGGCTCCTCTCGACGACCCTCGGGATCGCGTGAGGTCGGCGGTCGCGTGGCTCCGGCACCCCGGTCACCGGACGACGGTGACCGTGACGGGGGCCTCCCCGACGACCGCGCTCGCGACCGTCCCCAGGAGCCGCCGGGCGATCGAGCCGCGCTCGCCGCCGTGGCCGCCCATCACGACGTGGTCGACGTCGTGGTCCGCGACGTACCCCAGGATCGTCTCCGCCGGGTCGCCGGTCTCGACCGCCGTCTCGACGGGTCGGTTCGCGGCGGCGGCTCGCTCGCGGGCGTCCGCGACCAGCCGCTCCGCGCGCTCTGCCGCCTCCCGCTCGCGTTCCCCGTCCGGCTCCAGCACGCCGCCCTCGGTCATGCCGGCGTCCAGCGGGGTGACGACGTTCAACACCGTCACCGGGCAGTCGAAGGTCGCGAGCGCGTGTGCCAACGCCTCCGCGGCCAGCGGCGAGCCGTCCAGGGGAACGAGCACGTGGTCGGGGCTCATACCGGACGGTCGGTCGGCGGAGGCATAAAGCCCGCAAGCCGGGTGTGGCCTCGAGCCGGCGACCGCGGTTGTCGGGCGTGCCGGCCGCCGGCCGCGTGTGAGCCGCTCCCGCGCAAGCGAACGGTTTTTGCGTCGACCGACGGGAGGGGAGGTATGAACGAGGACACCCCCCGCACGGACGGCGGGACCGAGCGCGCCGACGGCGAGCCGAGCGAGGACGTCGCGCTCGACCCGTGGGGGTCGGCGTCGGTCGGCGACTACGCCGACCTCTTCGCCGAGTTCGGCATCGAGGCGTTCGACGACGTCGCCGACGACGTGGTCGACCCCCACTACCTGATGCGCCGCGGCGTCATCTTCGGCCACCGCGAGTACGACGTGGTCGCGGAGGCGATGGCGAACGACGAGCCGTTCGCCGCGCTCTCGGGGTTCATGCCCACCGGCGACCCGCACATCGGCCACAAGCTCGTGTTCGACGAGCTGATCTGGCACCAACGGCGGGGCGGCGACGTGTTCGGGCTGATCGCCGACCTCGAGGCCCACTCGGCCCGCGGGATGTCCTGGGACGAGATCGACGAGCACGCCCGGAGCTACCTCCTCTCGCTTCTCGCGCTCGGGTTCGATCCCGAGGAGGGCGAGCTCTACCGGCAGTCCGACAACCGCGCGGTCCAGGACCTCGGCTTCGAGCTGGGGTCGAAGGCGAACTTCTCGGAGTTCGAGGCGATCTACGGCTTCGACGGCGAGACGAACATCTCGCACATGCAGAGCGTCGTCACCCAGACCGCGGACATCCTCTACCCGCAGCTGGTCGACGAGCCGAAACCCACCGTGATCCCGGTCGGCCCCGACCAGGACCCGCACGTCCGGCTCACCCGCGACCTGGCGACGCGGATGCGCTACTTCAAGGTGACCGAGGCGTTCGCGAGCTTCGAGCTCGACGACGAGGAGCGGACGCTGGTGCGGGCCGCCTACGACGCGCTGGCGGGCGGCGACGACCCCGCGTCCGGCGACGAGGCGGGCGACTCCGACGTGCGCTGTGAGGACGCCGCCGCGTGGCTCGCCGACTACGAGCCGCCCGAGGTCGACGCCGAGGCGGTCGACCTCGAGGAGGCAAAGGCGAGCGCGCTCGACAAGCTCCGCGCGGGCGGCAGGGAGCCGCTCCGCCCGCGTGTCCGCTTCCTCGACCGCAACGCCACCGACGAGGCGTTCGAGGCGCTGATCGGGGCGATAGCGGGCGAGAAGCGCGTCTTCGAGGGCCACGTCGACGCGTTCGGGATGACGCGCGAGGCGGCCGAGTCGCTGGCGCGGGAGGTGGAGATCGACCACGACGGCTTCGGCTTCCGCCAGCCCTCCTCGATCTACCACCGCTTCATGACCGGGCTCACCGGCGGGAAGATGTCCTCGTCGATCCCGGCGAGTCACATCTCGCTCCTGGACGACCCCGAGGACGGCTACGACAAGGTGCGGTCGGCGACGACCGGCGGACGCGACACGGCCGAGAAGCAGCGCGAACTGGGCGGCGAGGCCGACGAGTGCCCCGTCTACGAGCTGTACGCCTACCTGCTCGCGGGCGACGACGACGGGCTCGCCACCGAAGTGTACTCCGAGTGCGTGAACGGCGAGCGGCTCTGTGGCGGCTGTAAGGAGCAGGCCGCCGAACTGATGCGCGAGTTCCTCGAAGAGCACCAGGAGAAACGCGCGGAGGCCGAGGAACTCCTCGAGGACCTCGACATCGACCTCGACTCCGACCGGCGCGGGACGGGCGGCGAGCACTGAGGACGCCGCCGATCTCGACGCCGATCTGACGCCGACCGTTCCGGTTCGGCCGGACGGGAGCGTGGGGACGGGAGCACGGCCGCTCCGCGACTGCGGATCCGGTATGAATGGTGGACGGCCGAGCTAGCCCGGCGTTCCGGCACGGGGTATCCCGGTTGCCTCCTCCACCCCGCGACCCGACGAGCGACGGGCGTCCGGCGGTGGGCTGCTCGCTTCCGCGCCTGACCCGTTGTCGCCGACGAACCGCGACGGACCGCTCCTGCGAGCGGGCGCCACGGACCGCTGTCCCCGGCGGACGAGGCTTCCACGTTGGCTCTCGGGGCCCGCGCCGGTCTATCCGGACGCGCCCGGTGTTCGGTCCCCGCTGAAGACTACCTCGCGGGTGACGAGCGGGGCCTAACCGCCCGACCTAGTCCGGGCTGTCCTACATCGGTGCCGCATAAGGGCCTTTCGTTCGCGGGAGACGAGCGGCGGACTACCCGAGCAGTTCCCGAGCGTAGACGCCGGCGGCGACCGGGACCGGCAGCGACGTGACGGTCACCGCGGCCGCGTGGTACTCGAGCCAGCGGTGTTCGCCGAACATCGTCGTCGGCTCGATCGAGAGCCACCAGAGCGCCGAGAGCAGCGTCGTCGCGGCCCCGAGGACGACGAGCGCGCCGGCGAGCGTCCCCGGATCGACGTTCCCCTGCTCGACGGAGGCGAACACGACCGCGCTCAACAGCGCGAACAGCGCGACCCCGCCGGCTCCGACCGGCCCGGCGGTGTAGTAGCCGGCGAGCTGGGCGTCGAACCCCGAGACGAGCGCGTACGGCACGGCGAGCAGGAGCGCGCTGACGAGGGCGGCGGCGATCCCGACCTGTCGGGAGCGGGCGCGAACGGTCATGTCTCGGGATACTCGGTCGGCGCGGTAAAAGGACCGGATCGCGGACGGCCGGCGGTCCGGTCGCCGCCACGCGACCGCGTCCCGTCACGCGACCCCGCCGCCGAGCCCGCACCGTTTTGGCCCCGCGGCGCGGACGGGCGGACATGTCGCTCGACATCGAGACGCCGGACCCCCCGGAGCTGTCCGCCGTCGACCCGAACGAGTACGAGGACGCCGAGGTCGCCGGCGGCGAGTACCGCCGCGAGGAGCTGTCGGCGTTCCTGCGCGAGGGGGCCTGGGAGGAGGCGTTCACGGAGTGGGCCGCCGACAGCAACCTCGACGAGTCGGACTGGCGGATAGTCGAGGACCTCGAGTTGGTCTCCCGGTTCGACTTCTTCTGGGACTCCTTCGCCGACCGCGTGGGCTACCACGCGCCGGGCATCCCCGAGGACTGGAAGGAGCGGGAGTACCACGCGGACCTCGACTCGTGGGGCTCCGTCTCCGCGATCAACGCCGGGCTCACGGAGCTCGGCCAGGTCGCCTGTGACGTGCTCAAAGAGGAGTACATCGACTGGGAGTCGGAGTACGAGGCCCCCGACGACCTGCCGGACTTCGACGCCTGACCGTGTCCGAGGACGATCCCGCGGCGTCGCCCGACCCCTCGCCGCCGACCGACCCCACGGCGTCGCCCGATCCCTCGCCGCCGGCCGGCTTCTCGCCGCCGCCGATCCCGGACGTCGACGCCGAGGCGGCCGAGGCGGCCCGCGAGCGACAGGCCGACCTGACGAAGCCTCCCGGCAGCCTCGGCCGGCTGGAGGACCTCGCGGTCGCGCTCGCCGGGCTGACGGGCGACCCCCGACCGACGCTCGCGGACCCGACCGTCGTCGTCGCCGGCGCCGACCACGGCGTGGCCGACCGGGGCGTCTCGGCATACCCGAAGTCCGTGACCCGCGCCATGCTCCGGAACGTCGCGGCCGGCGGGGCCGCCGTCTCCGCGATAAGCGAGGTCGTCGGCGCGGGGACGCTCGTCGTCGACGCGGGCGTCGAGGGGGCGCCGGTCGAGGCCGGCGGGAGGATCGAGGTCGTCGACGAGCGGATCGGCCCCGGCACGGACGACGTCGCCGCGGGACCGGCGATGTCCCGCGCCGACGCGGTCGCGGCGCTGTCGGCCGGCGTCCGAACCGCTCGAACGCGGCTCGCGGACGCCGGGATCGTCGCGCTCGGCGAGATGGGGATCGGCAACACCACGGTCGCCGCCGCGCTCACGGCGGCGCTCACCGGGGCGGACCCGGAGCGGATCACCGGTCACGGGACCGGCGTCGGCGAGGAGATCCGCGCGCACAAGGTCGCGGTCGTGGAGCGCGCGCTCGCGACGAACGGCCTCGTCGGCGCCGACGGGGGGATCGACCGCGACGAGGCCGAGGCCGGGTCCGCCGTCGACCCCGTCGAGGTGCTCCGGCGCGTCGGCGGCTACGAGGTCGGCCTCCTCGCCGGCGTCGCGATCGGCTGTGCGGCCGACCGGACGCCGGTCGTCGTCGACGGCGTCGTCTCCGGCGCGGCCGCGCTCGTCGCCGTCGCGGTCGCGGGGGACGTGCGGCCGTACCTGCTCCCCTCGCATCTGGGCGACGAGCCGGGCCACGCCGTCCAGCTCGACGCCCTCGGTCTGGCGCCGCTCTTCGATCACGGGCTCCGACTGGGCGAGGGCTCCGGCGCGGCGCTGGCGCTCGCGACCTACCGCGCCGCCTGCCGGAGCCACGACCGGATGGCGACGTTCGCGGAGGCGGGGATCGAGCGGTAGCGGGACGGTCGCGTACCGACCGTACGCGTCCCCGGAACGGACCGACCGCCCGCCGTCGACGGCCGCGAAACGGTCCGCTACCCGCCGCCGCTCCCGCCGTAGCCGCCCTTTCGCGCGTCGGCTTCCCGCTCGCGGCGGTCCCGGTCGTCGTCCGCGTCCGCCGCCCGCGTCGACCCCGATCCCGACCGGCGCGCGGAGAGCGTCCAGCCGAGGGCGTACGTCACGACCCCGACTCCGACGCCTCCGACCGTCCCGAAGAACTGCGCGCCGGCGAGAAACGAGACGGCGGCGAGCGCCGGCCCGCCGAGGAGGGCGTACCCGAGGTTCCCGCGCACGGTTCGTGGCACCGTCATGCCGTGACGGTTCGGCTCGCGCTTGAAGTCTCTTGTCCCGTCTCCGCGCGGGCGTTCCCACGACTCCGCCGTATTCAAATACGCGCACGAAGACCAACGGATATGGACGAGATCGACGACCAGTACACGCCCGCCGACGTCGAGTCGACGGTCGCGGAGTACTGGGACGACGCGGACGCCTACGAGGCGGCGAAGGAGGCACACGCCGACGACCCGCCCTTCTTCTTCGTCGACGGGCCGCCGTACACCTCCGGGCAGATGCACCTCGGGACCGCCTGGAACAAGACGCTGAAGGACGCCGTCATCCGCCACAAGCGGATGACCGGCCACCGCGTCACGGACCGACCGGGCTACGACATGCACGGCCTCCCGATCGAGGTGAAAGTCGAGGAGGAGCTCGGCTTCGAGAACAAGCGGGACATCGAGGAGTACGGCATGGAGCCGTTCATCGAGCGGTGCAAGGAGTTCGCCCTCGAGAACCGGGCGGCGATGGACGAGGACTTCCAGTCGATCGGCGTCTGGATGGACTGGGAGGAGCCCTACGAGACGGTCTCGCCGGAGTACATGGAGGCGGCGTGGTGGGCGTTCTCGAACGTCGCCGAGAACGGTCTCGTCGAGCAGGGGAAACGCTCCATCTCGCAGTGCCCGCGGTGTGAGACCGGGCTCGCGAACAACGAGGTGGAGTACGAGGACGTCGAGGACCCGTCGGTCTACGTGAAGTTCCCGCTGTCCGATCGGGAGGGCAGCCTCGTGATCTGGACGACGACGCCGTGGACGATCCCCGCGAACACCTTCGTCGCCGTCGACGAGGATCTCACCTACAACGGCGTCCGCGCGGAGACGGACGGCGAGGAGGAGCTGCTGTACGTCGCCGAGGCGTGCGTCGAGGACGTGCTCCGGGAGGGGCGGTACGACGACTACGAGGTGGCGGCGGAGCTCTCGGGCGACGACCTCGTCGGCTGGGCGTACGACCACCCGCTCGCCGATCGGCTCGCGGAGTACCCCGACTTCGAGGGCGCGGGGGAGGTGTACGCCGCCGACTACGTGGAGGCGGACCGCACCGGGCTCGTCCACTCCGCGCCGGGCCACGGGGAGGAGGACTTCCACCGCGGCACCGAGCTCGGCCTCGAGATATTCTGTCCCGTCGGCCCGAACGGCGAGTTCGCCGACGCGGCCGGCGAGTACGCCGGGCAGTTCGTCCGCGACGCCAACGACGACATCATCGACGACCTCGTCGCCGACGGCCACATGCTCGCCCACGGCACCCTCGAGCACAGCTACGGTCACTGCTGGCGGTGTGACACCGGGATCATCCAGCTCGTCACCGACCAGTGGTTCATCTCGATCACGGACGTGAAAGACGACCTCCTCGCGAACATGGAGGCCTCGGAGTGGCACCCGGAGTGGGCGCGCGACAACCGCTTCCGCGACTTCATCGAGGACGCGCCCGACTGGAACGTCTCCCGACAGCGCTACTGGGGGATCCCGATCCCGATCTGGGTCCCGGAGGACGCGGAGGCCGGGGACCTCGACGACGACATGATCGTGATCGGCACCCGCGATGAGCTCGCCGAGCGCGTCGAGGAGGACGTCGACCCCGACACCATCGACCTCCACCGACCCTCCGTCGACGACCTCACGATCGTCGAGGACGGGACCACCTACCGCCGCGTCGAGGACGTCTTCGACGTGTGGCTCGACTCCTCGGTCGCCTCGTGGGGCACCCTCGGGTACCCCAGCGAGACGGACGCCCACGACGAGCTGTGGCCCGCCGACCTGATCATCGAGGCGCACGACCAGACGCGCGGCTGGTTCTGGTCGCAGCTCGGGATGGGGACCGCGGCGGTCGGCGAGATCCCCTACGAGGAGGTGATCATGCACGGCTTCGCCAACGACGAGGACGGCCGCAAGATGTCCAAATCCGTCGGCAACATCGTCACGCCCGAGGAGGCGATCGAGCGGGCCGGTCGCGACCCCCTCCGGACGTACCTGCTCAGCCACGATCAGCAGGGCGTCGACCTCGCGTTCGAGTGGGACGGGCTCGCCGAGATCCAGGGGAAGCTCAACATCCTCTGGAACGTGTTCCGCTTCCCGCTCGAGTACATGGAGCTGGACGGGTACGACCCGGCCGACGCCTCCCTCGACGACGGCGAGCTCGAGCTCGTCGACCGGTGGGTGCTCTCGCGGCTCCAGTCCGTGGAGACGGAGGTCGAGGCGGCCTGGGACGACTACCGCGTCAGCGACGCGGTCAACGCCGTGATCGAGTTCGTCACCCAGGACGTCTCCCGGTTCTACGTGAAGGCCGTTCGCGACCGCATGTGGGAGGAGGCCGACTCCGCCTCGAAGCGCGGGGCCTACGCCACGCTCGCGACCGTCCTCGACGAGGTGATCCGGCTGCTCGCGCCGATCGCGCCCTACCTCACCGAGCGGATGTACCGGACGCTCGACGGCGAGGCGACCACGGTCCACCAGCTCGCGTACCCCGAGCCCGACGACGACCTGCGCGACCCCGACCTCGAACGCGACGTGTCCGTCCTCCGCGACGTGGAGGAGGCCGCGGCGAACGCCCGCCAGCAGGCCGGACGCAAGCTCCGATGGCCCGTCCCGCGGGTCGTCGTCGAGACCGACGACGACGCGGTCGCGGGCGCGGTCGACCGCCTCGCCGACCTGATCGCCGACCGCGTCAACGCCCGCGAGGTCCACGTCACGGACGCCTTCGACGAGCTGGTCGAGCGCGCCGAGCCGCGGATGGCGGCCATCGGCCCCGCCTTCGGCGGCGACGCCCAGAAGGTGATGGAGGCGGTCCAGGGCGCGACCCGCACGGCGGTCGAGGGGGGCGAGGTGGCGGTCGACGGCGAGCCCGTCGACCTCGACGAGGGAATGGTCGAGTACGTCGCGGAGCCGCCGGAGAACGTCACCGGCGTCGACTTCGACGGCGGGACCGTGTACGTCGACACCTCGCTCACCCCCGGAATCGAGTCGGAGGGGTACGCCCGCGACGTGATCCGGCGGGTCCAGGAGATGCGCAAGGACCTCGACCTCGACGTCGAGGCACGGGTCCGGCTCGGGGTCGCCGTCGACGACGACCGCGTCGCCGGCTTCGTCGACGAGCACGCCGACCTGATCGCGGAGGAGGTCCGCGCCGACGCGTGGCTCGAGGCCCCCGCGGACGCCGCGGACGGCCCCGACGGGCTCGTCGAGGAGTGGGACGTCGAGGCGGTGACGCTGACGATCGGGATCGAGCCGGTCGCGTAGCCTCGGGTCCGGCACTCCAGTGGGTGCGCTCCGGCGGCCGCCCCGATCGCCGTCCGTCGGTGCCACGGGGTCGCTCGGTCGACCCCGAAACGTATACCTAGTCCCCTCACCACGGTCCGGGTATGCGTGTTCGACCGGCGCGTCCCGGCGACGCCGAGACGCTTCGGACGACGGTTTCCCGCGCCCGCGAGGCGACGGTGTTCGACGACATCGGCGCGCCGCTTCTCGACGTCTCGGCCGCCGGCGTCAGGGAGGCGGCGGTGGGCGCGGAGTGCTGTTTTCTCATGGAGGACGACGACGGCCCCGTCGGGGTGGCGATCGCCCACCCCGACGAGGAGGGACCCGAGGCCGAACTCCTCGCGCTGTGGGTCCACCCGGAACACGTCGGAGAGGGCGTCACCGAGGAGCTGCTCTCCCGCGTCGCGTCGGCGCTGTCCGACCGGGGCGTCGACACGCTCCGCGCGAGCGTGCCCGACGACCGGCCGAGCGCCCACGAGTTCTACCGCGCTCACGGCTTCGACCGGCGCGCGGTGCGGCGCGGTCCCGCCGGCGACGAGGCGATAGTGGTGGCCGACATCGCGGCGCTCGGGTGACCGCGGCAGGCTCGACGCTCGCCGTCGCGGCCGCGTGTCGCTGGCCCGCGTTCACTTCAGCCGTTCCTGGAGAAACGAGGGGTGGGCGGCGGTGACGCCGTCGACGGCGAGCAGCTCGTCGTTGATCACGTCGCCGAGCTCGTCGCCGTCGGCGGCGCGCACCTCCGCCATCAGCATGTGGTCGCCGGAGGAGGTGTACAGCGCCTCGACCTCGTCGAGCGACTTCAGCTCGCGGGTCGCGGAGACGTACTTGCCGGAGTCCACGTCCATCCCCACCATCGCGATCGACTGCGTCGAGAGCTTCTTCGGGTCGACGTCGGCCGAGTAGCCGACGATGACGCCCTCCTCCTCCAGCTTGTCGATGTACTTTCGCACCGTTGGCTTCGAGACGTCCGCCCGCTCGGCGATCTCCCCGCAGGAGGCCTGTGCGTCCTCCTCCAACACCGAGAGGATGCGCTCTTCCGTCGATACGGTACCCATACGAGCTTCTTTGTCACCACGGAAAAAATACCTTGCGAACCCGAAAACGGGAGGCGAAACGCCGAACCGGGCCGGCGGGGCTACTCGTGTTTGTCGATGAACCGGTCGTACGAGCGCTCCCACTCGTAGTCGTCGTCCCAGTAGCGCTCGGCCAGCGGCTCCTCGGGCATCTCGCCGATCTGGCGCTTCTCCTGGCCGTAGGAGGGCCGGTCCTCGTCGACGTAGAAGCGGCCGGTGAGCACCTCGCCGTCGTACAGCGCCTCCTCCGTCGTCCGCATCATCTCCGCGGCCTCGACGCGGTCGGTCCTGTCGAAGTCGTAGTCGTCGGAGTCGTTGACGTCGATGTACGGGACGTACTGGCGGGCGTCCTTGTTCCAGGTCGGACACTGCGTCAGGAAGTCGACGTGGGCGAACCCGTCGTGTTCGATCGCCTCGATGAGGATCTCCTTCGCCTGGTTCGGGTTGACCGCGGCCGTCCGGGCGACGTAGGAGGCCCCGGCGTTGAGCGACATCGAGAGCGGCTTGAGCGGCTCCTTGGCGCTTCCGTGTGGCTGGGTCTTCGACTTGTGACCCTTCGGGCTCGTCGGCGAGGTCTGGCCCTTCGTGAGCCCGAAGATCTCGTTGTTGAACACGATGTAGGTCATGTCGTGGTTCTCCCGAGCCGTGTGGATGAAGTGGTTCCCGCCGATCCCGTAGCCGTCGCCGTCGCCGCCGGCGGCGATCACCTCCAGATCGGGGTTCGCGAGCTTCGCGGCGCGGGCCACGGGCAGCGAGCGCCCGTGGATCGTGTGGAAGCCGTACGTGTCGAGGTAGCTGTTCAGCTTCCCCGAACAGCCGATCCCGGTACAGAGCAGCGTCTCCTCGGGCGTGCGGCCGACCTCGGGAAGCGCCTGTTTCAGCGCCTTCAGGACGCTGAAGTCGCCACAGCCCGGACACCACGTCGGCTGCGGCTCGACGCCGGGCGTGTACTCGTCGCGGTCGATCTCGCGTTCCTCTCCGATGGCTGAAAACGTGCTCATGGGTTAATCACCTGCTGCTGGGACGAAGGTGGTCTGATGGCCGGACGCGTCGCCGTCGCCCTCGACGATCGCCGCCTCGAAGCCGTCGACGACCTCGGCCGGCTCGAACGGGTTCCCGTTATACTTCAGGAGGCTCGACAGCTTCTCCCCGTACCGGCCGAGGTTCTTCTGGACGAGGCCGCGGAACTGTCCAGAGGCGGTCATCTCGACGACGAGGACCTCCTCAACGCTCTCGATGAACGCCTCGACCTCCTCGGTCGGGAACGGGAGCATGTCGGAGACGCCGAGCGACTTCACCGAGACGCCGGCGTCGTTGAGTCGCCCGACGGCCTCCTCGACGGTCCCCTGCTGGCTCCCGAAGGTGAGGACCCCGTACTCGGCGTCGGCGGGGCCGGCGTACGAGCTCGTGTCCACGGTGTCCAGATCCGCGCGGATCGCCTCGAGCTTCTGGGTCCGCCGGTCGATCTGTGCGACGCGGTTGTCGGGCGACTCGCTGATGTGGCCCGTCGGGTCGTGCTCGTTGCCGGTCGCGAGGTAACGACCGCCCTTCTGGCCGGGGATCGACCGCGGCGTGACGCCGTCCTCGACGTCGTGCTGGAAGCGGTGGAACTTCCCGTCCGCCGAGTGGGGCTGCTCGGCGAGCTCCTCCTCGGTGAGCGTCTTCCCGAGCGTCGGGTTCGGCTCGCGGTCGAAGTGGCTCTTGGGGACGTTCTTCAGCTCCCCGCCGAGCTTCTGGTCGTACAGGAGGATCGTCGGGATCTGGTACTCGTAGGCGAGCCGAAAGGCGAGCCGGGACTGCTCGTACGCCTCCTCGACCGTGCCGGGGGCTAAGACGACCCGCTGGGAGTCGCCCTGGGAGGTGTACAGGACGTGCTCGAGGTCGGACTGCTCCGGCTTCGTCGGCATCCCGGTCGAGGGACCGGCACGCATCGCCTCGACGAGCACGAGCGGCGTCTCCGTCATCTCGGCGAGCCCGAGCGGCTCGGACATGAGCGCGAAGCCGCCGCCCGAGGAGCCCGACATCGCCTTGACGCCGGCGTGGGAGGCCCCCACCGCCAGCGCGGCCGCCGCGATCTCGTCTTCGACCTGCTCCGAGATCCCGCCGAGCTCGGGCAGGTTCTGGGTCATGATCGTGAACACTTCCGTCCACGGCGTCATGGGATAGCCCGCGATGAAGCGGCATCCCTCGTCGATCGCGCCGTACGCGATGGCGTCCGAGCCGGACATGAGGAGCTGCGTCTCCTCGTGTTCGCCGGTCGGGACCGACACGTCGACGTCGTCGACGTCGTACTCCTCGCGGACCTGGTCGTAGGCGGTCTCGAGGATCTCGAGGTTGGGGTCGAGGATCTTCTCGGGCATCGCGTCGCGCATCAGGTCCTCGACGTGATCGAGCTCCATGCCGATCAGCGCGCAGGTCGCGCCGACGCCGGCGGTGTTGCGCATCACCTCTCGACCCATGTCGCGGGCGAGTCCGCGGAGGTCGAGCGGGAAGACGTGCCAGTCGTTCTCCTCGACGCGCTCGTCGAAGTTCGGGATCTCCGAGGGGTCGAGGAGGCCCTCGTCGTAGACGATGACCCCGCCCTCGCGGAGCTCGTCGAGGTTCTCGGAGAGCGGCTTGATCTCCTCGTTCCCGTAGACGGCGCCCTCCTGCGGGTTGCGGGCGAAGGAGTCGCCGAGCGCCAGGAGGAAGTTGTAGCCGTCGCCGCGGGACTCGACCGGCCCCGACGCCGCGCGGATCTCCGTGTACGTGTGCCCGCCACGGATCCGGGACGGATAGTGCCGGTGTGTGAACACGTTCAGCCCCGATCGCATCAGGGCCTTCGCGAAGTTCTGGCTGGTGGAAGCGATCCCGTCGCCGGATCCTCCCGATATCCGCCAGATGAGTTCTTGATCAGTCATATCGTGGATCTTGGCCCGGTAAGGCCCAGTAACGCAACGTTGTGTCGGTCACCTCTTAGGGTTTGCTATGGATTCACATGAAACGATCATGAACGATCCCCGGAGCGAGGGTCCCTCGACGGCGCGTACGGGAGTTCCGTGATCAGGCGTGGAGCCCGAGCGTCGAGCCGGAGGCGCTCGCGTTCGGCGGCCGGGCGGCGGCGGTCCGCGCCCTTTTAGACCGTCCTCCGCCGAACGGCGGTATGCTCACGTTCATCGGACTCGGCCTCTACGACGAGCGCTCGATCACCGTCGAGGGGCGCGAGGCGCTCCGGTCGGCGGACCGCGTCTTCGCGGAGTTCTACACCAGCCGGCTGGTCGGCGCGGACGTCGCGGACCTCGAGGCGGCCCACGACGTCGATATCGAGGTGCGCGACCGGGAGGGGGTCGAGCGCGACCCGGAGCCGATCCTCGCGGCCGCGGAGGCCGGCGACGCGGCCTTCCTCACCGCCGGCGACACCATGATCTCGACGACGCACACGGACCTCCGCCTCCGGGCCGAAGAACGGGGGATCGAGACGCGAGTGATCCACGGCGTCACCGCCCAGTCGGCCGCCTCGAGTCTCACCGGGCTCCAGAACTACCGCTTCGGGAAGGCCGTGACGCTCCCGTTCCCGTACGCCCACGGCGGCGACGACGTGCCGGGAAGCGTACGCGAGACGATCGAGGCGAACCGCGAGCGCGGGCTCCACACCGTCGTCTACCTCGACATCAAGGTTGGAACCGGCCCGTCGGGCCCCGACCCCGACCACGAGGAGTACATGACCGCCGACTACGCGGCGGGCCTGCTCGCCGACGGCTGGCGCGACGCGCTCGCGGTCGTCGTCGCTCGCGCCGGCTCGCCGAACGCGGTCGTCGCCGCGGACCGACTCTCGGCGCTCGCCGGCCGCGAGTTCGGCGACCCGCTCCACCTGCTCGTGATCCCCGGCGACCTCCACCACGTCGAGGCGGAGGCGCTCGTCGGGCTGGCCGGCGCGCCGGAGTCGATCCTCGAGTGAGCGACCCGCGGGGGCCGCGACCCTCACGATTAATTATCGTGGGACGCGTCAGCGTGGCACATGACTAACGTACCCGTCGGTCGGCTCATGTCGACGACGCTCGTGACCGTCGGCGCCGACGCCACCGCGGCGGAGGCGGCCGACCGCATGCTGGAGACGAACGTGAACTCGATCCTCGTCGTCGACGAGGCGGGCCGCCTCGAGGGGCTGCTCACCGGGTGGGACTTCGTGCGGCTCGTCCGCGAGAACGACCCGCACGACGAGACGCTCGTCGGCGAGTGTATGACCGCCGACGTCGTCACCGCGTCCGAGGACGACTCGGTCGAGGCGCTCGCGGATCTGGCCGACGGCGAGTACAGCCACCTCCCGGTGACCGACGACGACGGGGTCGTGGTCGGGATGCTGTCGGCGACCGACCTCACGGAACACCTCGCCGGGCGGTAGTCTTCCAAGGAGCGACCCCTTGCGCCATCCGGAAGACCCAACACGCCCCACGGACGAGGTGTGGTATGGACTTACACGATCGCACCCGCGTCAGCGAGGTCATGTCGACGCCGCTGGAGACGATCGGCGGCGACGAACCGATCCGCGAGGCCGCCCGCCGCATGAGCGAGGGCGACATCAGCGCGCTCGTCGTCACCGCCGGCAGCGGCTGTATCGTCACTCAGAGCGACATCATCGGCGCCGTAGCGGCGGGAAAGGACACCGAGGAGACGCTCGTCCGCGACGTGATGACCGAGGACGTCGAGACCGTGACCCCGGACCTGCTGATGGAGGAGGTCGCCGCCATGATGACGATGTACGGCGTGAAACACCTCCCGGTGGTCGACGACGACTACGTCGGGATGATCTCCTCGACCGACGTGACCGCGCACCTGTCGTAAAAGCCGAGGGCGCGACGCCCGGTTCCGCCCGCTTCGAACACGCCAGCGGCGTCGATTCGCTCCCGGTTCGGTCAGTACAGCCGAAGCAACGAGCGATTGCGGTGGCGCGCCGGTGAGCGCCCGGAGGGCGCGAACCGCTCGCGAGGGACGCGGCGACTGAAAGGAGCCGCGAGGCTGGGGAGGTATGAGGTGCGGTGGTGGTGCTGTGCGGGGTGGGACTCAAAGGGGCAGTCGCGAGGACGAAGACGCGCGACGTAAGGACCGCAGCGAAGGAGCGTAGCGACTGAGCGAGGACCGCAACGAGCGCATCGAGTCCTCGCGGCTGGGGCTTTGGAGGGTGTTCACCGCAGTCACGTTCACCCCGTCAGCAACGACGGAATATCGAGCGACTGGGGTTTTGACGACGGTCACCGCGCCAGCAACGACCCTGTTCTCATCACCCCGATCACACACGAAACACCCGTTCTATAAGCAACCGGATTCTAGCGACCGTCTCGTGGCGCAACGGACGTACGAAAGAGGGTTCGATCGAACGCCCGCCTCCACTCGCTCCGTTCAAAGCGACAGCAGCGGCACGCCGACCGCCAGCCCGACGGCGATGAGCACCAGGTTCCAGATCAGTACCGGCCGGACGAGGTCACGGCCGACGCTCGCGGCGAAGGCGGTCTTCACGAGGATGCTCGAGACCGTCCCGGCGACGATCCCCGCGACCGCGGTGTCGACCGTGACCTGCCCGGTGCCCAGGAGCGAGACCGCGGTCGTCGTCGCCGTCCCCGAGGAGACGAGCCCCGCGAGGAAGGCGGTGGCGACGAAGCCGGTCGCGCCGAACGCCCGCTCGGCCCCGGCGGAGACGAGGAGCACGACGAGGAACAGCCCGCCGAACGAGAGCGCGTTCCGCAGACTGAACGGGGAGGTGAGTTCGGCCTCCACGCCGGTCCGCCAGTCGCTCCGCCAGAGCGCGAGCCCGACGCCGGCGAGCGTGATCGCGCCGAGGGGCGCGCCGACGGCGAGCGCGGCCTCGGGGACGAAGACGACGACGAGCGCCGCGTTCCGCAGCGCCATCGCCGCGTTCGCGAGCAGGATCGAGCCGACGGCGATGTCGAGGAGGTCGCTTCGGCCGGCGGCGCGCTTGGCCATCTCGGCGACGACCGCGGTGGAGTTCACGAGCCCGCCGAAAAAGCCCGTGACGGCGTAGCCGCGGCCCTGATACTCCTTGACGAGCACGTAGTTGACGAAGCCGATCGCGCTTATCGCGACGACGAGCGACCAGACCAGCCGCGGCTGGACGGCCCCCCACGGGTCGATCGTCTCCGCCGGCAGGATCGGGAAGACGACGAACGCGAGGATGGTGAACTCGACGGCGCTACGCACCTCCTCGCGGGAGAGCCCCCACGCGAACTGGTGGAGCTCGCGTTTCAACACGAGCAGGAACGAGGAGAGCACCGCCACCGTCACCGCCTCCAGAAAGAGGTCCGCCGCGACGAGGACGCCCACCCCGTAGGCGACGAGCATCGAGACCGAGGTGGTGAGCGACAGCCCCTCGACGTCCGGCTCGACGAAGCTCCGGACCGCCAGGAGGACCGCGCTGGCGACGATCAACGCGCCGCCGACGACGAGCAGCCCCGGCTCGTCCGCGACCGAGAACACCGCCGCGACCAGGCTGACGAGCGCGAACGTCCGGATCCCCGCCGACTTCTGTGACCACTCGCGTTCGAGCCCGAGGAACATCCCCAGAAGCGTCGCCAACACCAGCTTGGCGACGTTCGTCTCCAGGTAGATCAGGGGATCGACGCCGACGGTCGAGGCGATCGTGCCGACGTTCGAGACGATCGCGCCGCCCGTCACGGCCGGTCACCCCCGTCGCGGCCGGCGCGATCGTCGAAGTCGTCGAAGTCGTCCCGCGCGGGTCGCATCCCTCGTCACCTCCGGGGTCACCGGTTCGTCGGCTCGCGCGGAAGGTCGAGCGCCTCCGTGAGGTCGTGTTCCTCGCCGGTGAGCACGTAAAGCACGTCCTCGAGGATGACGACGAGCTCGGGGAGCTGTCTGGCGACGAGGTAGGTGATCCCGATCAGCGCGACGACCGCGAGCAGCTGGCTGATGATCCGGTCGGAGACCAGAAACGAGACGCGATACGGATTCGTCGCGCCGAACATCGCCAACACCAGCTCCGGCTGCCACTGCATGTACTGGTTGCCGGCGACGATCGTGATGAACGTCGTCCGGAGGATGTTGAGCACGTAGATGAGCGGGATCGAGACCGCGAGCGCCCGGATCTTCCGGTCGAGCGGCCCCTCCACGGCGGCGACGAGCCCGCCGAAGATCGCCATGCTGCCGAGGCCCGTACACGCCAACACGACGTTGATCCGCATGCGGTGGCCGTCCGCGAGCGTCCACCCGAAGGCCGCGTCGTACCCCTCGTAGCTCGTCACGCGCTCGGGGGCGTATCCGAGGAGGTCGATCATCGCGCCGGTGTGGTTCGCGACGATCTCGATGAGGATCCGCCGGGGCTCCGGGACCGCCACGCCGGCGAGCGTGAACGCCGGGATCGTCTCGAACGGCAGGTAGATGAACAGCATGATCGAGACGGCCCGCGTGAGCGTGAACAGCGACGCCCGCCCGTCGTACAGCAGGTAGCCGACGTAGAGGCAGGCGGGGACGCCGACGAGCGCGAGGATCGACTCGACGTAGCTCTGGTGTTCGAACGCGAAGTACGGCACCGTCGTCAGCCAGAACAGCCCGAACAGTCCCCACGTGCCCGCCGCCAGCGCCCGTCCCGCCGCGTACCCGCGGGCGTCGAGCAGCCAGGCGGCCGCGAAGAGGACCGCGACGATCCACGCGAACGTGAACGTGTCGGGGACCACGCTCAGGATCGCGGGAACGCCGGAACCGAACATGTAGGCAGGGTCGGTGGTCGTCGAATAAAGCCCTTGTCGTTGTCGGCGATCCGCGTTACGCCGCCGCCGTGGGGAGTTATCGCTCCTCGCTGTCGAGCACGCGGATCTGGTCGCCACGGACCGTCACCGGGATGGGGACGGTCGCCTCGTACAGCTCGACGGTCACCTGGTCTTTCCCCTCGTCGATGCGCTGGACGCGGGCCTTCTCGCCCTTGAACGGGCCGGCGATGAGCTCGACGATGTCGCCCTCGGCGATCCCCTCCACGTCCGGGGTCGGCGAGAGGAAGTGTTCGACCTCCGAGAAGGGACTCTCCGCGGGGCCGTCGGAGCCCTGGATGACGCCGCGGGCGTGGGGGATCTCGTCGAGGATCCGGGCGAAGACGCTGCCGTCCGACGCCTCGACCATCACGTAGCTCGTGAGCTGGTCGGGGGCGATGACCGCCTGGATCTCCGGCATCTCCTTTTCGGCGAGCATGTCCGCGACGGTCCGCTCCTGGCGGGCGGTCGTCTTGACCGAGAAGATCGGCATTACGCGCCGACCCCCGGCAGGAGGCTCATGATCGCGAACATCAGGAAGCCGAGGAAGCCGATGAGCAGGATCCCGGCACCGGCGATCTTCGACACCTGGAGGAACTCGTCGGTGCTCGGCGTGCTCGCCAGCTTCAACACGCGGATGTAGCTGTTGAGGTCGTACGGGACGTCCATGTTACGAGCGAGTTCGTGACGGGACGGTTTTTACCTTTTGATGCGGGCCGCCGGACGAGCACCCTCCCCCTCACTGTCCGTCTCCCCGCTCCGCGACCCACCGGACCCCGCCGACGACGCCGGCCGCCGTCAGGGCGTTCGAGAGGGTCCCCGGCGCGTCGTTCCAGGTGACCGGGTCACCGGTCGCCGCGCCGAGAACGACGAGCGCGAGGAGGGTCGCGGCGAACGCGAGAAGCGAGGCGTCGACGAACCCCGGCAGGCCGCGATCGGTCTCGAGCCGCGGCTCGTCGACGGACGGGGAGTCGTCGGGGTCGCCGGG
>NZ_NHPJ01000068.1 GCF_002252985.1 Halorubrum halodurans | reverse complement strand
CACCCCCCACCACCCACCCCATTTCACCGGAAACCCGGTGTGTGTCTCCGTCGATCGATCACGTCTACTCTCAGGCATAGTCGAACCGTCCCCTCCCGAAGCGAATGGCGTCGGGTCGACTCCGATTCGATCACGGGTCCGGGCCTCCACCGCTCACCGATCCGGCCCGTCGCTACCTTTTTGCCCGTCACCCGCCAGCCTCCCGCATGACCGACACGTCGTTTCTTCACTCGATCCTCTCGCCGGAGCAGGTGTCGACGACGGACGCCGACCGCGACTACCACGGAACCGACTGGGGAACCGCAGCCGCCGCCTCGCCGCCCGACGTCGTCGTCTGGCCCGAGTCGACCGCGGAGGTCTCCG
This sequence comes from Halorubrum halodurans, assembly GCF_002252985.1. Classification (GTDB taxonomy): domain Archaea; phylum Halobacteriota; class Halobacteria; order Halobacteriales; family Haloferacaceae; genus Halorubrum; species Halorubrum halodurans. The sequence goes on along the minus strand of NZ_NHPJ01000068.1, from coordinate 38,224 downwards.
CGGTGCTTTCGGCCGCGACGGAGCGGGGGATACCCGTCACGCCCTTCGCCGCGGGGACGGGAATCGAGGGCAACGCGGTGCCCGCTCATGGGGGGATCAGCCTCGATCTCACCCGGATGGACGCCGTGCTCGATGTCCGGCCGGACGACCTCCAGATCGACGTCGAACCCGGCGTGATCGGTGCCGACGTCGACGAGGCGGTCGCCGCCCACGGCCTCTTCTTCCCGCCGCTTCCCACCTCGGGCGACATGGCGACGATCGGCGGGATGATCGCGACGAACGCCAGCGGGAAACGAACCGTCAAGTACGGGAAGGTCGGCGACTGGGTGCGCGAGATCGAGGTCGTCCTCGCCGACGGCTCCGTGATCACGGCCGGGACACGTGCCCGGAAGACCTCCTCGGGATACGACCTCCGGGACCTGATCGTCGGCAGCGAGGGTACCCTCGGCGTGGTGACGCGGGCGACGCTCGAACTCGCCGGACGACCCGAGCGGACCCGCGTCGGCCGAGCGACGTTCGGCACGCTCGCGGACGCGACGGCGGCCGCCGCCGACCTCGTCTCCTCCGGCGTCGACGTCAGCGCCGTGGAGCTGGTCGACGAACTGAGCGCCCGGATGGTGAACGACTACGTCGGCTCCGAGTTCCCCGAGGGACCGACGCTCTTCCTGGAGTTTCAGGCCGACCACGGTCTCGAGCGGGAGGTCGAGTTCTGTCGAGCGATACTCGACGCCCACGATCCGGTCGCGGTCCTCCTCGACGGCGAGACCGACCCCGAGGAGGTGTGGAAGCCGCGCCACGAACTCGCGGACGCGGTCCGGGCGTACTATCCCGACCTGGAGTCGCTTCACGCCGGCGACGTCGCCGTGCCGATCGGCTCCTTCTCGAGCATCGTCGCGCACGTCCACGCGGTGGCCGACGCCCACGACGTGCCGATCCCGACGTTCGGACACGCCGGCGACGGTAACGTCCACTTCGACGTGCTCGTCGATCCCGACGAGGAGGGCGCCGTCGCCGAGGCCCACGAGATCTACGAGTCGATCGTCACGGAGGCGATCGACCTCGGCGGGACCGCCACCGGCGAGCACGGGATCGGACAGGGAAAACGCGAGTTCCTGCCGGTCGAACACGGCGATTCCGGGGTTGCGACGATGCGCGCGATCAAGGAGGCGCTCGACCCGCACGGGACGCTCAATCCGGGAAAGGTCTTCCCGGAGTGAGCGCGGGGCCGGGAGCCGAATCGCCGGAAGCCGGGTCGCGGGATCGCACCCCTATAGCTCCGGCGTCGAGGAGCCGTCGATCGGGTCCGCCGTCACTGCGCCGCCGGAGCCGCCGGACGTCTCGTCGCGAAGCTGGAGGTACGCCGCGGCGATCACCCCGTACAGGACGGTGAAGAGGACGCTCGTGACGACGCTCACGGCGATCTCCGAGGCGAGCGCGAGCCCCGCCAGATCCAGGACCGTCCCGACCGCGCCGACGGTGCCGCCGATCCCGCCGGAGAGGACCACGAGCAGGGCGAGCCTGAGCCGGTTGCCGCGCGCGAGCGCCCAGCTCCGCTTGAGCGCGCCGATCGTCCCCTCGTCCTCGACGCCGACCGCGAAGGTGAAAAACAGGAAGGAGGCGGCGAGGAAGATGCCGGGGACGAAGAGCGCCGCGAACCCGAACGTGACCGCGATCGACACGGCGAACCCGCCGACGACCATCGAGAGGGTCGCCCGACCGACGCGCCGCGTGAGCAGTTCCGCGGGGAACGAGGCGAGGTCACGCGCGGGGCGGGCCAGCGCCCGCGAGAGAACCACGAAGTAGACGGAGCTCGCGAGCAGCGTCGCGGCGAGGAGCGCGATCCCGGCCTCCGCGGGGAGGGGAAGCACCAGTCCCGCGGACTCGCCGAACCGTCCCGCGACCTCCGGGGGAAGGTAGCCGATCACCGCGGTGTTGACCGCCGCCTGGGTGACCAGCTGGATGGCGAGCAGCCCGGCGAGGAGGATGCCGCCGGTTTTCGTGAGTATTCGTCCGATGCCGTCGCTAACCGCCTGGCCGAGTTGGAGGGCCATGTCATCGAATCGATGCGACGAGCGTAATAAAACGACCGGATCCGCGGCGAGATGTCCGCGGCGGTGGAGTTCCGATCACGTCACGGCGACGGGAGACGACTCAATGACGACGAGGCGACCGCGCTCGCCCAAGCTCTTATGTACCGTTCCGGTCGTATTCGGGCGTAATGGCCACGTCGACGCGAGAGAATTCCGATCACGAAGGCGAGATCCGTCTCTGGCGGGAGGAGGGGTGGTGGATCGCGAAGGACGTGGAGACGGGGGTGACGACGCAGGGGGACTCACGTGACGACGCGCTGGAGAACCTCGACGAGGCGGTCGCACTCCATCGAGGCGAGATCGGACGCGAGCCGACGGACGCGGAACTCGAAGCGTCGGGCATCGATCCGGCGGACAACGCCACGGGCGACCGGGAACCTCCGGACGTGCTCGAGTAGATGGGGAGGCGGACGTTCGCGGGAGACGAAGTGGTCAAGGTACTCGTCAACGTCGGCGGCTTCGAATGGCGGCGGACGGCCGGCGACCACGCACAACTGTACTACGAACATCCGACGAACGAGGACGATCGCCGCCGAGTGACCGTTCCCCTACACGACGAACTCCGGATCGGGACGCTCCGAGAGATCGCGGACGAGGCGGGTGCCCGGGAGTTCGACGAGTTCTGCGACTGGATCGATCGGAACGCGTAGGTCGCCAAGCACCCGGTCCGATGGGAGTTCGGCCCTCGTCACCGGGGGAGCAGTTTCGGGCTTGCGTTCGAAGAAAAGTCTATACGGCTACCCGTATTCGTCCGTGTCATACGTGATTATCCGCGAACACGTCGGGCGGAACGCCCGGCGGAATGTCGGGCGGAGCGTCGTGGGTCCGGACCGAACCGCCGCCTCCGACTCGCGACGCGACGCGCCCGGATTCGAGACCGGTAACGCGGTCTGCGTCGCCGATCCGACGGGTCCGCTCCGCCCCCTCGCCGCCAGTACGGCTCCGGATGAACGTTCCGCGGCCGCTCCCGTCTGACCATGCAGCAGTCACTCACCTACCGCACGAACCGCGACCTGTTCTCGAACCACTACCTCGACGAGCACCTCCCCGAGACGGAGGCGTGGGACGCGGTCGACGAGGGGGAGCTTCGGGCCGCCCGCGAGGCGGTCCTCGACCGCTACGAGAGCGAGAAGGGGACCGCCCCGAAGCGCAACGAGTCCCAACTCGAGGAGAAGTTCATCCGACCGATGTTCCGGACGTTGGGCATTCCCTTCGAGGTCGAAGAGAGCACGAGCCGGACGCAGCGACGCCCGGACTACGGCTTCTTCGAGAGCGAGGACGCGGCGCGGAACGCCTTCGAGCGCCGCGAGGCGGGCGGCGACTTCTACGAGGACGCCGTGGCGGTCGCCGACGCCAAGCGCTGGGGGCGGCCGCTCGACACGCGCGGCAGCAGCGAGCACGAGCGCGACTTCGAGAACCCGAGCTACCAGATCCACGTCTACCTTCAGGAGACGCCCGCCCGATGGGCGGTGCTGACCGACGGGAAGACGTGGCGGCTCTACTACGGCCCGACGAGCCACCGGCTCGACTCCTACTACGAGATCGACCTGCCGACGGTGCTCGAGGAGGGCGACCTAGAGGCGTTCAAGTACTTCTACCTCTTCTTCCGGCACGAGGCGTTCCTCGAGGACGCCGGAGGCGACTGCTTCCTCGACGACGTGTACGACGAGTCGAACGTCTTCGCCCAGGAGTTGGGCGCGGACCTCCAGGACAACATCTACGAGGCGATCAAGGTGCTCGCGGAGGGGTACCTCCAGTACCCGGAGAACGACCTCGACGAGTCCGACCTGGCGTTGGTCCACGACGCCTCGCTCATCTACCTCTACCGGCTCATCTTCGTTCTCTACGCGGAGGCCGAGGGCCGCGACCTGCTGGACACGGACAACGAGATCTACGAGGAGTCCTACAGCCTGAACGCGCTCAAACAGGAGGTCGCGGCGGAGCTCGACGGCGACGACCCCAACTACCGCGACTGGCAGGACGACCTGAGTTCGCGGCTCGAGGAGCTGTTCGAGCTGATCGACCGGGGGAGTCGGTCGCGGGGGATCCCGGAGGAGGACCTCTACATCCCGGCGTACAACGGCGGGCTCTTCCGGACCGACCCGGACGAGGACGACACCGCCGAGGCGCGCTTCCTCGCGGACCACACGGTCGGCGACGCGCACCTGGCTCGGGTCGTGGACCTGCTGACGCGGAGCGAGCGCGCCGAGGGCGAGGGGACGATCTTCGTCGACTACTCGTCGCTCGACGTGCGCCACCTCGGCAGCATCTACGAGGGGCTGTTGGAGTACCGGCTCCACGTCGCCGACGGGCCGCTAACGGTCGAGGACGGCGAATACTCCGAGGCCGGGGAGGGCGAGGAGGCTGTCGTCGAGGCGGGCGAGGTGTACCTCACGACGGGGAGCGGCGAGCGCAAGGCGACGGGGTCGTACTACACGCCGGAGTACGTGGTCGAGTACATCGTCGACGAGACGCTGGGACCGCTCGTCGACGACATCCGGGAGGACCTGGTCGGGCAGACGACCTACCACAAGGACGACGAGGGGGCGGGGACGTTCGCCGAGGAGTTCGCGGAGCGCGTCTTCGAACTCACGGTCCTCGACCCGGCGATGGGCAGCGGGCACTTCCTGACGAGCGCGGTCGACTACCTCGCACGGGAGATCATCGACGCACAGGAGAAGCAGGCCCAACAGCGCGAGGAGGGCGAGGAGCCGCGGATCGACGAGGAGCGCGACATCAACTGGGCGCGGCGGAAGGTGGCCCAGCGGTGTATCTACGGGGTGGACCTGAACCCGCTCGCGACCGAGCTCGCGAAGGTGTCGCTGTGGCTGCGGACGCTGGCCGCGGAGCAGCCGCTGGCGTTCCTCGATCACCACCTGAAGACTGGGAACTCGCTCGTCGGCAGCGACATCGAGGACGTGCTCTCGAACGGCGACGACTCCGAAACGTCCGACGGGCAGTTGACTCTCCAGCAGTCGTTCGCGCACACGCGCCAGCGGGCCCTCGAACACGTGATGGACCGGTTCCAGGACCTGCTCTCCATCGACAACGAGACGCTCGAAGACGCGAAGGAGATGGAGGACGTGTACGACGAGGTCCGCGACGACCCCCTCTATCGACGCCTGCTGGCGATGGCGAACGTCCACACCGCGGCGCGGTTCGGCCTCGACGTGCCCGACGACGCCGACGAGCGGATGGCGGAGGCGCTGCGGAGCGACTCGTGGGACGACATCGAGGGACAGGACTGGTTCGAGAGCGCGCAGGCGACCGCCGAGGAGGAGCGCTTCTTCCACTGGGAGTTGGAGTTCCCGGTGGCGTTCTACGACGAGGACGGCGAGCGCAGGGGTGATGCTGGCTTCGACGCGGTGATCGGGAATCCGCCGTATGTGAGTCCCGAAAATCAAGCTGAAAGTTTCCGGAACTATCTTACAGATTCTGAATTCTTCCCTTCAACTCACGGTAGATTTGACTTATACCTCTGCTTTATGGATAGATCTGTATACTTGGTGAAATCCGGGGGATTGACATCTATGATTATACCGTACCCTCATTTATATGAGAATTACGCTAAGAAGTTCCGAAACCGACAGCTATACGATTTGAAAACAAGTCGAATCTTAGACCTATCAAATCAATAGGTATTCGAAAATGTGGGTGTGAGGAACATAATACAGACAATACAAAACACGAAATCTGACAGGTACATGATCGATATTAGCCATGGAAGCGAAGGGTCCAGATCTATACAAGATATCTCGGATCCGGTCTCTGTAGAAAACTCATTATTTAAAGAGGTCTACAATAACCGAATTCGTGTTAATTTAGATAGCGAAGATACAGAAATACTACAGAAGGTCCAAGAGCAGATCTTTACGGATGATTTCTATTATGTCTGTAGAGGTCTTGAGATATATTCTGTAGACGCGGGGAACACCAAAGGAGACAGAATTCATGATACAAAACGATCAGCACGTCATAAGCCATATATAGAGGGTAAAGAGGTCGTCCCGTGGACAATACCCTCCCCAACCCGTTATATTGACTATGAACCATCTGAGATGAAACGACCTAGATTCCCGGAATTGTTTGAAAATGAGAAATTATTAATTCAAGATGTAGTTGGAGATAATGGACTTGCTGTAGCTTTGGATGATACTGGAATGTATTGTGATAATACTATAAATTGCTGCGTTAAAGTTACTGAAATAGATGATGAGAAAATGAGAAATACGGATATTCCAACTGGAACAGAGTATAGAGCAATTAGTGAGATCCCAAATGAGAGTATATTAGCTCAATGGAATTCATCGCTGGTAGCGTATTATTATAAAAAATTAATTGAGAGTGGTCTACACGTATATCCGTCTGATATCCGACAGATTCCGGTGTATCTACCTTCAGAGTTATCCATAGACCCAACCCCGAAAGAAGAATTGCCGAAGCAGTCTACACTTAAAAATAAAGATGTGGGTGAAAAAGAACTACTTGGATGGTTAGCTGGATATACAAAACGACGGGTTGAAAATACACACAATCGTGTTAAACTAAATTTAAATCTCCTCGACTACCTCGGCAACTACACCGACGGCCCGGATCTCCCCGACATCGGGCTCTTCCAGCCGAGCGCGTCGAACCTCCTCGACGCGACGACGGAGGAGTACGACAAGCTCCGCGTCGGCGACGTGCGCGCCGAGCGCGACGGGACGAGCGTGACGGTCTCCGCGACGGCCCGGTACAAGCCCGACGACGATGACGCCCACGAGACCGACACCTACGGCTACACCGAGACGGACTTCTTCGAGGCGTTCACCCTCGTGGATCTGACCGAGAACGAGGCCGCGCTCGTCGAGGCGTTCGTCCCCGTCGCGGTCGACGAGGCCGGCGGCTTCGCCGGCTTCCGCGAGAACGCCACCAAGACGAACTCGCTCCTCGACCGCCTGAAGGCGATCACCCTCCCCGACCCCGACGACGTCGCCGACGACCTCCGGCGATACGTCCAGACGAGGGAACGCGCCGACGAACTCGACGCGAGGATCGCAAAGACCGACGAACTGATCGACGAGATCGTCTACGACCTCTACGACCTGACCGACGAGGAGATCGAGATCGTTGAGTCGGCGGTCGGAGAGTAGCGAGTCGGACGCGACCGAGCAGAGCGAGGTCGCGCTTTTTGGTCGAGATTTTTCCGAGAGTGGTCGTGAGCGAAGCGAGCGACTCGACTCCGAAAAAGGTTGGAGTGAGGAGATCGAGATCGTGGAGGAGGCGGTCGCGGAGTAGCGAGTCGGACGCGACTCGGAAAACGGTCGGAGTGAGGTGGTCGTGGAGTAGCGAACGACTACTCTCCGACGCTGTTGAGCGCGCTGTTCAGTTCGAAGAGCTCTCGAACGACGTCGCTGTCCGCGACCCGATATCGGCGCGGGGAAGTGTTCGGGACCTCCGCGATGAGTTCGACCTCCAACAGCAGGTCGGTGTAGTTTCCGACGGTCTGGCGCGTGACGCCCGCGTGCTCGGCGAACTCCGTCTTGTTGAACTCCCGGCCGGGCGGCAGATCGAGAAGCGCGTCGACGAGGATCGGGACCGCGTCGTGCTGCGTGAGATGGAGCCACCCGCTGGGGTGGGCCTTGCGGAGTTCCTTCGTCCGCTCGCGATCGGCGTCCACGTGCTCCGTACTGCTCATACGGCGTACTGGCAGGCTGTGTAAATAAGAGTTTTCACTGCTGTTAATCGCCATTAACAGTATTTATGTGATCACGGTCCAACGTCCCGGATATGGAGAAGCCGTCGGTGAAATGTGCCCTCCTGGCGACGATGATCGCGAAACACAGATGGGGAACTCCGATCACGAGAGAGGATCTCTGTAACCTTTCAGCCATCGACGGCGACTACCCGACCGCACACGAGGTCTATGACGATCTCCGAAGCGAGGCGTACATCACGTATCGCGGCGATCGGGGGATCGAACTCGATCAGGGAAACTTCGGCGGACTCGCTGACGTGCTCTATCACGAGTGTAATTGGGAGAAATGGGAGATCGAGAGCCGACTCAAACACTACGAAGGAATAGAGGGACACGACTGGGCGTGACGGGCTCTCGTCCGGAACGGGTCGCTCTCTCGACGTTCTCGTCCGCAAGGATCCGATACGCCATCACCTGCGGAGGGCGTCGGGATCGGTAGTCAGGTGCTCGTGATCCCGAGCGGCCGCCTCGCGCTGACGTTCGACGGCACGCATCTCCTCCGGATGGTCGTGGTAGTACGTGAGCGCGCGGTAGACATCGGCCACGTCGACGTCGTGACGATCGGCGACCGTCCGCGGTTCGAGACCGCGGTCTTCGACCTGCATTTTGATGAACTCGACGGTGATCCGCCGACCCTCGAGATGCGGTTCGTCGTGTAGATCGCGCACGATCCGCCTCGCGACTTGGCTCATACGGGTTATACGACTCAATCGTACTTGAACGTCGGGTCCGAGACGGATCAGACGAACTCCGAGGGCCGCGGTCCGTTCGTGACGTGGACCTCGAACGGCTGCGTGCCGACGTCGTCCCGCTCCACGAGATGCCAGTACGTCTCGGCCAGTTCGTCCGGGTCGAGGAACGTCTCCGGCTCGCGCTCGGGCCGGCGCTCGCGGGCCTCCGGCGAGTCGATCTGCCCGTCGAGGACGACGTGGGCGACGTGGATCCCCTCCGGCCCGAACTCCTGGGCGATGTCCATCGCCATCCCGCGGGCGGCGAACTTCGCGGCCGTGAAGCCGATCGCGCCGCCGCGGCTCCGCACCGCGGAGGTGGCGCCGGTGAAGATCACCGTCCCGCCGCCCGTCTCGAGCATGTCGGCGACGGCCTCCCGCGAGCAGACGAACGCGCCGCGCCCGCCGACCGCCCACGCCTCCTCGAACGCCTCGACGCTCGTGTCCATGAGCCCCGTCCAGGAGGCCGCGCTCGCGTGGTTGACGAGGACGTCCACGGGACCGAACGCCTCCCGGACCGTCTCGAACCCCTCGCGGACCTGGTCCACGTCGGCCAGATCGACCGGCACGGCGAGCCCCTCGCCCGGCTCGGGGAGGTCGGCGGCGAGCGCCTCGATGTAATCCGCCGACCGGGCGAACAGCGCGACCCGGCACCCCTCGGCGGCGACCTTCCGTGCGATCGACGCTCCGAGCCCCGGACCGACGCCGGCGACGACGACAGTGCGCGTCATGACGCCGCGTACGGCCCGGCGGTTCAAAAGTCCACATCGGTCCCGAAGTCGAGCCAGAGACGGCGGGGAGCGACCGACAGCCCCGCCGGAGGAGACGAGACGCGGTCGTCAGGAGCGATCATCCAACCGGGACTCGTCAGGAAACTCGTCAGGAAAGACCATTTAACCGAGGACGTCCTTCCGGGACGCGTGCAGACACCAGCCCTCCCCCGACGCGTGCCGCGCGGTTCCGACGTACAGGTTCCCCGCTCGCCGTCCCGGTCGAGCCGTCTCCCGTTCGACACGAGATGCGAGTGAGCCGTCCGAGCGTCGCCTCGGCGGTGGTCGGCATCCTTCTCGTCTGCGTCCTCCTGACGGGGTCGCTCGGCGGGACCGCGACGACCGCCTCGGCCGACACGCCCGCCGTACAGGTCTCCTCCGTGACCGCGTCGCCCGACTCGCCGGTCGTCGGCGAGACGGTCACGCTGGAGACGACGATCGCCAACCTCGAGGGAAGCAACGAGACCGTCGAGATCACCGACGTGTACCTCAGAGACTGGCCGACCGAGTACGAGCGCGTCGAGAACGTGGGCTCCGTCGCCCCCGGCGGACGCGTGACCGTGCCGGTGACGACCGCCTTCGACAGCCCCGGCGAAAAGCGGGTGACGGTCAACGTCGTCGTCAGGGACGAGGCGGGCGACTCCCACTCGTACTCGTATCCGGTCGTGGTCGACGTCGAGGAGCTCGACGCTGACGGCGGCCTCTCGATCGACCGGAACGCCTCCGGCGGGGTCGCCGTGACGCTCACCAACTACGGGAACGTGGAGTTCGCCGACGTCGAGATCGCCGCCGTCACCGGGGACCAACCTCGGGCGCGACGGCAGGCACTCGACGTCGCACCCGGCGACGACCGGACGGTCGCGTTCGACGCCGCGGGCTACGACAGAGCCGATCTCGCGTTCGTCGCGAACTACACGGCGAACGGGGAGACCCATCGGCTCCGGCGCGCCTTCGACGAGACGCCCGACGTGCGCGGCGGCCTCTCGGTCGCCGAGGACGATCCGGATCGGACGGCGGTCACCCTCGACAACTACGGGAACGTGGCGTTCTCGGACGTCGAGATCCGCGTGCTGGCCGACGGCGAGGTACGCGACCGGCGATACGTCCGGGACGTCCCGGCCGACGGGAACCGGTCGGCCACGTTCGACACCGAGGGGTACGACGCCGAGAACGTCACGGTCGCCGCGAGGTACGTCGCGAACGGCGAGACACACGAGGTCGCTCGCGAGGTCGCCATCGACCGTCACGTGGCCGGCGAGATACGCCTGACCGCCGTCGAGACCACCCAGCTCGGCGGGAGCGTGTCGATCGACGGCGAGGCGGCGAACGTCGGCGGGACCGACGTCGAGTCGGTCCTCGTAAGCGTCCGCGACGCCGAGGGCGCCGCGCCCGACGGCGGGGGCGGCGAGTACTTCGTCGGCGCGGTCGACGCCAGCGAGTTCGCCACCTTCGAGCTCGCCGCCTCCGTCGAGAACGGGACGTCGGCGGTCCCCGTCGAGGTCTCCTACCTCGTCGACGGCGAGCGGACCACGACGACGCGAACCGTGACCGTCTCCGCGGGAGGTCCGCCGACGGGAGCGGCGGCGGGCGCGCCCGACGGCGGCGGGCCGCACGGAAGCGGCGGGGCGCCGCAGGGGCCGCCGGGCGGTTCGGGACTCCCGACGCTCCCGATACTCGTCGGCGTCATCGCGGTGATCGGCGCCGCGGGCGGGCTCTACTACCTCTGGAACCGCGAATGAGCGTCGTCGAACTCCGCGGCGTGGGCAAACGCTACGAGAGCGGTGCCGAGACCATCGACGCGCTGAAGGACGTCGACTTCACGGCCGACCGCGGCGAGATGGTCACCATCACCGGCCCCTCCGGAAGCGGCAAGAGCACGATGCTCAACCTGATCGGCCTGCTCGACGAGCCCACCGAGGGGACCGTGTCGCTCCAGGGACGGAACGTGACGGACTTCGGCGAGGACGAGCGCACCGAGGAGCGTCGCTCCGCGCTCGGGTTCGTCTTCCAGGACTTCCACCTCCTCCCCATGCTCACCGCCGTCGAGAACGTCGAGCTCCCCTCGATGTGGGACACGTCCGTCGACCGACACGACCGCGCCGTCGACCTGCTTCGCCGGGTCGGCCTCGGCGACCGGCTCACGCACACGCCCGACGAGCTGTCGGGCGGACAGAAACAGCGCGTCGCGATCGCCCGGTCGCTGATCAACGAGCCCGAGGTCCTCCTCGCGGACGAGCCGACGGGGAACCTCGATCAGGACACCGGAGGGACCATCCTCGACGAGATCACGCGGCTGAAAGCGGAGGAGGACCTCGCCGTCGTCGCGATCACGCACGACGAACAGCTGGTCGAGTACGCCGATCGGGTCGTCCGGCTCGTCGACGGGGTGACGCGGACGTGAGCGTCGCCTCCCTCCTCTGGCGGTTCCCGAGCGTGTTGATGGCGTGGCGCAACCTCGGCCGGAACCGGCTGCGAACGGCCCTCGCGGCGCTCGGGATCGTCATCGGCGTCGTGGCCATCTGCTCGCTCGGCATGGCCACCGTCGCGATCGAACAGCAGGCGACCGCCCAGCTCGGCGACCTCACGAACGAGGTGACCGTCTCCTCGGGACCGGACAGCGAGACGGAGGGGGTGACGGAGGAGCAGGTCGCGGAGATGCGGGCGATCGTGACCGACGCACGGGTGATCCCGCAGAAGACGAACCGGACGACGCTCGAGGCGAGAAACGGTCGGGAGGCGCGGGTGAGCGTGACCGGGGTGACCGACGCGAACGCGCTGTACGACCTCACGACTGGACCGGCCCCGGAGCGGCTCCAGTCCGGGGCGTTGATCAGCAACGGCACGGCGGAGAGGCTCGCCCTCGAGCCCGGCGACCCCGTCGAGTACGAGGGACGGATCTACCGGATCCGCGGGTTCATCGAGTCGGAGCACGCCTTCGGCTTCGGCGGCGACCTCGTCGTTCCGGTGTCGGGGCTCGCCGACCAGCGACACTACGACACGGTGACGATCATCGCGGCCGACGGCGACGCGGCCGGGCGGATCGGCGACCGGCTCGACACCCGGTTCAACACCGAAGAGGACGAGGAGCTTCGCGTCTCCACGTTCGGGAACCGGGCGCAGGTCGGCGGGTTCCTCGACACGCTGTCGCTCGCGCTGCTCGGGATCGGGGGGATCTCGCTCGTCGTCGCCAGCGTCGCGATCCTCAACGTGATGTTGATGAGCACGGTCGAACGCCGCGGCGAGATCGGCGTGCTTCGAGCCGTCGGGATCCGCCGGGGCGAGGTGTTGCGGATGATCCTGACCGAGGCGACGCTGCTCGGCGCGCTCGGCGGGCTGGTCGGCGCGCTCGTGTCGCTCGCCACGGGGATGGTGCTGTTCCACGTGATCACGGGCGACGCGACGGCCGCCCTCGGATGGGCCAGCTCGCGATACCTGGTGTACGGCTTCGGGTTCGCCGTCGCCGCCAGCGTACTGAGCGGCGCGTACCCCGCCTGGAAGGCCGCGAACGAGTCCCCCGTGGAGGCGCTCCGCGGCTGAGCCTCGCGCCGCTCCCGCGTGACCCCCGAACGGCCGTTCGTCGGCCGTCCGTTCCGAGGCCCAAATCGTTTTTTCGGTCCGGCGAGTCTCCTCGAGCATGTCACTCACCGGGGCGGAGTATCTGGTCGACGCGTTGGAGGAGTACGGCGTTGAACACGTCTTCGGAAACCCCGGCACGACCGAGCTGCCGACGGTCCAGGCGGTCTCGAACAGCTCGATCGAGTACGTTCTCGCGCTCCACGAGGACGTCGCGACCGGGATGGCCGCGGGATACGCGACGACGCGACGGTACCACTCGCACCACGACGACTCCGTGAACCCCCTCGGCGTCACGAACCTCCACGTCGCGCCGGGGCTCGCACACGGCGTCGGCAACGTCATCGGAGCCGCCTTCTCCGGCTCCCCGCTCCTCGTCACCGCGGGCAACTACGACACCGACTTCCAACACGAGGAGCCGATCCTCCACGGCGATCTCGAGGCCCTCGTCGACCAGTACACGAAGTGGAGCGCCTCGGTCCCCTCGGTCGAGGCGCTCCCGGCGATGTTACGGCGGGCGGTGCGACAGGCGCTCACGCCGCCGACGGGGCCCGTCTTCCTCGAGCTCCCCATCGACGTGATGAAGGACGAAACCGACGCCGGCGTCCAGCGGCTCGGCCCGATCCCCGACGCGGGACGCGGCGACCCGGACGCGGTCGCGGCCGCCGCGCGGCTGGTGGCCGAGGCCGACGAGCCCGTGATGGTGATCGGCGACGAGGTCGCCCGGTCGGGGCCCGACGCGATCGCGGCCGCCGTCGACCTCGCGGAGGCGGCCGGCCTCCGGGTCCACGGCGAGTTCATCACCGCCGAGGCGAACTTCCCGACCGACCACGAGCTCTGGGGCGGGACGGTGCCGGGCACCGAGCAGGGGTTCGTCGACACCGTCGACGGCGACACGGTCGTCTTCGTCGGCTGCGGCTCGGCGACGACCTCGCTCGCGCACGAGGAGGAGCTGCTCCCCGACGCAACGATCGTCCAGATCGGCCCGGACGGCTGGGAGCTCGGGAAGAACTGGCCGGCGGACGCGTCGGTGCTCGGCGACCCCGGACACGTCCTCCGGGAGCTCACGGACCTCCTCTCCGAGGACCTCGCCGCGAGCGAGCGCGACGACCGGCTCGAACGCGCCCGCGAGCGCGTCGCGGCGATCCGCGAAGAACAGCGTCCCGCCGCCCCCGACCCGGACGACCCGCGGGCCTCCAAGGGCCAGCTGGGCGAGGCGATGGCGGAGGCGGCCGCCGACGCGCTCGTCGTCAACGAGGGCGTCACCGCGGGCCACGCGGTCCGGTGGAACGTCCCGCTCGGCCCCGAACAGTGGATCGGCAACAAGAGCGGCGGGCTCGGCTACGGGCTGCCCGCCGCGATCGGCGCGGCGATCGCCGAGCGCGAGCGCCCCGACCCCCGCGACGTGGTCGCGTTCATCGGCGACGGCTCGTACTTCTACTACCCGCAGGCGATCTACTCGGCCGTGCGACACGGCGTGGACCTCACGACGGTCGTTGCCGACAACCGGAACTACCGGATCCTGAAGGACAACACGCTCCGGGTGCTCGGCGGCGCGGAGACCGACCACGACTTCACCGCGATGGACTTCGAGCCCCCGATGAACATCCCCGCGAACGCGGAGAGCTACGGCGCGACGGGCGAACTCGTGGACGACCCCGACGCGATCGCGGACGCGATCACGGGGAGCCGGGACCGCGACGGGCCGACGGTCCTCGACGTCGCCATCCACGACTGATCGCGGGGGCCGGCCATCCGAACGGACGACGTCGTGGCCGCTGGATTTAGTTGCCCGTTCGACGCAGTGGGAGACATGGTCACCATCGACCGCGACCGGTTCAGGGAGACGTTCGAGCGGTACTCCGAGATCGGCCGAACCGACGCCGACGGCCTCCACCGGCTGGCGCTCTCCGAGGAGGACCGGGAGGTGCGGGACCTGTTCGTCTCGGACCTGGAGGACCTCGGCCTCGAGGTCCGGATCGACCGGATCGGCAACGTCTTCGGACGCGCCGAGGGGACGGATCCCGACGCGGCGCCCGTCCTGATCGGCTCGCACCTCGACTCCCAGCCGTACGGCGGGCGGTTCGACGGCCAGCTCGGGGTCCTCACCGCGCTGGAGACGCTGCGGGCGTTCGACGACGCGGGCGTCGAGCACCGGCGGCCGATCGAGATCGTGAACTGGACGAACGAGGAGGGGTCGCGGTTCAAGCCGGCGCTGATGGGAAGCGGAGCCTTCACCGGCGAGCTCGACCTCGAGGAGGTGCTCGAACACGCGGACGCCGACGGCGTGACCGTCGACGAGGCGCTCGAGGCGGTCGGGTATCGCGGCGACGAGCCGGCGGAGGCGCGGGAGGAGTACCACTCCGCGCTCGAACTCCACGTGGAGCAGGGGCCGAAGCTCGAGGACCAGGACCTCTCGGTCGGCGTCGTCGAGGGCGTGTTCGGGATGGCGTGGCTCGAGGTGGTCGTCCGCGGCGACGCCGACCACGCCGGCCCCTCGCCGATGTACTCCCGGAAGGACGCGCTCGTCGCCGCCGCCGACGTCGTCGGCGCGGTCCGGCGGCTCTCGAACCGCCTCGCCGACGACGTGGTGACGACGGTCGGGGAGTTCGAGGTGGAGCCCGGCTCGATCAACGTCATTCCATCTCAAGTCCGGTTCACCGTCGACGTGCGCAGCTACGACGACGCGGTCGTCGGCGACCTCGTCGCGGCCGTGAAACGCGAGGTCGAGGCCGCCTGCGAGCGCGAGGGCGTCGAGTACGACCTCGAGGAGATCTGGCGGATCCCCCACACCGAGTTCTCCCCGCGCGTCGCCGAGACCGCGCTTGCCGCCGCCGACGACGTGGGCGCGTCCCACCGGGCGATGGTGAGCGGCGCCGGCCACGACGCGAGCTACGTGAACGAGATCACGGACACCGCCATGCTGTTCGTGCCGAGCGTCGACGGCAAGACCCACAACGAGGCCGAGTTCACGGAGTGGGCCGACGCCGAGGAGGGTGCTCGCGTGTACGCCGAGACGGTCGAGCGGCTGGCGAACGCGGAGTAGCCCTCGACGACCGGCGAACCGGCCGCCACCTCAGAGCGCGATCAGCGTCACGCCGACCACCGCGAGCAGCGCCGCGACCAGGCGGACGCGGAAGTAGCGCTCGCCGAGCAGGACGCCGCCGAGGACGACCGCGACGATCGCCTGCGTGTTGATCACCGGCGAGGCGATGCTGGCGGGCAGCGACGCGAACGCGATCGTCGTGACGTGCTCGCCGACCGCGACGATCCCGCCCGCGGCGGCCAGCCTCGGGAGGTCCGCGCGGACCCCCGTGGGCGGGTTCCGGACCGCGCTCGGGAGCAACACGAGCGCGACGCCGACCAGAAGCAGCGGGACCCACAGCGTCTCGGGGAGCGCCAGTTCCTGGAGCGCGATCCGCTTGCCCAGGTCGCTCACGGCGTAACACATGGCGCTCACCAGCGCGAGCTGGGCCGGGCGCGACGCGGCCGCCTTGCGGAACGGCTCGAGGAGCCCGCCCGGCTCGTAGTTGGCGACGTACACCGCGACCGTCGCGACGACGACCCCGAGCACCTGGACGGGACGCAACACCTCGCCGAGGAGCAGCACCTCGAGCGGGAGGACGAACATCGGCACGACCTTGTTGATCGGCGCCACGTACGACACCTGTCCCTCGGCTATCGCCCGTAAGAAGAGGACGAACGCGAGCGCGGTCGCCGCGACGGTGAGCGCGACGATCCCGACCTCCGGAGCGCCGAACGCGCCGAGCGCTTCGAGGGATCCCCCGCGGTCGGCGAGGGTGACCGGGGCGTACCACGCCAGCGCGAACGCGTTGATACGGACGGTGAGCGCGGCCGCGGAGTACCCCTCGAACCACCGCTTCAGCACGAAGAGGTAGACGCCCCAGACGACGGCGGCGACGACCGCGAACCCGAGGCCGAGCTCCATCGCTCGCCCGGACGGCCGGGCGAGTCAAGAGGCGTTCGATCGGGCGACGGAGCGGACGCCGCGGCGGCGACGTGGCGGATCGGAAGTCGACACGTATATCCGAGGGCCGCGTGGTCCTCGCTCGTATGCGATTCTGCGACGAGTGCGGGTCGATGATGCACACGGCGGATGACGCGTGGGCGTGTCGCTCCTGTGGGAACCGGGAGCCGCGGGACTCGCAGGCGGAAGCGGCGATGGCGACGCGGGACGCACAGCGGGACGACGGGGCACCCGACGTGGCCGACGCGACCCGGGGCGCCGCGGGGACGATGCGGAAGCCGTGTCCGACCGACGACTGCGACGGCGAGCGAGCCGACTACGAGACGATGCCGAAGCCGGGCGGCTCCTACGAGGTTCGGCTGTTCACCTGCGTCGAGTGCGGCCGCAAGTGGCGCGAGTCATAACGGGGGATCCCGCGACCCTCGCCGGGCGAACCGGTGATCCGGCCCGTTTCGGCCCGGATCCGCCTCCCGCGGCCCGAGCGGAAGCTTTTTGCGGCCCGTGACGCCCCCTTTGCCCATGGCCGATCCCTCCACTTCCGAGTCGTCACCGAACCGGTACGACATCTCGACGGTCGACCTCTCCGACGACCGCTACGAGGTGAAACAGTCCGCGGTCCGGAACAAGTACACCGTCCGTGACGGCGCGGGGACCGTCGTCCTCCGCGGGAAACAGAAGCTGTTCAAGATGAAAGAGGAGTTCCCGTTCGTCACCGGCGACGACGCGGACGCGTTCACGGTCAAGGCCGGCGGCATCATGGACGTCGCGGGGAGCTACGCGATCATCGACGCGGGAACCGGCGAGGAGGTCGTCGTCCTTGACGAGGACCTCTCGCTTTTCGTCGAGAACTGGACGATCCGGGACCCCGATTCCGGCGAGGCGCTGGCGACCATCCGGTCGAAGAACAAGCTCCTCTCGGCGCTCCGACACCTCGTGAGCGTCGCGAACCTCGTCCCGAACAAGTACGAGATATTCGACGCCGACGGCGACCACGTCGGCGACATCGAGGGGAAGTTCTCGCTGCGGGACGCCTACACGGTCAGCATCGACGACGCGACCGGCGTCCCGAAGGAGGCGGTTGTCGCGGCGGCGTGCGTCCTCGACGCCCTCGAGAACCAGTGAGGGCGCCGCGGTCCGCGGGCCGCGTCGCTCCGGTCGCCCTCGGCTCGATCGTGTGAGTCGCTACCGAGCCCCGGATCCGAAATCTGTTATAGGTGGTCGTGGTACGCCCGATAGAATGGACGTCCGCGAAGACGCGTTACGGGAGACGATCCGCGAACTGGTTTCCTTCGAGAGCTACCCCGGCGAGGAGGCCGCGGTTCAGGCCTGGTTCCGCGAGCACCTCGCGGCCCTCGGATTCGAGGTGTACGAGTGGGAGCCGGACCCGGAGGTCCTGGCGGCACACCCCTCGTTCCCGCCGGTCGAGACCCTGGAGTTGGACGACCGGCCGAGCCTCGGCGGCGTCCTCGAACTGGGCGACCCCGACGCCGGGCCGACGGTCGTGTTGAACGGCCACGTCGACGTGGTCCCGGTCGACGAGGACTCCTGGACGGAGCCGCCCTTCGACCCCCGCTGGGAGGACGGTCGCCTCTACGGCCGCGGGTCGCTCGACATGAAGTCCGGACTCGCCGCCTGCGTCTTCGCCGCGCTCGCGGTGGAGGCGCGCGCCGACGAGCTCGGCCTCGACGGCCGGATCGTCGTCGAGGGCGTCGTCGGCGAGGAGGAGGGGGGGATCGGCGCGGCGGTCGCGGCGAGGAAGAACCCGTACCCCTTCGAGCGGGACGCGGCGATCATCGCCGAGCCCACCGACCTCTCGCTCGTCGTCGCCGCCGAGGGGAGCCTGATGAAGCGGCTCGAGGTGTTCGGCGAGTCGGCTCACGCCGCCCGCACCTGGGAGGGCGAGTCGGTGCTCCCGCACTTCGAGCGGATCCGCCACGCGTTCGAGGACCTCGAGCGCGAGCGCGCCGAACGCGTCACCCACCCGCTGTTCGAGGCGTTCGACAACCCGTGGCCGATCAACTTCGGCACCGTCGAGGCCGGCGACTGGGCCTCCTCCGTCCCCGCACACCTCACCTCCGAGATCCGGATCGGCGTCGCCCCCCAGGAGACGGTCGCGGGGGTCGAAGCCGAGTTCCGAGAGCGGCTCGACGAGGTCGTCGCGGAGAGCGAGTGGCTCTCGGAGCACCCGCCGTCGTTCGAGCGGTTCTCCGTCCAGTTCGAGGGGTCCGAGGTGGACAGAGACGAGCCGGTCGTCGAGCGCGTGGCCGAGGCCGCGAGCGATCACGGTATCGAGCCGAGCTACGAGGGCTTCACCGGCGGCACCGACGCCCGTCACTACCTCGACGCCGGGATCCCGACCGTCGTCTTCGGGCCCGGCTCTGTCGATCTCGCCCACACGCCCGACGAACACGTCGAGTGGGACGACGTCCGGCTCGCGAGCGAGATCATCGCCGACGCGACCGCCTCGACGCTCGACTCGTACTGATTCCGGCCGGAACCGCCGCTCGGTCAACGTTTAACCCGCGCTTCGGCCAACCGTCCCCATGGACGCGAAACCGCGGTCCCGACTGATCGAGTTGCGTCGCGACCTCCACCGGCGGCCGGAGCTCGGGTGGCGCGAGTTCTACACCACGGGTCGGATCGTCGAGGAGCTCGAGGCGCTCGAGCCCGACGCGCTGTACGTCGGCCGCGAGATCCACCGCGAGGAGCGGCTCCGCCCGCCGACCGACGACCAGTTGGCCCGCGCCCGCGAGCGGGCGGTCGAGACCGGCGTCGACGAGGACGTGCTCGCGAGGGTCGAGGACGGCTACACCGGCGCGATCGCGGTCCTCGAGAAGGGCGAGGGCCCGACCGTGCTGCTCCGGGTCGACATCGACGGCCTCCCGCAGTCCGAGTCCGACGACCCCGACCACCACCCGGCCGCCGAGGGGTTCCGGTCGGCGTACGACGAGCGCATGCACGCCTGCGGCCACGACGCGCACGCCGCGATCGGCGTCGGCGTCCTCGAGGCGGTGGCCGAGAGCGACTTCGAGGGGACGTTCAAGGTGCTCTTTCAACCCGCGGAGGAGCTGGGCGCGGGCGCGGCGAGCGTCGTCGGCAGCGGCCACCTCGAGAACGTCGACGCGCTGGTCGCCGTCCACGTCGGCCTCGACGTCGAGACCGGCGTCGTGGTCCCCGGCGTCGAGTCGTTCCTCGCGATAAACGGGTTCGAGGCGACCTTCGAGGGGTCGCCGGCCCACGCGGGCAACAGCCCCCAGGAGGGCGCCCACGCCATCCAGGCGCTGTCGACCGCGGTCGGGAACCTCCACGCGATCCCTAGACACGGCGACGGCGCGACGCGGATCAACGTCGGCGTCGTCGAGGGCGGAACCGCGACGAACATCGTGCCCGAGTCGGCCTCGCTCCAGGGGGAGGTCCGCGGGGCGACGACGGCGCTCAGGAACTACGTCGAGGACCACGCCGCCCGCGTGCTCCGGAGCGCGGCCGAGATCCACGACTGCGACGTGGACGTGTCGTTCCGCGACGGCGCGCCGAGCGCCGACTGCGACGACGCGCTCGTCGACGCCGTCTCCGCGGCCGCGGCGGGCCACGACGCGACCGTCACGCCCGACGAGGGCGACGCGCTCGGCGGCAGCGAGGACGCGACGCGGCTGATGCGCGCGGTCCAGCGGAACGGCGGCGAGGCGACCTACGTCGGCTTCGGCGCGAGCAACCCGACCGGCCACCACACCGCGACGTTCGACGTCGACGAGGCGGTCATCCCGCTCGCGGTCGACACCCTGACCGACGCGATCCGGTCGGTGTCGCCGGGGAAGTGAGCGCCACCCCGGATCTGCGGCCGCGCCTCACGCGAACTCCGCCAGCGCGAGGACGAGGCTCGGCGCGGCGAGCAGCGCGAGGCCGACGAGCATCAGCCCCGCGGGGATCCAGAGCAGTCCCGTCTCGGTGAGCGCCCAGAGCGCGATCCCCGCGAGGACGGCGATCAGGCCGACGGCGCGAAGCAGCCAGCTGACGACGCCCTCCAGGCCGGCGTCGGCGACGAGGTCGACCGCGTCCAGTAGCTCGTCCATGGCGGGCGGTTCGCGCTCGGAGCGACTTGAGGGGATCGGACGTGGTCGACGAACGGATCGGACGCGACCGACGAACGGATCGGGCACGAATCGGGCGAAGCCGGCAACTCGGCTCCGCATGCGAACGCTTATCGACGTCCGTGGAGACGGCGAAGCAAGGTGACATCCATGGGACGTGACGACACGAGCCACGTCGAGGCGGCATCGAATCGGGACGCGTTCGACGGGATCCCCGCGAGGTGGCGGGCGTGAGTCGGTACGAGCCCGTCGACTCGCCGGACGCGACGACGATATTCCCGTATCACGACCTCACGCCGCCGGAGCCGGGCGACGTGTACGAGGCCCGTGAGGTCGTCTCCCGCTACCTCCCGCGGACTCCGCTGGTCCGGAGCGAGGCGCTCTCCGCCGAGACCGGCGCGGACGTCTACTTCAAGCGCGAGGACACGCTCCCGACGGGCGCGTTCAAGGTTCGCGGCGGCGTCACGCTCGGCCACCGGCTCTCCGAGGAGTTCCGCGAGGCGGGACTCGTCGCGGCGTCGACGGGGAACCACGGCCAGTCCGTCGCCTACGCCGGCCGCGAGTTCGGCGTCCCGGTGACGATCGCCGTTCCGTCCGACCCGAACCCCGAGAAGGTGGCCGCGATGGAGCGGTTCGGCGCGGAGGTCGTCGCGACCGGCGCCGACTACGACGAGGCCCGCGAGTGGGCGGAGCGCCGGGCGGCCGAGGACGGCCTCCGCTACGTCCACTCGGCGAACGAGCCCGACCTCGTCGCCGGCGTCGCCACGGCCGGGCTGGAGGTGCTGGAGACGCTTCCGGAGGTCGACCGCGTGGTGTGCCCGATCGGCGGCGGGAGCGGCGCGGCCGGGTACTGTCTCACGACCGGCGCGATCGGCGGCGCGGAGGTCGTGGGCGTCCAGTCCGCGGCCGCGGACGCGACCTACCGGGCGTACCACGAGGGGCATCTCGACCCGGCGGAGTCGGCGACGACCGAGGCGGAGGGGATCTCCTCTCGGGCACCCTTCGCGCTCACGGTCGGGATCCTCCGCGACCGGCTGGACGACCTGGTCACCGTCCCGGAGGCGGCGATCTGGGACGGCGTCCGCGACGTGCTGGCGGCCGACCGGATCCTCATCGAGGGTGCCTGCGCGGCGGCGGTCGCCGCGGTGCGGTCGATGGACGACGTCGCCGGCGAGACCGTCGTCGTCCCGACCACCGGCCGGAACCTCTCGACCGAAAAGCTCCGGCGCGCGGTCGATCCGGAGTGAGGCCGGAAACGGCGGGCACGGTCCCCGCTCACGCCCCGTCCGTCCGATAGCATTAACTTGGAAGCCGGCCGTTGAGGGAGGACAGTCGTGAATAGACAACAAGTGCCATGATCCTGGACACGCCCGCGGCCGCGACGCACGCCGCATCGACCGACGACGTACCGACGCACGCCGCATCGACCGACGGCGTACCGACGCTCGCCACGCCCACGACCGGACGCGGACGGAGTTCACGGGGGCGTGCCGATGCCGGATAGACACGGGCCGTATCGACGGATCCGCTTCCTTCTCGAGATCGACGGCGTCGCGAAGGCGGGATTCAGTCGCTGTGCGCTCCCGGCCGCCCGGACCGACGTGATCGCGTACCGCGAGGGGAACGACCCGCCCGCTCCCCGCAAGCTCGCCGGACTCAATCGGCACGACCCGCTCGTGTTGGAGAGCGGCGCGACCGACGACTCCATCGCGCTCGCCGAGTGGCGACAGCTGGTCGAGCAGGGCAAACTCGGCGAGGCGCGCCGGGCGATCGCGGTCGTCCTCCTCGACGAGGAGGGCGGCGCCGGGCCGCGGTGGGAATTCCGGAACGCGTGGCCGAGCCGCTACGTCGCGCCCGACCTCGACGCCGACCGTTCCGAGGTCGCGATCGAGCGGCTCGGGATCGTCCACGAGGGGATGGAACGGACCGCGTAGCATGGTCGACCGTCGAACACTCCCGCGATCGTCGCGGAAGCGAGCGGGACGGAGGCACGATGTCCCCGGATGACCGGACCGACCCCTATCCGAGCCATCGGTTCCTCGTCGAGATCGATGCGGTCGGCACGGCGGGGTTCAGCGAGGTCCGCGGGCTGTCGGCGCGCGTCGACGACGGGGCGGAGGCGGATGGGCCGCTCTGGCGACGGCTCCTGGTTCGCGACGCGTCGTGGGGGGATCGCGCCGCCGACCCCGGCGGCCGCGGCACGGCGACCGCGTCGTCGCGGCTCGCGCTTCGCCGCGGCGTGACCGACCGGACGGCGCTGTGGGAGTGGTTCCGCGAGTGGACCGCCGGGCGCGGCACGACGCGACCCGTCAGGGTGGTCCTGTTGGACGAGCACGGCGATCCCGCCCGCGTCTGGCGGTGCGAGCGTGCGCGTCCGGTACGCTGGGACGGACCGACGCTCTCCGCCGTCGGGTCGGGCCTCGCGACGGAGACGTTCGAGCTGACACACGACGGGATCACGGAGGTGTCCGCGGAGTGATCCGAGGCGCCGCCGTCGCCGTCGTGCCGTCGCTCCGGAGGCGTGCGCCGTGAGTTCGCTCGAGGACGTCTACGGCGTCGGGAGCGTCCGCGCGGCGCGGCTCCGCGAACACGGGCTCGAGTCGGTCGAGGACGTCGCGAGCGCCCCGGTCGACGGGCTCGCGGACCTGCTCGACGGCGTGGGCCGCCAGCGGGCGCGCCAGGTCCGCTCCTCCGCGAGGCGGCTCGTCGCCGAGGAGGGGACAGGGAGAGGAGCCGAACGGGGCGGGTGGCCACGGACGGACGCCGGAACCGGCTCGTCGGGCGACGCCGTCGCCGGCTACGTGACGACGAGACGGGTGACCGCCGCCGACGCGGTCGTCGTCGTTCCGGGGCGCGCGTTCCTGACGCGCGCCGGCGGAACCGCCCACCCGGAACCCTGGCGACACGCGCTGGCGTCGGTTCCCGGCGACGCGTTTCCCGAGTCGGGGGCGACCGACGGGACGGTCGTGTTGTGCCCGCCGGAACGGACGGCCACGGCGGCTCCCGGCCTCTACGAGGCGCTCGCGGACGCCGCGGACGACTCCCGATCCGCCGTCGGCTCCTTCCTGGCCGGCGTCCTCCGTCCCGGAACCCGGATCCCCGGCGACGTCGTCCGGGACCTACGCGGTCGACGCCCGGACCTCGGGTCCGAACTCGACGCTGTCCTGCGGAACGGGACGGTCCTCCGTCGCGGCGACTCGTTCGACCTCGGCGATCCCGGCGAGGCGGAGCTGCTCGCCTCGGCGGGGACGTACCTCCCCGGCGACAGCGTCCTTCCGCGGGACGCGGCCTTCGACGCCGGATCGGCGGTTCCGGGGGAGGAGCTCCCGCGGCGGGCGTCGTTCCTCTCGCCCGGCGTCGTGGCCGTTCCCGGTCGGCGCGCGCTCGGGAGCCTCGACGCCGACACCGACGCCGGCGACGACCCCGCGCTCGGGCTGCTCCGGGCGGGCGGGGTGTTGCTCCCGGCCGACGCCGTTCGGGAACGGTGAGACCGCGGGAACGTCCCGCCCTTCCGACCTCTGGCCCTCAGGCGACGCTCCGCTCGGTGAGCGTGTCGCCGCGCTCGAACCGGTCGCCCGACAGCGGCGAGACGTCGAGGAGGTCCGTCTCCCCGTCGACGACGAGGTCGGCGGCGATCCGTCCGGAGGCGGGCGCGTGCTGGAAGCCGTGGCCGGAGAAGCCCGCGACGGTCACGAGGCCGGGTAGCGTCTCCTCGACGATCGGGTGGTGGTCGGGAGTGACCGCGTACAGCCCGGCCCAGCCGCGCTGTATCCGGGTGTCGAGCCCGAAGTACTCGGCGTACTCGGCGGCGTTCTCGACCGCGCGCGCGGCCCACTCCATGTCCATCCCCTCGTCGTAGGCGTCGGGGTCCTGGTCGGGATCGTCGTCGCCCTCGAAGTGGCCGCCGACGAGGGCCACCCCCTCCCGCTCGGGGCGGAAGTACGATCCCGTCTCGAGGTCGATCGTCAGCGGGACCGACTCGGGGACCGGCGGCGTGGGGTCGACGACGGCGATCTGCCGCCGCCGGGGCGCGATCGGGAGGTCGACGCCCGCCATCCCGCCGACCGTCGCCGCCCACGCGCCCGCGGCGTTGACGACGCAGTCGACATCGTGGCGCTTCGAGTCGCCGGACCCGACCGGTCGGAGGTCCGCGCCGACGACGCGGTCCCCCTCGCGGTGGAGGTCGGCCACGGCCGTCTTCGTCCGGATCTCGACGCCCAGTTCCCTGGCGGCCTCGGCGTACCCCTGGACGGCGAGGTTCGGGTCGGCGATGCCGTCGTCGGGGTTGTACGTCGCCGCGACGAACGGGTCGGGATCGAGTCCCGGACAGTGTTCGGTCGCCTCCGCGGGCGTGAGCAGTTCGCTCTCCGCGCCGAGTTCGCGCTGCATCTCGACGTTCTCGCGGAACTGCGCCGCGGTCTCCGCGGAGCGGGCGAGAAACAGGTAGCCGTTCTTCCGGAGGCCGATGTCGACGCCGAACCGCTCCTCGAAGGCGTTCCAGATCTCCTTGCTCGCGAGCGAGAGCTCGACGTTCACGCGCGTGGAGAACTGCGATCGGATCCCGCCGGCCGAGCGGGCGGTGCTGGCGTTCCCGAGCGATCCCTTCTCGACGAGCGTCACGTCCACGCCACGGTCGGCGAGCGAGTACGCGGCGGAGAGTCCGACGACTCCGCCGCCGACGACGAGTGCGTCCATACCTCCCGATCGACCCCCCGGAATATAAACGTACGACGACGGTCGTCGCGGGGACCGCCGCGCCGACGAACAGGCTAAGTCGCCGGAGGGCGACGGCCCGGACATGGTGCTCGTACTCTCCGCGGAGGCGGTCGAACGGAGCCTCGATCTGGCGGAACTCGTCGACGTGGTGGACGACGCGCTGATCAAGCAGGCCGCCGGCGAGGTCGAGCGGCCCCACCGGCCACACTTCCCGGTCGGCGCGGGGCTCGACGGCGACGAGCCCGCGGGAACCGGGATCGCCATGCCGGCGTACGTCCACGGCGCGGACCACTACGCGACGAAGCTGGTCGGCGTCCACGAGGGGAACGCGGATCGAGGGCTCCCGACGATCAACGCCCAGATCGCGCTCACGGACGCCCGGACGGGTCTCCCGAAGGCGTTCATGGCGGGGACGGCGATCACGAACGCCCGGACGGGCTGTATCGGCGCCGTCTCGGCGCGGGAACTGGGGCCCGACACGGACGACGCGGGACTCACCCTCGGCGTCGTCGGCGCCGGCGCGCAGGCGCGCTGGCAGACCCGCGCGATCGCGACCGTCGCGACGCTCGCCGACGTCCGGATCCACTCGCCGTCCGACTCGCGGGTGGCGTGTGCCGCCGACCTGAGCGACGAGGGGATCCCGGCGCGCGCGGTCGACACGCCCGAGGCGGCGGTCGAGGGAGCGGACGTGGTCGTGACGGCGACGACCGCGACCGAGCCCGTCTTCCCGCCCGGCGCGCTCGACTCGGGAACCCTCGTCGTCGCCGTCGGCGCGTTCACGGAGGGGATGCAGGAACTCGACCCCCGCGTCCTCGAGCGTGCCGAGCGCGTGTTCGCCGACGTGCCCGAGGAGGTCGCCGGGACCGGCGACCTCCGGGCGAGCGACCTCGACGCGGACGACCTGGTCGAACTCGGCGTTCCGCTCGCCGACGGCTACGTCCGGGAGTCGCCGGAGGGCGTTCTGGTCGTCGTCAGCGTGGGCTCCGCGACGCTGGACGCCGCGGCGGGCGAGACGGTCTACCGGGAGGCCAGGGAGGCGGGCGACGGGACCGACGTCTCGCTGTAGCCGCGGTCGGCCGGCTCGAACGACCGATCCGACCGGCCACGGACGCGCCGCGTGCTCCCGACGGGGGACCGGGGACGATGGAGAAACTCACCGTTCGTCCGAAACATCGGGGTCGAACTCGACGTTTTCGAAGCCAAACGTGTTCGATGTTCGAACTACTTGGCGATTTCTCTCGTCCGTCCGACCATGGTCGCCCCCGTTTTTAATAGCTGGTGTACGGGACCTAGTATCCGAATGCCATCTGATACCAATGACCTCGTGAATCGTCGGACGTTCCTGACCGTCACCGGAAGCAGCGGGATCGTCGGACTCTCCGGCTGCGTGAGCTTCGGCGGCGGCGAGGAGAGCGGCGGGGACGGCGGGACCGGCGACGGAAGCGGCGACGACGGAAGCGGGGACGGGAGCGGCGACGGAAGCAGCGACGACGGATCGAGCGACGACGGCTCGGGCGACGGCGGTCCCGACACCATCTCGCTCGGTCAGCCGGCGTCGCTGAGCGGACAGTGGGACTTCCTCCAGCCGGGGGTCTCGCAGGCGACGGACGCCGCGGTCGCCCACATCAACGAGGCCGGCGGGCCGCTCGACGCGGAGCTCGAGGTGATCCGCCGGGACACCGCGGTCGACCCGCAGGAGGCGCGGACCGTCACGACCCAGCTGATCGAGAACGACGGGGTACCGGCGATCGTGGGCCTCTTCTCCAGCGAGATCAACCCGCTGTGGGACTTCCTCCAGGACTTCGAGGTTCCGATGGTCACCCCGTGGCCGGGCTCGACGTTCCTCGACACCCGCGGCGGTGACAAGGCGACGCCGGAGGACCTCTCGGACGACGAGTGGCTCTGGCGGACCGTCGTCGGCGACACCGTCCACACGAGCGGGAGCGCCGTCTACGCGCTCGAGAACGACCTCGACACGCTGGGCGTGCTCAACGGCACCACCGAGGGCGAGCGCAGCTACGTCGAGGGGTTCCTCTCCGTCTACGAGGACAACGGCGGGACGGTCGCGGAGCGGGTGGAGGTCGAGATCGGCGGGTCGAGCTACCAGTCGGCGCTCAGCCGGCTCTTCGACGCCGAGTTCGACGCGTTCCTCGTGAGCCTCCCGCTGGAGTCGGCGATCACGGCGCTCTCGGACTGGTCCGACGCGGGGTACGGCCGCCAGCCGATCCTCTCCGACCCGCTGGCACAGCAGGACCTCGTCGACCAGGTCGGCAGCGACATCCACGGCGCGTGGGCCGGGTCGCCCGGCCAGTCGGGGCCGAGCTACGACACCTTCGAGGAGATCTACTCGGGCGAGGGCGACGCGGAGATCAACGCCTGGACGCCGCCCGCGTGGGACGCCATGCAGGTGATCGCGCTGGCGATCGAGCGGGCCGGCGAGGCGACCCCGGAGGCGATCGAGCGCAACCTCGGCCCGGTCAGCCGTGACGGCGGGACGGAGGTCAACACCTTCGCCGAGGGGAAAGAGGCGCTCGCCAACGGCGAGGAGATCTCCTACCAGGGCGCGGCGACGCCCACGAACTTCACCCAGCACGGCAACGTCTTCGGCAGCGTCACCATAAGCACCGCCGGCGAAAACGGGTTCGAGGCGACGAGCGAGGTCCCGGCCGAGGACATTCGGGAGTACGTCGCCGAAGGCGAATACTGATCCCGATGGGCTTGCTTCAGGAAGCCATCTTCGGGGTCGTCACGGGGTCGTACATCGCGATCGCCGCGATCGGGTTCACGCTCATCTACGGGATCGTGAACATGATCAACTTCGCGTACGGGGAGTACCTCACGCTCGGCGCGTTCGTCGGCTTCCTCGCCGCGAGCGCGATCCCCGTCCCGCTGCCGGTCGCGGTCGTGCTCGCGATGATCGGCGGGGGGGTCATCAGCATCGTGCTCGCTCGGGGCTTCTTCACGCCGATCAACCACACCGGCCCGGTGCCGATGCTGCTGACGTCGATCGGGCTCGGGATCGCCATCCGCAACGCGATCCGCCTCTTCGGCGGGCGGAGCGCCCGCTACATCGAGACCGAGACGGCGACGTTCCGGTTCGACGGGGTCCCCGACGTGACCGTCGGCTCCGTCGACCTGCTCGGCGGCTTCTTCGTCACCTCCGAGCACCTGATCGTGTTCGGCTCCGCCGTCGCGGTCTTCCTCTCCATCCACGCGCTGTTGACGCGGACCGACGTGGGGATCGCGATGCGGGCGATGGGCGACGACGAGAGCCTGGCGCGCGTCCGCGGCATCGACACCCAGCTGATCCGCGACAGCGTCTGGGTGCTGGCGGGCGTCCTTGCCGGGCTCGCGGGCGTGCTCATGGCGATCCAGACGAACGTCAGCTCCACGACGGGCTTCAGCCACATCCTCCAGATCCTCTCCGCCGCCATCCTCGGCGGGGCCGGCAGCCCGTACGGGGCGATCATCGGCGCGTACGTCATCGGGCTCGCGCTCGCGTTCTCGACCGCGTTCCTGCCGTCGTCGATGACCGGCCTCTCCTCGGCGGTCGCGTTCGCGATCCTGATCGTCGTGTTGCTCGTCAAGCCGAGCGGGATCGCCGGAACGGAGGTGCGTGAGGCGTGAGCGCCCTCGACCGCCTCCCGTCCGGACGCGGCGACCGCGCCCTGATAGCCGGGGTGGCCTGCCTGCTCGTCGGCGGCCTGTTCGCTCTGACGCCGCTCCAGGCACAGCTGCCGAGCGCGCTGTACGTCTTCGTCGAGGTCGGCATCACCTTCGTGATCTACGGCATGCTCGTGCTCGGGCTCGACCTCCAGTACGGCCACACCGGCCTGGTCAACTTCGGGCACGTGGTCTTCTTCGCGGTCGGCGCGTACGCGACCGCGATGCTGGCCGCACAGGACAGCTTCGCGGGGACGGCGCTCGGCTACCCGTGGCCGCTCGCGCTCCTCGTCGGCGTGGTCGCGGCCGCGCTCCTCGGCCTCGTCGTGAGCGCCACCTCGATCCGCCTGCGCGACGACTTCCTCGCGATCGTCACGCTCGCGACCGCCGAGATCTTCCACTCGGTCTTCGTCAACTTCGAGGGGGTCTTCGGCGGGAACGTCGGGATCCTCGGCGTGCCCCGGCCGATCGCGGGGGTCGTCGGCGACGCCGACACCAGGATGATCGCGACGATCCTCGTGATCGGGGGGATCACCCTGATCACGCTCGCGGCCGTCACCCGGCTCACCGAGGCACCGTACGGCCGCGTCCTCCGGGCGATCCGGGCCGACGAGCTCGTGACGCGCTCGGTGGGCAAGTCCACGATCGTCTACAAGACGCAGGCGTTCGTCTACGGCGCGGCGCTCGCCGGGCTCGCCGGCGGGCTGTTCGCGCTGTACAACGGCGCGGTCGCGCCCGGCTTCTTCACCATCCAGGTGACGGTCACCATCTGGATCGGGATGCTGCTCGGCGGCGCGGCGAACCACCGGGCGGTGCTCGCGGGGCTGGCGATCATCATGGGGCTCCGGCTCGTCTCCCGGTTCGGGCTGAGCGTGACGCCGGTCTCCGGCGACGTGTTCGCCGCCTTCCGGCTCGTCGTCGTCGGCCTGATACTGATCGCCGTGATCCGGTTCCGCCCCGCCGGGATCTGGGGCGACCCGCAGGAGCTGGGGGTGGACCAATGAGCCTCCTCTCCGCGGAGGGACTCGTCAAGGACTTCGGCGGCCTGCGCGCCATAGACGGGCTCTCCGTCTCGATCGACGAGGGCGAGCTCGTCGGCGTGATGGGGCCGAACGGCGCGGGGAAGTCGACGTTCTTCAACTGCGTCAGCGGCGTCATCCCCCCGGACGAGGGGAGCGTCACCCTCGACGGGACCGACGTGACGGGCGACCCGCCCGAGTCGCTGGCACACCGCGGGCTGGTGCGGACCTTCCAGGACACCCGCGAGCTGGAGACGATGACCGTCCGCGACAACGTCCGGCTCGCCGCGCCCGACCAGCCGGGCGAGCGGACCCTTCCGGCGCTGCTCCGGAGCGATTCGATGACCCGCGAGGAGGAAGCCGTCCGGAGGCGGGCCGAGGAGCTGATCGAGACGTTCGAGCTGGACCACCTCGCGGACGAGTACAGCAGCAACCTCTCGGGCGGCCAGCGGAAGCTGCTCGAGCTCGCGCGCACGCTGATGCTCGACCCCGACGTGCTCATGCTCGACGAGCCGTTCGCCGGGGTCAACCCGACGCTGACCCGCGAGATCGCGGACCGCATCCTGGATCTCAACGCGGAGGGAATGACGGTCGTGATCATCGAACACGAACTCGAGACGCTGACCGAACTCGTCGACCGGCTGGTCGTCCTCCAGCAGGGACGGCTGCTCGTCGAGGGCGAGCCGGAGGCGGTGCTCGAGGACGAGCGCGTCATCGAGGCGTACCTCGGGGGTGACGCCGAATGAGCCTGCTCGAGGTGGTCGATCTCGACGCGGGCTACGGCGACCTCCAAGTGCTCTCCGGGGTCGACATCCGCGTCGACGACGGGGAGTACGTCACGATCGTCGGCCCCAACGGTGCCGGCAAGTCCACCGTGATGAAGGCGATCGTCGGCATCGCGACGTGGCAGGGCGGGTCGATCGAGTACCGCGGGACGGACATCGCCGGGATGGCGCCCGAGGAGGTCGTCCACGAGCGGATCGGGTACGTCCCGCAGTCGGACAACGTCTTCCCGACGCTGACCGTCGAGGAGAACCTCCGGCTCGGCGCGTACGTGCTCGACGAGGTGCCCGAGGACCGGAAGCGGGACGTGTACGACCGGTTCCCGGCGCTCGCGGACCGGCCGAACGAGAACGCCGGGTCGCTGTCGGGCGGCCAACAGCAGATGCTCGCGATGGGGTGTGCGCTGATGCTCGACCCCGACGTGCTGCTGTTGGACGAGCCGAGCGCCGGCCTCGCGCCCGATCTCGTCGACGAGATGTTCGACCGGGTCGACGAGATCAACGACGCCGGCACCACGGTCCTGATGGTCGAACAGAACGCGAAGGAGGCGCTCCGGCGCTGTGACCGCGGCTACGTGCTCGCGAACGGGCAGAACCGGTACGAGGACGACGGCGACGCCCTCCTCGGCGACGAGGAGGTCCGTCGCGAGTTCCTCGGCGGGTAGGGGCTCGCCGGTTCGCTCCCACTTCCCTCCCGGCGGCCGTCCTCGCTCGCCGCGCTCGCTTCGAGAACCACCTCTCGAACCCCCGGAGGGGGGGATCCGACTCCGACGTCCTCGGCGGCTCCGTCGGTAAACCACCGCGGTCTTCCGAACGACCTTGCTCGCGGACGCTCACTCCGGGGGACTCGTCGGGCTACCCGCCGGATCGTTCACGAATCGATAAGAGTACTAGCTACTGTGGTTGGAGCGGTCGTTACGTGGGAGTGGTCGCCAGGTTTATTCGACATTCGTTTGAAAAGGACGGTAACGCGGGAGAGAGGGGGTCACGATGGAACTACGGAGCATCGAACAGTACGAGGCGCTCATCGAGCACTCGGCGGACGCCATCGTCCTGTTCGATGAGGCCGGAGTCATTCAGTTCGCCAATCCGGCCGTCGAGACGATGCTCGGATACGCGCCCGACGAGCTCGTCGGGGAACGGGCGTTCAGTCTGGTTCACCCCGACGACAGGGAGGAAGCCATCGAAGGGCTCGGCCGGATCGCCGGGAACCCCAGCCGATCGACGGCGAAGCAGGAACACCGGCTTCGGCACGCGGACGGGTCGTGGGTCTGGGTGGAGTCGGTCACGACAAACAGGACCGAGTCCGACGTCGAGGGATACGTCATCAACACCCGCGAGATCACAGAGCGCAAGCGATACGAGAGACGGCTGGAGAAGACGACCGAGCAACTCGAGGCGCTGAACCGCGTGGTTCGCCACGACATCCGAAACGACATGACCGTGATCCTCGGATGGAGCGAACGGCTTCGAGAACACGTCACCGACGAGGGGCGGGACGCGCTCGACCGCGTGCTGCGAAAGTGCCATCACGTGATCGAACTCACGGAGATATCTCGAGACTTCGTCGAATCGCTGGTGGACGACGAGTCGACGCAGCTGAAACCCGTCGGTCTCCGGTAGTACGTCGACGCGGAGCTCGCCGCGGTACGTGAGTCCTATCCGGACGCTCGGTTCGACGTGTCGGGCGCCGTCCCCGACGTCCCCGTGCGGGCGAACGAGATGCTCTCGTCGGTGTTCAGGAACCTCCTCGAGAACGCGGTCCAACACAACGACGAGGAAACGCCGGAGATAACGGTGAGATGCGTCGACGGGGAGGAGACGGTTCGGGTCCGCATCGCGGACAACGGCCCCGGCGTCCCGGACGAGCAGAAAGCGGAGATATTCGG
The DNA here is from genome assembly GCF_002252985.1 of Halorubrum halodurans. Classification (GTDB taxonomy): domain Archaea; phylum Halobacteriota; class Halobacteria; order Halobacteriales; family Haloferacaceae; genus Halorubrum; species Halorubrum halodurans. The sequence continues at coordinate 5,181 of NZ_NHPJ01000068.1, read as the reverse complement.
GAAAGGCGAGAGCGGATTGGGCAGTTCCGGCTCCGGCATCGGTCTGTATCTCGTCAACACGCTGACGGACCAGTTCGGAGGTGACGTGTGGGTCGAAGACAACGATCCCAAAGGGGCCGTCTTCGTCGTCGAACTTCGAAAGGCGGCGTGAGACGACCGTCGGCGGTCGGACCGACGCGACGACTCGAAATCCGTGTCCACCGGTCGGACGCGAGCGGCAGAGACGGACTCCGAGGGATCGTCTCGTGACCGTTCGGCTCGATTCCGCGGCCGTATCTATCCATGACCGTCCAAGATGGCCTCGTCGGACATCTGTTCCACGTCGAAAACCGCCGCCCCGAACAACCCTATGAAGACGTATATCAGACCGAAGATGATCAACGATGCCGCAAGCGTGTCGAGGAGGTTCGGGACGGTCGTCTCGCCGGTGATGGCGGATACGACGGCAACGAGAACGAATATCCCGGCGAGAGCAGCAATATCATACCAGCGTATGAGTTTGTCGATCGTTTCACTGATAGCTTCTCTCATACGCCAGATACCCTGTCCATATATTTAAACACTACACGAGTTCTCAGTTTGGCAAAAGGGCCGTAACGGATCGTAACCGGTTCGAACGACATCCATCGCCGTCGTCGCCCGCTAGCGTGGCTGCGCCCTCCGTTCAGTGCCGTCGCCGGGACCTACTCGAGCGCTGGCGGAATCGACGTGACCGACACGGCGTGTCCATCCGGCAGAGCGAATATATACCGCGTCTCGTAATAGTGTCCGTATGGCGTGGCAGTACCACCCAATACTCGTACTCCTCGCGTTGGGTGGCTTCGCCTCGGTCGTGGTCGCGGGGTACTGCTGGCGGTAGATCCGGACGCGCGGGTGGAGCTACCTCGTCGGTAGCATCGGCCTGCTCGGATTCAACAACGCCGTCTGGGTCCTCGCGGCGACGCTCAAGACGGCGAGTACGGACCTACAGCTCTCGCTTCTGTTTTACAAGCTCGAACTTCTCGGATTCCTCCCGAACACGGTGGTCGCTATCGTCATGGCGCTGGCCTACGTGGGGAGAGACCGGTGGCTTACACGACGGACGTTCGCGCTGCTTGGTGTGGTTCCGACGGCGTTCGTTCTCCTCACGCTGGTCAATCCCGGCGACGTGATGATCGTCGATCCGAAGCTGATTCCCGCCCAGGGCGTGCTGGCGTTCGAACATGAATTTCCGCCACTGTTCGGCGTGTATCTCGCCTGGCTGTACGGGGCGGTTCTGGTCGCCATCCTGATCCTCGCTTGGGGGACACTGACAGACCGCGTCCCGACGGTTCCGGGACTGGTGGGTGTCCTGGCGCTGCTACTCCCGCTCGTCGTCGCGGTGTTGAAAACGGTGGGTGTCTACCCTCCCGGCGGCGACGGGATCAACGTCTCACCCGCCGCGAGCGCCATCGGAATCAGTGTCTTCGCGTTCGCCATCGTCCGGTATCGCGTGTTCGAACTGGTCCCCGTCGGCCGTGACCGGGCGGTCGAAGTCATGGCCGACGGCTACCTCTTCGTCGGGCCCAACGAGACGGTTCGTGACGCGAACCCGACCGGCGCAGAGCTGCTGGTTGGAGACGCCAGCGCGAGGTTGCGAGGCAGCTCCGTGAACGAGGTCGTGCCGGTCTACGACGACCTGACTGGGACCGACTCGGTCGATCTCGAAATAGCGGGACGGATAGTCGAAGTCAGCCGTTCGGAAGTGACCCGACAGAACTGGGCCGCGGGCGAAGTACTTCTCCTCCACGACGTGACCGAACAGCGACGGCAGTTGCGAGAGCTGGAGCGCACGAACGAGCGGCTCGACGAGTTCGCCGGGATCGTCAGCCACGACCTTCGGAACCCGCTCAACGTTGCCAAAGGTACCCTGTCCCTCGAGCGGGACGCAAACGACAGCGAGCGGCTCGCGACCGCGAGTCAGGCCCTGGATCGCATGGAGATACTCATCGACGACGTGTTGACGCTCGCACGACAGGGACAACCGATCTCTGACCCCGAGCCTACCACGCTATCGTCGGTCGTCAACGAGTGCTGGGAGGTCGTTGACACTCATAACGCGACGCTGACCGTCGAAAGCGATCTGACCCTCGAAGCACACCGTGACCGTCTCCAGCAACTGCTGGAGAACCTGGTTCGTAACGCCATCGAACACGGTGGCAGTGACGTAGCGATCCGTGTCGGGGCGCTTCCCGAGGCCGACGGCTTTTACGTTGCTGACAACGGACCGGGCATCCCCGACGACGAGCGGGACGACGCGTTTGAATCGGGGTATTCGACCGTGGAGTCAGGAACCGGATTCGGGCTCGAACGCGTGAAAGAGATCGCTGACGCGCACGGGTGGACGATCCGCGTGACTGACAGATCCGCGTGACTGACAGTGTGGACGGGGGAGCACGATTTGCGGTTGCTGGTGTGGAGTCCGATGAGTGAGAGACACGCGTCCGGTATTCGGTACGAGCCGATCGAACCGTCGGCGACCGGGTATGCCGACGGGTTCGATAGCAGCCGAAAGAGGGCGGTCCGACGGAGCGGATACCTCGAGACGGGCGGGTGACCCCGTGAGCCGCCGACCCGACTCCGTGGTCCGTCGTTCACACCGTTTCCTCGCGCTGAATGAGGAGCACGCCGGTTACGACGAGCGCGCCGCCGACGATCGTGACGACCGAAACGGGCTCTCCGAGCACTACCGCCCCCAAAGCGACGGTCACGCCCGGCTCGGCGGTGCTGATGACGCTCGCTCGACTCGCGCCGATCCTCGCGATGCCGGCGAAGAACGTGAGCACGGGGACCACGGTCGCCAGAATCGCGATCCCGAAGATCACCCCCCACGCCGTCGGGGTGGCCGGTATCGTCAACGATCCCGTTCCGGCACCGAACACGAGGAAACTGAGGGCGGCCGCCGGCAGCACGAAGGCCGTCAGCGTCTCTGCGGGTACCGTCGCGAGTGCGCGCTGGCTGACGAGGATGTACAGCGAATACGCACACGCCGAACCGAGGACGACGACGACGCCGCGCGGGTCCACGCCGGCCGGATCGGCACCGGTGATGAGTGCGACGCCGCCGATCGAGAGCGCCAATGCGGCGATCAGCGGCGGCGTCACGCGATCGGGATGGACGACCGCGGTGAGGACGACGACGAACGCCGGATACGTGTAGAGGACGATCGCGACCATCCCGGCGGTCATGAACTCGAGGCCGAGGAAATACAGCGCGCTCTGGGTCGCGTACCCGCCCGCGCCGAGCGCGACGGCGATCGCGACGATCCGTCTGCTCGGGATCCGTAACCGCCCGCGCGACCACAGGACCGTCCAGACGAGCACCGAAGCGAGTGCGAATCGGAGCGCGAGCACCGTCGGTATCGATAGCTCCTCTTCGGCGGCGATGACGCCGAAGATCCCCAGGGTGCCGAACCCGACCGCGGAGGCGACCACGAGTACGATTCCGACCGTCTCATCGTCCATGGTCCACCACCGTAACCGAATTCCAAAGCGCTACTGATCCGGGAGGTCGTTCGCTCGGTGCCGGTGTCGACCGGACGGGCCGGCGGTCTGGCGTTCGGCACCGGAGCCGCGGTCTCGCGCCACATCCCGGACGGATCAACCAACAGACGGGACACACCCCACCGGGATGGAGGCGAGGAGAACCACCACTCGGGAACCGGTAACCGATCCGCGCCTCGTGTCCCGCAGGGCCGTCGGAACGTCCCGTCGGGTCTTCCGCCCCTCGGGCGAGACGGACGCGCCGTCCGCCGGCCGCCGGCCGCCCCGATCGAGAACGGCGGGATCACCCGCCACGAACGTGTTCGACGCGGTCCGTCCCCGTCGCCTACGAGTCCGTCTCGACGAACCCGAGGTAGCGGCGACCCGCCGGGTGTGTCACCGGCGCCCACTCGACCGGGCGATCCCCGACCGAGCCCGACTCGAGGTCGTCGAACCCAGGACCGTCACCCTCGTGTCCGAGGAGGTACGCGGCGGGGCGGGGACCGAACTCCGCGAGCCGGTCGGCGAGCCAGCCCTCGCCGCGCGGCTCCGCCAACGCGATCGGGAGGTCGGGGTACGTCGCGACGTCGGCCTCGAGGTCGGCGCTCTCGCCGAGCGTCGGAGCGTCCGCGTCGAACGCCGTCTCGAACGTCCCGACCGCGGCGTCGAGGTCGGCAACGCCGAGCACGACCGTGTCGACGCCGACGATCGGCGACGAGTCCAGGTCGCCGGTCGGCCGGACCCGACGCTCCCGCGGGGTCCGGTCGCTGATGAGGAACGGCAGCGTCGCGCCCGGATCGCCGTCTCCCAGATAGGTGAGGTCCCACTCGACGAGCGCCCCGTCCTCGCGGGTCCGCTGGTACCCCGAGGGGCCGTCGACGTGGACGCCGCGGTCGCGGAGATCGGCGCTCGCGGCCTCGACGTCCGCGACGTCGACCGCCCACGCGCAGGGACCGCCGTTCCCGTGGATGGGGCCGTCCCACCACGGCGAGTCGGCGTCGGGTCGGCGCGTCGAGATGAGCTCGAGGTAGCTCCCGTCGCGGAAGCCGACGATCGCCATGTGGGTGACGCCGTTCGAGTGGCGGCCCCCGTACTCGACCGGGAAGCCGGCCGCGGCGAACGCGTCAACGAGCCGGTCCAGATCCCGTCCCGCGACCGTGACGTGATCGATGCGGAGGTCCATACCCGGAGGCCGGGAGCGACCGGCAAATACGTTCCGGCGGGCGCCCCGAGGCGAGCGTCGCGGTCAGAACGGCGCGTCCGGGCCGTCCTCGGCGCCGTCCCCGTGCTCGCCGTTCCCGGCCGTCGAGGTCTCCAGCTCGTGTCCCGCCTGCTGCCAGGCCTCGATCCCCCCGCGGAGGCTCTCGACGCGGGCGTCTGCGGTCCCCTCGTAGCTGCCGATCAGTCGGGCGGCCTGCTGGCTCGCGACCCCGTGCGGACAGACCGTCACGATCCGCGCTGCCCCCTCCAGCTCGGCGACGCGGGTCGTGAGCTCCGGGAACGGGATGGACTCGCTGTCGGGGAGGTGCCCCCGGTGGAACGCCCGCTCGTCGCGGATGTCGACGATCCGAACGTCCTCGCCGTCGTCGCCGTCCTCCAACAGGGCCGCGAGCCCCGCCGGATCGATCTCCCCGTCCATCACGGGAGCGGACACAGGCTCGCCGTGATCACGGCGCGCGCG
>NZ_NHPJ01000003.1 GCF_002252985.1 Halorubrum halodurans | reverse complement strand
GCCGCGCAGGGCGACGCCGAGCTGGAGCCGATGGAGGGCGCGCTCCGCGATCTGGCCGCCACGGACGGGGTCGAGCTGGCCGGCGTCACCGCCGGCGCCGTCGAGAGCGAGTTCCAGACGAGCCGCATCAGGGCGATGTGCGATCGGCTGGGGATCGACCTCTTCGCGCCGCTGTGGGGCGAGGATCCGGCCGCGCTCGCCGAGGCGATGTTCGCGGCCGGCTTCGAGATCCGGATCGTCCAGGTGGCGGCCTACGGCCTCGACGAGTCGTGGCTCGGGCGGCGCTACGACGCCGACGCCCTCGCGGAGCTGCTCGAGCTCCGGGAGGAGTACGGCGTCCATCCGCTCGGCGAGGGCGGCGAGTTCGAGACGTACGTGGTCGACGGCCCACACATGGATCGCCGGATCGACTTCGAGTACGAGGCCGTCTGGGAGGGCGACCGCGGCCACCTCGAGGTGACGGCCGCGACGCTTGAGACGGCGTGACGGCCGCGACGCTCGGGGAGGACTCCGCACGCCGGTCGGAGCCCGACGTCCCGAGGGATCCCGGAACCGCGGCGACGGTCCCCCGCCCGCGGGTGTGTCATTTTTTATCACGTGGCCCCGTCGTCAGTGACATGGACATCGACCGGTACCGCGAGGCGGTCGCTGCGAACCGACGAAAACACGGATTCGACGCCGTCGAGGGCGACGCGGACGGCTTCGATCGGCTCTGGAGCGCGCGCGAGGAGGACCCGACGGTCGGACACGTCTCCGTTCTCGCCACGGTCGTGGACGCGACCGACGACGATGCCGAGGACGTCGTCGCCGGCGCCGACCGGTTTCGAGAGCTGCTCGTCGAGCGGAGCGACGGAGGGGACTCCGCGACGCCGATCGGCTACGTCGCGTTCGCGGTCACGTCCCCCGGCGAGGACCTCGTCTCGGCCGCCACCTCCTACACCGTCGCCGAGCGTCGGACGAACGTGTTCCCGCTCGTGTACGATCTCGGGAACGAGCGGCTCCACACGCATCCCGTCCCGCGGCTCAAGGGTCGGGGGATCTACCGGAGACAGCGCGAGGACGCCGACCGGCTCTTCGACGTGTGAGCCGGGGAGGGCGATCCGCCTCGGGGACGGTCAGGGCCAGTTGCCGCCCTGCTCGTAGGCGTTCACGACCCGGCGGATCGCGACGACGTACGCGGCGGTTCTGAGGTTCGGGAGGTCCTCGCTCTCGTACGCCTCGACGATCCCGTCGAACGCCTCCGTGATGGTGCGCTCGAGCTCCTCGTTGACGCGCTCCTCGGTCCAGTGGAACCGCTGGCGGTTCTGGACCCACTCGAAGTACGAGACGGTGACGCCGCCCGCGTTCGCGAACACGTCGGGGACGACCCACGTTCCGCGGTCGGTGAGCACGTCGTCCGCGCCCGGCGTCAGCGGGCCGTTCGCCGCCTCGACGACCACGTCGGCCTCGAGGTCCGCCGCGAGGTCGGCGTCGACGGCGTTCTCGAGGGCCGCGGGCACGAGGAGGTCGACGTCGAGCGTCAACAGCTCCTCGTTGGTGATCGCGGCCGCGTCCTCGTATCCCGAGACGGCCCCCGTCTCGGCCTTGTGCGCTTTGACGCCACGGGCGTCGAGCCCGTCCGGGTCGTGTATCCCGCCGCTCGAGTCCGAGACGGCGACCACGTCCGCGCCGAGGTCCTCGATGAGGGCGGCCGCGACCGACCCGGCGTTGCCGTACCCCTGGACCGCGACGGTCGCGCCCTCGACGTCGCGGTCGAGCCACTCGAACGTCTCGCGGGCCGCGAGCATCGTCGACCGGCCGGTGGCCTCGACGCGTCCCTCGCTGCCGCCCGAATCGAGCGCCTTGCCCGTGATCACGCCGGGAGCGGTCGTGTTCTCCAGCGTCTCGTAGGTGTCCTTGATCCAGTTCATCTCCCGCTGGCCGGTGTTCACGTCGGGGGCGGGCACGTCCCGGTCCTCGCCGATGAGCGGGCGGAGCTCGGTCGCGAAGCTCCGGGTCAGTCGCTCCAGCTCGTCGGCCGAGTAGTCGGCCGGGTCGATCGCGATGCCGCCCTTCCCGCCGCCGTAGGGAACGTCGACGACGGCGCACTTGTACGCCATCCAGCCGGAGAGCGCCTTCACCTCGTCGCGAGTGACGCCGGGATGGTACCGGATCCCGCCCTTGTAGGGGCCACGGTCCCCGTTGAACTGTGAACGATACGCACGCACGGTCTCCAGCGAGCCGTCGTCGCGCTCGAACGTCAGGTTCGTCTCCAGGATCCGCTCCGGACGCTTCAGGCGCGTGAGGACCCCGTCGTCGGCGTCGATGTGCGCCGCCGCGTCGTCGATCTGCGCTTTCAGACTCTCGTAGGGGTTGGCCTCGTCGCTCATACTCGAACGTTCCCACCCCACGAGTTAACGGTGGCGGCCGCGGTCGGAATCGCGGCCGTCACGGGGTCAGTCCCCCGCGTCGTCGCGGATCCCCGCGGCCGCGGCGCGCTCGAGCACGCGTTCCGCCCGCGCGACGAGCGGCGCGTCGATCATCTCCCCGTCGACCTCGAAGACGCCACGGTCGGCTCGATCCGCGGCGTCGCGAGCGTCGAGAACCGCCTCGGCCCACTCGATCTCGTCGCTCCCCGGCGTGAACGCCTCGTTGATCGGCACGACCTGATCCGGGTGGATCGCCAGCTTTCCGTCGTACCCGAGCGTGGCCGCGAACTCGGTCTCCTCGCGGAGGCCCGTCTCGTCGGTGAAGTCGGTGTGGACGGTGTCGAGGGCGTCGACGCCCGCCGCGCTGGCCGCGAGGACGACGTGCTCGCGGGCGTAGAGCACCTCGGTCCCCTCGGCGGTCCGCGTCGCGCCGACGTCGGCCGCGAGGTCCTCCGCGCCGAAGACGAGCGCCGTCGTCGCCCCCGCCGCCGCGACCTCTCGGGCCGCGAGGACGCCCTCGGCGGTCTCGACGAGCACGAAGACGACGGGGTCGAGGCCGCGGTCGACCAGAAGCGTGCCCGCGCGGTCGACCGCGGCGGCCTCCTCGACCTTCGGGAGCATGACCGCGTCGAGCCGGAGCGGGTCGCCGGCCGCGTCGGCCTCCGCACCGCCGATCAGGGCGTCGAGGTCCGCCTCTGGCTCGTCCGCGGTCAGGCGCACGCACACCTCCGCGTCGGGCTCGAATGCGGGGTCCGAGAGGACCGCTCCCGCCGCCTCGCGAGCCTCGTCCTTCCGGGCCGGCGCGACCGCGTCCTCCAGGTCGAAACACAGGACGTCCGCGTCCGTCCGGGGCGCCTTCCGCATCAGTTCCGGCCGGTCGCCCGGCGAGAAGAGGAGGCTTCGTCGGGGCATGTCGACCGCTCGTCGCCGGGGCACATTAAATCGGTCGCGGTCGACAGCGATATGTGGGCGCCCGTGGAGGGGTCCGGCATGACGGGACGCTACTACGAGGAGTTCGAGGTCGGCGAGACGATCGAACACCGGCGACGGCGGACGGTGAGCGAGGCCGACAACCAGCGCTTCTGTGACATGACGATGAACGGGCAGCCGCTCCACCTCGACGCGGCGTTCGCCGCCGACACGCGGTTCGGCGAACGGCTCGTCAACGGGCTCTACACGATGTCGCTGGCGGTCGGCATCTCGATCCCCGAGACGACCGACGGGACGATCGTCGCCAACCTCTCGTACGACGACGTCGAGCACCCGAACCCCGTCTTCCACGGCGACACGATCCGGGCGCAGTCGACGGTGGTCGACAAACGCGAGACGAGCGACGGCGAGCGCGGGATCGTCACCATGCGCGTCGAGGCGTTCACGGTGGGCCGCGAGGGCGACGGCGGTGGTGGCGACGACGGTGACGGAGACGACGGTGGCGACGATGACAGCGACGACGACGTCCTCGTCTGTTCGTTCGAGCGGACGGCGCTCTCGTTGAAACGACCGGAGGGAGACGACGGCGAGACGGGCGTCGACGCCTAGCCGTCGGCGAGCAGCAGCCCGAGATACGACGTTCGGACCTGGTCGGCCGCGTCGAGGCCCAGTCTCGCGAGCGTCCCGATCGCGGCCTCCCGCGTCGGATCGATGGCGTCCTCGGCGTCGACCTCCCGTTCTATCTCCACGAACTCGCCGACCCCTTCGACGGCGTCGAGCGCGACGGTGAACTCCTCGAACCGCCAGTACTCCCGGCGCTTCTCGACGGTCGCGGCGGGGTCGAACCCGAGGCCGTCGAGGACCCCCGCGAGCTCGTCGCCGTCCGCCACGTCCGTCTCGTGTTCCGTGCGGGTCTTCGAGTCGCCGTCAAGCAGAGGCCCCTTGTAGGTGAGCCGGACCGCCTCCCCGTCGGTCGACGCGTCGCGGTGGGTATCTCCCCCGTCGATCGTCGTCTCCCGGCGGATCCGCAGCGCCTCGTCGGTCTCGGCGAACTCGCGGTGGGGCGCGTCGTAGTAGACGTCGCGCTGTCGGCGGGTCTCGCCGGGGTCGGCGTCGAGCTCGCGGAGCCGATCCCGGACGGTCTCGAGGTCCGCCGGGACCTTGATCTCGACCTCGTACATACGTCCGCGTCGCCGGCGGCGGTCAAAAGGGCGGCGGGACGTTCCGACCCGAACCGTGCGCCTTAAGAGTGTAACGGGTGATGTTCCGCTATGAGCGATCAGGAGCAGGCGGACGCGGCCGAGAGCGCCGAAGAGGCCGACGCCGAACCGGACGCCGAACCGGAGACCGAGGACGCCGGACTCGCCGACGGCGACTTCGTCCGGCTCGCCTACACCATCCGGACGGCCGACGACGGCGACGTCATCGACACGACCGACGAGGCGGTCGCCGAGGAGGCCGAGATCGACACCGAGGAGTACGAGTTCGAGCCCCGGATCGTCGCGCTCGGCGCGGGCCACGTCTTCCCGTCCGTCGAGGAGGAACTGACCGGGAAGTCCGTCGGCGACGAGGGAACGGTCGACGTGCCCGCCGACGACGCCTTCGGCGAGTACGATCCCGACGAGGTCGAGACGGTCAAGGCCGACAAGATCCCCGAGGACAGCCGCTACCCCGGCGCGCAGGTCCAGATCGACAACCGCCAGGGCCACCTCGAGACGATCATCGGCGGCCGCGCCCGCGTCGACTTCAACCACCCGCTGGCCGGCGAGGATCTCGAGTACGAGTACGAGGTGCTCGAGGTCATCGAGGACCGCGAGGAGAAGGCCGCCGGCATGCTCGGGATGTACCTCCAGGACGCGCCCGAGGTCCGGATCGAGACCCTCGTCGAGGAGGAGGAAAGCGTCACGGAGGACGACGACGGCGAGGAGGTCGTCGAGACCGAGGAGGTCGAGAAGGACGTGCTCTACGTCACGGCGACCCAGGCGATGCAGATGAACCAGCAGTGGATGTTCCAGAAACAGCAGATCGCCCAGGACCTCATGGGCCGGCTCGACCTCGACCGCGTCGTCGTCGAGGAGGTCATCGAGGGCGGCGGCATGGGCGGCCTCGGCGGCATGATGGGCGGCATGGGCGGCGCCGGTGCCGGCGACATCGAGGACGCGCTCGAGGACGTCGACGTCGACGCCGACGAGATCGCGGACGAACTGGACGCGGACCTCGACGAGGAGTAACCGCCCGTCGACGCGGCGTCGGATCGATCCCCTCGGCGCTCGAGGGGTCGGTCGGCCCGCGGACCGAACCGATCCTTTTGCGTACTCCCGCGTTCACGCTCGAGCATGGAGATCGAACGGGCACGCGAGGACGTCGTCGTCGCGGCCAGCGCGGGCGTCTCGACCGTCGCCGTCGCCATCCTCTCGCGTTTCGTCTCGGAGATCACGGTCGGATCGCTGCCGTCGCTCGCGCCGCTCGCCGTCTATTTCGCGTACCTCTTCACGCGCAAGGGCGGACCGTACGGACCGATCGACACGCCGCGGAACTGGGCGGCCCTCGCGGTCGCCGTCGGCGTCGTCGTGCTCGCGGTCGGAACGACCGGGGCGATCTGAGCGGTTCGGCCGCTCGGACCGCGGGCGGCGGCTCCCCTCGTCCGAGTCCGTCACCGCCGACGTCGGCCCTCGTCACGCGATGTCCCGGCTCGTGTCGACCGAGACGGTGTCGGTGAGCTTGAGCTTGACCGGCTCCTCGAGGGCCGCCCCGCCGCGGAACTTCGGGACCGCGAGGCGGTTCTCGATGGCGGTCCCCGTGACGACGGTCCGGAGGTCGAAGACGACGTCCGCGACCTGCTCCGTGACGACGCGGTTCCGGGAGCGTCCGCCGCCGGCCTCGAGCGCGTGGAGCACCGCGGTCGCGTCCGTCTCCCGCACTCGATCGCCGAGGTCAGAGAGCAGCGACCGGTAGCGCGGGGTCGACGCGTCCTCGAGCGGGCCCACGGAGTCGACGATCACGGTTCCGTCGTCCGGTACGGACGGAAGGAACCCGCGTGCGTCCTCGATCGGGCCCTCGCCGTGGACGGCCTCGACGACGGGATCGCCGGTCTCGACGGACGATCCGGAGAGGCCGCTCTCGACCGCGTCGGCGGACCGTACCGTCGTGAGATACAGCGTCTCCCGGACGCCGGCGAAGGTGTTCAAGAACAGCTCGGACTGGCTGGCCGGGTCGGCCGTCAACGCCACCACGCACCCGGCAGGGAGCCCGCCGTCGAGCTCCCTGTCCAGGACCGGGATCCCGGTCGGCAGCCGCTCCATGCCCCTCACTGACTCGCGTGGACGCTTGGCTCTGTCGATGGCGGCGCTGCGGCGCCGACCGGGCCCTCCGCCACGTCGTCGGTTCACGCGATCCGCCACCGGTCGCCGCCCGCGTGCGCCTCGACGAGCGCCGTCGCGGCCGCGTCGTACGCCGTCTCGACCGCCGCGGCCGCGAGCGGCACGGGAGGCCTCGACGGGACGCGTCCGAGCAGCGGGCAACCGAACAGCTCCGGAACCGCGGCCGGAACCGACCGCGTACGGGTGACGACCACGCCGAGCGGCGGACAGTCGAGCCGCCGAGCGATCGCCGCGGTCTTCGCCGCGTCACGCAGCGCCGGGCGTCGAAGCGGCGTCACCAACACGCATCGATCGGCCGCCCGAAGCGGGGCCGCCACGTCCGGCGACGCTCCCGCCGGGCAGTCGAGGAGGAGCGGGGTGTCCGCCGGAACGACGTCGTCGAGGTCGGCGAGGACGGTCGCCGCGTCGTGTTCGCGCGGCCGGTCCGGCGCGTCGAGCACGACGGGTTCGCGACGACCGACCGGGACCGATCGTTCCCCGCGGGCGACTCGAGTGACGCTCGGTCGACCCGTCCGCTCGGCCGTCCCGTCGGCGGACCCGCCCTCCGGCGTCGCGACCGGCTCGCCGGTCTCGTCGGCCAACTCCGCCAGGTTCGGGAGGTCCCAGTCGGCATCCGCGGCGACCACCGGCGCGCCGCGCCGCGAGAACGCGCGCGCGAGCCCCACGGTCGTCGTCGTCTTTCCGCTTCCGCCCTTTCCGCCGGCGACGGCTATCACGCGACGGGATGTGTCGCCATCCGGAATAAACGGAGGGGCGGTCGGGTCGGGCCGCCCGGATCAGTCCTGACAGCAGCCGCCAGCCTCGCCGCCGAAGTCGACGGCGAGCGGCTCCGAGATGGCCTCGTTGACCGCCTCGAGGCGGTCGGAGAGCTCGTCCTGGGCGTCGAGGAACTCGCTCATGGTCGGCATGGAGTGAAGTTCCTCCTGGGCGTTCTGGACGCGATGGAGGTCCGACTGGGTCGCGTCCCCGGTCTGGCGCGCCTGCATGAACTCGGCGCGGATCCGCTCGAACTCGTCGATGCGTTCCTGGACGTCCTCGTCGCGCTGGACCGCCTCGTGTGCCTCCTCGAAGCGCTCGTACTCGGGCGTGGCGGCGATCCGCTCGCCGAGTTCACGTCCGAGCTCCTCGATGGGGGCCTGTTCGACGCTCATGGGTTCAGTTACGGGCCGATCGGTTTCAACCTGCCGGAGGGAGTCCCGTGCCGGTTCGACGGCGACCGACGCGGACACGAGCCTTTTGACCGATCACGCCCAACGGACGGCCATGGTCGACGAGCCGGCGGAGAACATCAGCGGCGGTCCGGACGGCGGCGGCGAGATCGACGAGTTCGCGCCCGGCGACGGCGACTCCCGCGCCGAGGCGGTCGTGGACGCGCTCGGCGAGCTGTACTGGCGGAAGGCGTACGGCGGCCGCGACGGCTTCGAGTGTCTCGTCCGGACGATCCTCTCACAGAACACCTCCGACAAGGCGAGCCAGCCGGCACACGACTCGCTGATGGACCGGTACGGGCCGGCCGACCGGCTGGCCGAGGCGCTCGCGGACGCCGACCGCGACGAGCTCGCCGAGACGATCGCCTCCGCGGGACTGTACAACCGGAAGTCGGAGGTCATCGGCGAGGCGGCCGCGTGGGCGCTCCGGGAGTTCGGCTCAACCGAGGCGTTCGACCGCTTCGTCGCCGACGGCGACCCGAGCGAGGTCCGCGAGACGCTGTTGTCCGTCGACGGGATCGGCCCGAAGACGGCCGACTGCGTCCTGCTCTTCGCCGGCGGCCGCGGCGGCGTCTTCCCCGTCGACACCCACGTCCACCGGATCGCCCGACGGATGGGGTTGGCCCCGCCCGACGCCGACCACGAGGGGGTCCGCGAGGCGATCGAGGCCGCGGTCCCGCCCGAGAAGTGCGGCTTCGGACATACGGCGATGATACAGTTCGGTCGAGAGTATTGTACCGCGCGCGAGCCCGCGTGTCTGGACGACCCCGAAGCCTGTCCTCTCTATGACCTGTGTGACCGGGTCGGGGTGAACGAGTTCGACGGCACCGTCGTCGATCCGGGTGAGACGGTCGCGGCCGGCGACGACTGACGTCCCGGCCGGGACGTGAGGACGGTCGATCGGGGAAACGGCGGAGCGAGGACGCCTCCGACCCACCAAGCACTTACCGCGTCCCCGACGACCGACCGGCATGTCGACCACTGACCGTTCGAACGCGACGCGCGACCTCGCCGTCGGCGCGGCCGGCGGCGTCGCGGCGTACGTCCTCGGCTACCTGATCGTGTTCGTGACACAGCGCGGGCGGGTCGGCGAGTCGCTTCGGGGGATCAACTTCGTCGCCGACCTGATCGGCGGGGACCCGATCCCGCCGTGGAAGGCGGTCGGATGGGTGTTCTACAACGCGCACGTCGTCGCCACGGAGGTGCCGACCCCGCTCGGCGGGACGCAAGTGGTGAACTTCATCGCCGAGTCGGACGCCGGCTCGCTCGCGGCGATGTACCTCGTTCCGCCCGTCCTCCTGCTCGTCGCCGGCCTCCTCGTCGGACGCCTCGCGGGGGTCACCGAACCGGTCGAGGGCGCCCGCGCCGGCGGGCTCGTCGTGGCCGGCTACCTTCCGGTCGCGCTCGCGGGCGTGTTCGTCGTCGGCTACGCGATCGGCGACGGCTCCATCGCGCCGATCCTCCCGACGGCCGGTCTGATCGCGGGAATCGTCTATCCCGCGGTCTTCGGTGCCATAGGCGGCGCGGCCGCGGCGCTTCTCGCGGACGGGTAGGGGTCGAATAGAGAGCCGGACCGCTCGCTCGGGCGTCAGTACGCCCCGTCCTCGGGGTCGAACCGGTCGCCGTACTCGCGAACGGGGTCGACTGGCCGGCCGTCGTCGGTCTCGGGCGCGACGTAGTCGATGAACGACTCGACGTCGGGCTCCCGGACCCGCACCTCGACGTCGATGTCGCCGAGCTCGTCGGGGTCGCCGACGGCGAAGTTGACTGTTCCCTCGAAGGCCGCCTGTTTCTTCAACGCGAAGGAGAAGCCGTCCGCCGTCGATTTGCGGAGGAACACCCGGCGAGCGGTGTCGAGTATCTCCTGTTCGTGGAGCACGTCGGAGAAGGCGTCGAGCGTGTGCGTCTCCGCGACGAGGCGGCCGTCCTCGTGGGTCGGCTCGGCGTCGGGGAACACGTTCCGCACCGCGTCGGCGACGCGGTCCGTGACCTCGGTGTCGTTGACCGGCGCGACGATCCGGACGTCGACGCTGTAGATCACCGGCGACCACCGCCCGCGGGCTCGGCGTTCGACCCGGTCGCTCCCGATCCCGTTCCGGCGTCCACGTCGAGCACCTCGCGGACGCGCTCCCGGAACGCCTCGAGCGTCCCGGTGTTGTCGATCTCGACGTCGGCGCGCTCCAGCGTCTCGCCGAGCCCGAGGGCGATCTCGCGCTCGTCGCGCTCGCGGAGCGCCTCGAGGTCGGAGTCGGAGTCGTCGCGGCCGCGCTCGCCCAGCCGCTCGGCGCGGAGTTCGAACGGCGCGTGGACCGCCACGAGCGTGAAGTCGTCGCCGAAGGCCTCGCGGAAGCGCTCGAGTTCGACCGTGGAGCGGAGGCCGTCGACGAGCACGGTGTCGACGTCGCGTCCCTCGGCCGCCTCCCGGATCCGGGGGATCGTCCGGGCGGCGATGGCGTCGTCGCCCTCCTCCTCGCGGAGGAGTCCGGCGATCCGTCCGTGGTGTTCGGCCGGGTCGAGCCCCCGTTCGCGACACTCCTCGCGGATCACGTCGCCCATGACGACGACCGGGACGCCGGCCGTCTCGGCGACGTTCGCCGCCTCGCCCTTGCCGCTGCCGGGGAGGCCGACGGTACCGATGACGTTCATTACCGGGAGCTACCGGCGTCGCGGACTTAGGCTTGCTGTTGCGGGGTCGACGCCGGCGCGGCGGCACGAACCACGACGGTTTTTACCCGCCCGCCCGGATAGTCGGGGCGAGGGCACGTAGCTCAGCCAGGATAGAGCGTCGGACTTCTAATCCGACGGTCGTGGGTTCGAATCCCACCGTGCCCGTACAGCAAGGAGCGAAGCGACGAGCGAACCGGTACGTAGGGGATTCGAACCCTATCAGTCGCGCGCAGCGAACGGAGTGAGCGAGCACGTCTGATTTCGGTTCGAATCCCACTGTGTCCGTTCAGTTCCTCCACGACGATCCCGCCGTGTTCGTTAGCCGCGAGTAGTGTCATCGAACCGACTCGAACAACGTATTTATCCGTCGGTCGCGTCACCGCCTGCCATGAACCCTCCAGCACGACTCCTCGCCCGACAGAAGACGGTCGCCGCCCTCGTCATCGGCGCGCTGCTGGCGGTCGGGGTCGCCCTCTACTCGACCCTTCCAGAACAGATGGCGATCCACTGGAACGCCGCCGGCGAGCCGGACAACGTCGTCTCGAAACCGGTCGCGGTCCTGGCGATGCCGGCGGTCGTCGTGTTCATGAGCGTGCTGTTCGAACTCACGAACAATGACGTCGGCGAGCGTATCGTCGGGTCCCTGGCGATGCTCCTGCTTCTCGTCGTTCAGATGATGGCGTTCGGGGTGAACCTCGGGTACGACGTACCGATCGTCCCGATCACGCTAGCGCTGGCCGGCGGGATGGTGGCCGTGGCGGTTTGGGTCGAGACGAGATAGCGGGCGGCCGCGTCGCGACGCCGGGACCGCGGCCGCCACGGCGTGGTCTGATGAGGCCCCCGCGAGGACGTTGGCAGGTGCCGCTCTACGGCCCGGAGGAAGTGGTGAACCGCAGCCGGTACTCGTAGTACTCGCCGCCGTACAGGACCGTCCCCGATCCGCGGGCGGCGTCGCTGAAGGCGTCCTTCTCGACGTTCCCGTCGAGATAGGCACGCTCGTGGAGGGTCGTCAGCACGCCCCGATACCCCTCGGAGTACGGACGTGGCTCGTCGTACCCCTCTCCACGGGCCGACCGAAGGATCCTCGACTCCTCCGTGGAGAGCGCGTCGCGGGCGATCCGCGCGTCGACGAACTTGGCCCGGAGGATCGCCTCCATTCGTTCCGGACTCGTCGCGACGGGTTCCACGGTCGCGCGGTACACCGGCTCGTGGAACCGCTCCTCCGTGATCTCGACCGTGTACGCCGTCTCGCGGTAGACGACGCGGTCGGGACCGTCGTCGGACAGGAGGCGGCTCGTTTCGACGGCCTCCGCGGACCGGTACACGTAGCCGCCGCGCTGGACGAGCCCCCACGGGACGCCGCCCTCGTCGCCGCGGGCACGGGCGGCCATGTGTGCGATCTCGACGGCGCGTCGGTCGCCCTCGGGAAGCGCCTCCGTGGCGATCGCGTCGTCGTCGGTCGCGTCGTCGTCGATCCGGGTTCCGTCCGGGAGTCTGAGGACGGGACGGGTCTCGACGGCCTCGTCGACCACGACCGACCCGAGCCGATAGTAGGTCCCCTCGTCCCTGACGTACGTGGGGTCGTCGAGAGTGGAGAAGAACGGCCTTCGGTACTGCGTCGTGTACGTCGACACCTCGAGCGTCGTCCGGAACGCCTCCTCGGCGTCCGGCGGGCGGGCGTCGGCGAGGTCGATCACGTACCGTTCCCGGAGGGAGCCGCCCCGAGAAGCGATCGAGAGACGGAGGGATCGCTCGGCGGGATCGGTGGAGTCGCCGCTCCCGCCGGAGCCGAGCGGTCCGAGACATCCCGCGGCCGCGACGGCCGCGGTCACACACCCGGCACCCAACAATCGCCGTCTGGTCGTCGACTGCTCCGTCATACGTGGAGGAATCCCCGATCGAGTAAAGACGTTGGTATGACTCAAGCGGGGACTTGACTCTACGTCCGTCGCCGAGCGTGGGTTCCGGACTCGTCGAGTCACTTGGACGCGGGCGCGCCGGTGGAATTATGTCCGCACCCGCGGCATCGCCCGTATGGACGACACTCAGGTCGCGATCGTGACGGCGGCGGGAAGCGGCATCGGCGAGGCCTGCGCGCGGCGGCTGAACGACGACGGATACCGCCCGGTGTTGCTCTCTCCCTCCGGAAGCGCGGTCGACGTCGCGGACGACCTCGGCGGCGACGGCTTCGAGGGGTCGGTGACCGAACCCGACGATCTGGCGGCGCTCGTCGAGACGACTCACGAGCGCTACGGCCGGATCGATGCGGTGGTGAACAACACCGGCCACCCGCCCGCCGGCGACCTCCTCGAGGTCTCCGACGAGGAGTGGTACGAGGGGATGGACCTGGTGTTGCTGAACACGGTCCGGATGGCCCGGCTGGTCACGCCGATCATGGCGGAACAGGGGCGCGGGGCGATCGTGAACGTCTCGACCTTTTCGGCGTTCGAACCCTCGCCCGACTTCCCCGTCTCCTCCGTCCTGCGGGCCGGGCTCGGCGCCTACACCAAGCTCTACGCCGACCGATACGCGGCGGACGGGATCCGGATGAACAGCGTCCTCCCCGGCTTCACCGACAGCTACGACGTCGACGAGGAGACGAGGGCGGAGATCCCGATGGGTCGGGCCGCGCGAACCGAGGAGATCGCGGACGCGGTCGCGTATCTGCTCTCCGAGGAGTCGAGCTACGTCACCGGCCAGAACCTCCGCGTCGACGGCGGGATCACGTCGTCGGTGTAGGCGACCGAGCGGGGATCGCGGAGCGTTGACGCGGTACTACGCTGACCGAAACTCGTCGTTTCCGGCGCGGTGACCGCCGCCAAAGCCTCAGTCGCGAGGACCTCCGAAAGACGTTCCTGCTCGCTTCGCTGCGCGGGCTGCGACTTTCGTGGTCCCGCTCGCTCACGCTCGCGGGAATCGCGACTGCCCCGTGGAGTCCCACCCGACCGCCCCGCAACCGCACCTCACGCCTCCCCAGCCTCGTCAGTCGCCGCCGGCGACTGACTCCCTCGTGCGGTCTGCTCGCGCCCGTGCGGGCGCTCGCAGGCGCACGCCACCGCACTGATTGATCACTGATCACTGATCGCACTGGTTTCGTTGCGGAAGCGATCCGTGTCGGCAGGAGAGCCTCAGTCCGCGACGCTCGGGGTTCCGAGGTACTCCTCGTTGATCTCGTACTCGCCGTCGTCGTTCTCGATCAGGTACTCGCCGTAGTAGGGGACGCGGTTCGCGACGACCGCCTCGAACGTCTCCGCGATCTCCGCGCGACTCATCTCGCCCATCGACCGGAGGTCGTCGTTCCGGTTGAGACATCCCTTCAGGTACCCCTCGTGAGTGACGCGGACGCGCCCGCAGTTGGCACAGAACTCCTCGTTCTCGACGGGGTCGACGATCTCGACCATCCCGCCGCCCTCGCCGGGCGCGTCCTCGCCGACGAAGTATCGCTTCCGGTCGTGCATCTCGCGATGCTCGACGCGGTCCGCCTTCTCGGCGAGCCAGTCGTGGACCCGTCCGATGTCGACGTTCCACTCCGGTTTGCCCGTCAGTTCGGGCATGTACTCGATGAGCTGGAGCTGGAGCCCCTCGTTGTCGGCGACGTGCTCGACCATCTCCTCCACGTAGCCGGCGGTGTGGGTGAACACGACCATGTTGAGCTTCACCGGGTCGAGCCCGGCGTCGACGGCGGCCGTGACGCCCTCGAGCACCCGCTCGTAGGCGCCCGACTTCGTCACCTCCGCGAAGTCGTCGGGGTCGAGCGCGTCCTGCGAGACGTTGACGCGGTCGAGCCCCGCCGCCTTCAGGTCCGCGGCGCGTCCGGGCAGGAACGTCCCGTTCGTCGTCATCGAGACCTCCATCGAGTCCGGGGTACGCTCGACGATCTCCTCCAAGTCCTGGCGCAGCATGGGCTCGCCGCCGGTAAACTTCACCGAGTCGACGCCGTACCCCTCCACGACCTCCAGGAAGCGGACCACGTCGTCGGCGCTCATCTCGTCCTCGCTGGGCTCCATCGGGCCGCGCGTGTCGCCGAGACCCTCGTTGTGACAGTAGACACAGTCGAAGTTACACCGGTCGGTGAGCGAGACCCGAACGCCCGTCACCTCCCGTCCGAAGTCGTCCGCGAGCGGCTCGGCCATACTACCGGATACCCGCACGAACGTTTAAACATCCGGGTCGATGCGGGGAGAGCGTAACGATCGAACGTTACGTCCCGCCCCGATCGTCGACGCGATCGTGGTCGCGACCCCGGTCGTGACCGTCGACGCGATCGGTCGTCCCGCGGGCCGGCCACGCCTCGCCGGCGTACGCCATCTCCCAGAACGCCGCCTCCAGGCGGGCGCTCGTGAGGAACGCCTCGCGCATCGCGTCGCGGTGGCCGGGGTACGACTCGGCGTAGCCGTCGAGGAGGTCGCGCATCGAGGCGGTCTCGGCGCGGAACTCGTCGCTCGTGTACGTCTCGATGAACGGGATGTACCGGTGGTCCGCCTCGGCGAGCTCGGCCATGTGGTCGGCCACGTCGAGGTAGCCCTTCATACACGGGAACAGCGCGGCGACCGCGACGGCGACCGGGCGCTCGTGTGCCGTCCGGACGAGGAAGCTCGTGTACGCCTCGCACGTCGGCGCCTTCGTCGTCGTCCGGAGGTCGTCCTCGGTCACGCCGTACTCGGCCGCCAAGGAGCGATGGAGGTCGAGCTCCTCGTTCAGGACCGCGTCGGCCCCGCCGAGCAACGTCGCCATCGCGGCCTCCTCGCGCGCCTTCGCGCCCGCGACCGCGTACGCCCTGGCGTAGTCGAGGAGGTACCGGTAGTCCTGTTCGAGCCACCGTTCGAACGCGGCGTCCGCGAGGTCGCCGGCCGCGAGCTCGCACACGAACGGGTGCTCGAACTGCGCCGCCCAGATCTCCGATCCCGCGTCGAGGAGGGTGTCGCTGAATCCCATGGGATCGCGTTCGGACGAGGTGGATATAACCTTATGGTATTACTTAGTTATAGGAACGGTTCGGACCGCGATCGGGTTCGGGAGGTCGTCGCGGGTCCGCGAACGCGTGGCGTCGTCGTCCCGGAGTCCCGCGTTACGGGATCCGGACGGCGAGCCCGTCGACGGCGGCCCGCACGTCGCCGTCGAAGCCCGCCTCCCGGACGCCGGCTTCCATCTCCGTCTCGCGCCCGCCGGCGTGCGGATAGAGGTGCGAGAGCAGCAGCGTCCCGACGTCGACGTCCGCGAGCGACTCCCCGAGCGACGTCGGCGTCGGATGGTTCGAGACGTCGATCCCGTCGGGGAACGAGCAGTCGTGGACGAGCACGTCGCTGCCGTCCGCGAATCGTGCGAGCCCCGCGAACGCCTCGGAGTCGCCCGAGAGCGTGAGCGGCCCCTCGGCGGGGTCGACCTCGCGACTCGGCGGCGAGAACCGATACGCGAGACATCGCATGGAGTGGCGCGTCTCGCGGCCGACGACGTCGAACCCGCCCGCGGTGAACGGCCGGCCCGCCGGCACCTCCCGAACCGCGAGGTCGATCCGGCCGTCGAGGTAGTCGTGGACGTCGAGCAGGCCGTCGACGAGCGCCTTCGTCCCGGTCGGACCGACGACCTCGAGGTGCTCCTCGCCCGCCAGCCACCGCGCCTTCACGAGCGGGAGGAGCGCGGCGACGTGGTCGAGGTGGTGGTGCGTCAGGAGGACGGTCGAGACTCCCTCGTAGCCGGGGTCGGTGTCGGCGAGCCGCTGGAGCACGCCGCTGCCGCAGTCGACGAGCAGCGACCGGTCGACGTCGCCGTCGCGGTCCGTGAGGAGGTATCCCGACTGGACCCGGTCGGGAACCGGCATCGCGCTCCCGCTGCCGAGGACGGTGAGTTCCATGCGTGCCCCTTCACCGCCGCGGGCAAATACGTTGAGGACCGGAACCGGCCTACTTGATCAGGAACACGGGTACCGTCGAGTCGTCGGTGACGCGGTCGGAGACGCTCCCGAGCGACTGGATCCGCTCGCGCGGCGACTTCCCCTCCGGGCTCATCACGATCACGTCGATCCCGGCGTCCGACGCGTAGGCGACGATCTCCGTGTCCGGCGTCCCGTGTTCCACGTGCGTCTCGACGTCAAGTCCGGCCTCCCGCGCGTGCTCCGCGACAGCCGCGACGGCGGCCTCGCCCTGCGACTCGAGGTCCGCGACCACCTCCTCGTGGAGGTCGCTCGAACTCGCGTTCGCCACCCGACGGTCCACGACGTACAGCGCGTGGACGGTCGCGTCGTGATCGCTCGCCAGCGGGATCGCGTGATCGAGCGCGCGGTCGACCGCCTCGCTGCCGTCGGTCGGAACCAGAACGTCGTCGTACATACGCGACCGTTCGCGGGGGAGGGGAATAAGAATGGGGTCGGCTCCCCACCGCGTGGGGTTCCCCGGCGTCGACCGGTCGAGGACCGACCGGTCGGGTCCCTACTCCGCCCGCCAGGGGCCGCCGATCTCCTCGCGCGTCGCCGACTCCGCCTCCCCGCCCCTGAAGACGCTCACGCGACCGGTCTCCTCGCTCAGGGTGACGGTGGCGACCACCTCGGGTCTGACCGACGTCTCGATCGCGCTCATGTGTCGCGACCCCATCCACGGCTCGTAGGCGATGTCGTCGGCGAGATCGGCCTCCCCGCTTCTGGTTCCGAGGTCCCGGAACCGGACCATCTGTGATTCGACCTCGCCGTCGACGGCGACGACGATGCCGCCGTCACACTCGAGGCTCACCTCCTCCGCGGCCCCGACGAACGCGTCCTCCTCGAAGACGGACCGACAGCGGTCCCGCGGCCACCGGTTGTCGCCCATGGCGTCCGCGTACGACCCGTACTCGCGGTCGGCGACGACGGCGAAGTACAGCCCCGGCCCCTTCACGTGGGGCTCTCCCCACCCGTCGAAGTCGACGCTCACGTGTTCCGCACAGAACGTCAACCGGTCTATCACCTCCCGGACGCGCTCGTGAGTACCGTACTCGATGGCGAGACTACTCATCGCTCCTCCGTTCGATACCCGTCTCGTCGGCGACGACCGTCTCCATATCTCAAGGATGGACGGCCCGCATATAAGGGGTTTCGAGTCGGAGCCGCGGGCGACGCCGTCGACCCGGCCGGTCCGCCCTCACGGCCGCAGCAGGCCGGCGTCGAACCGGTCCGTCGCGAGGAGTCCGAGGCCGAACGCGACGGCGACGAGCGCGGGGAGGAGGTTGCCGAACCGGACGTTGATCCCGCCCCAGAGGATCACGAAGCTCACCATGTCGTCGAGCATGAACTCACACGAGGCCAGCCGCTCGCGGACGGCGTCCGCCTCGAACGCGCGATCCAGCGTGAACACGGCGACGACCGCCGACAACACCCAGCCGGCGTAGTTCGAGAGCGGCACGCCGTAGAACGCGCCGCCGCCGAACGTCCAGAAGCCGACGGCGACCGCGCCGGGGTCCAACACCACGTCCATCGCGACGACGGTCGCGCTCACGGCGACGAGCCGGATCGCAGTGCTCGAGGCGCGCCCGCCGAGGAGCAGCAGACAGAGCAGGTAGGCGTTGACCACGAGCGGGATGAAGAAGACCGGCAGCGCGAGGGGAACACCACCGAGCATCGGGCCGAGGTCGATCGCGTACTCGAAGCTACCGTAGGGCCACCCCGTCGCGACCCCGACGCTCTCGATGGCGTAGGTGTACGCGACGAGGACGCCGAGCCAGCCGGCCGCCCGCCGGTCGAAAAGCGGGAGGACGCCGACGGCGAGCGGCGAGCGCATCACGCAGACGCCGAACAGCACGAACCAGGGGTGGAAGGCGAACGGCTCGGGGATCCACCCCTCCGCGCTCCCGACGAGCGTGACCGCGCCGATCGCCGGGAACAACACGGCGATGGTGAACCGATTGTCGCGGACGATCCCGTCGAGAAGGCGCTCGGCCCCCTCGCGGGTGTTCGGTAGCCGGTCGCGGAGGGTACCCGACTCGGAACCCGCGGACGTCTCCGGGCCCGCGTCCGTCGTCGAGGGAGCGTCGTCGCTCATCCGAGGACCTCCCAGACGGGATACACCCGCCAGAGCCCGCCCATCGCGAGCAGCGTCCCGACCGCGGTGTTGAGCGCGGGGAACCACCAGTAGGCGCGGTCGACGGGGACCGCGGAGACCGACACCCACGCCACGAAGACGGGGTAGACCCCGAGAAGCGCGCCGATCCGGGCGTCGACCGCGGTGAACGAGAGCGCGGCGGCGGCCCAGCAGCCGAGACAGTAGGCGTAGGTTCGCGACTCGCCGAGCAGGGTCGCGGTCGTCCGGATCCCGGCCTCGCGGTCGGGCTCGATGTCGGGGATCGCGGAGAACGTGTGCATCCCCATCGTCCACAGCCACGCGCCCGCGAGCGCGGCCGTCGGCGGGGCCGCCCCCGCGACCGTCGCGTACGCGGCCGCGCCGGGGAGGACGTAGAGCCCGTTCGAGACGGAGTCGGCGAACGGGGTCGTCTTGAACCGCAGCGGCGGCGCGCTGTATCCCGCGGCGAGGACGAGGAAGCCGGCGAGGAAGGGCCACGCGACCCGCGGCGTGATCGCGAACGTTCCGGCCCCGAGGACAGCCGAGACGACCACGGCGGCGAGCGCGAGCCGGTTTCCCCGCCAGCGGGCCTCCCGGTCGTCCTTCTTCGGGTTGTGTTCGTCCACGTCGGCGTCGAAGAGGTCGTTGACGCCGTAGAGGTAGACGTTGGCCGGGACGAGGAAGTAGCCGGCGAGCGCGACCGTCGTCGGCGTGAACAGCCCCGCCACCCCGTCGATGCCGTACGTGACCCCGACCGCGACGGGGCCGGCGAGGTAGAGCCAGAAGCGCGGCCGCGAGAGCACGAGCAGGTACCGGAGGTGGTCGGCGAGGTCGGCCGCCCCGTTGCCGGCGCGGTCGAGGCTGGTCCCGTCGCCGGCGCGGTCGGCGTCGTCTCCGGCCTCGTCGTCCGCGGCGTCGAACCCGGTCACGGCTCTCAGATCGTGTCCGCGATCCGCTCGGCGGTCAGTCCTCCGCTTATCAGACACATCGGGACGCCGATGCCCGGCGTCGTGGTCCCGCCGACGAAGTAGAGCCCGTCGACCGCGTTCGAGCGGTGCGGCGGCCGGAACAGCGACGTCTGCCGCAGGGTGTGTGCGAGCCCGAGCGCGCTCCCGTCGTAGCTGTTGTAGCGGTCCGCGAAGTCCTCGACGCAGAACGTCTCCTCGAAGACGATCCGGTCGCGCAGCTCCGTCCCCGTGTTCTCCGCGATGTCGTCGAGCACGACCTCGCGGTACTCCTCGCGCAGCTCCGGGGTGTCCTCCAGGCCGGGCGCGATGGGGACGAGCGCGAAGAGGTTGCTGTGGCCCTCCGGGGCGACCGTCTCGTCGGTCTTCGAGGGGACACAGAGGTAGTAGGCGGGGTCGTCGGGCCAGGCGGGGTCGTCGAAGATCTTCGCGAAGTGCTCCTCCCACCGCGTCGGCAACACCAGGGTGTGGTGGGCGAGCTCCGGCACGTCGCCCTCGACGCCGAGGTACAGGAGGAACGCCGAGGGCGCGAACGTCCGCGACTCCCAGTACTCCTCCGTGTACTGCCGTTTCCGCTCCGGCAACAGCGCCTGCTCGGTGTGTGCGTAGTCCGCGTTCGAGACGACGATGTCGGCTAGATAGCGGTCGCCGCCCGCGGTGTCGACCGCGAACGCGCCGTAGCGACCCTCGATCCCCGCCACCTCCGCGTCCGTGACGAACTCGACGCCGAGCTCCTCCGCCAGCTCGACGATCCCGTCGACGACCGCGCCGATCCCCCCGTCGGGGTAGTAGACGCCCATGTTGAAGTCGACGTGGCTCATCAGGTTGTACAGCGCGGGCGTGTTCGTCGGCGACCCGCCGAGAAAGACCAGCGTGTACTGCATCAGCTGCTGGAGCTTCGGGTGATCGAAGTACCCCTCGACGTGGCCCTGCATCTTCCCCAGAAGCGAGAGCCCCCAGGAGTAGCGCAACACGTCGCGGTCGACGTAGTCGCGCAGGCGGGGGCGGTCCTCGTAGACGAAGTGTTCCATCCCGATCTCGTAGGTGCGTTCGGCCTCCTCGAGGTAGGCGTCGAGCGCGTCGCCCGCGCCCGGCTCGTACGCCTCGAACAGCTCCCGGTTGTGCGCCATGTCGGGGAGCACGTCGACCCGGTCGCCGTCCTTCCAGAACACGCGGTAGTGGGGGTCGAGGTGGGTGAGCGTGTAGTACTCCTCCGGCGAGCGGCCGAAGTGGCCGAAGAACCGCTCGAAGACGTCGGGCATGAGGTACCACGACGGTCCCATGTCGAAGCGGAACCCCTCGGCCTCGAGGCGGCTCGCGCGCCCGCCGAGCTGTTCGTTCTTCTCGAGGAGGGTGACGTCCGCGCCGGCGTCGGCGAGGTAACAGGCCGTCGAGAGGCCGCCGAAGCCGCCGCCGATCACGACGACGGACTCGTCGGCCACGGCGTCGATGTCGGGGGCCGCGTCCATATCCGATCCTCGGACGGGAGGCGTATAAATACCACCACGACGGCCGCGGTGGGTACCACTAAGTCGCCGTCGCCCCTACGGATCCCCGATGGAACCGACGGTCGCGATCACCGGGGCAACGAGCGGGATCGGGCGGGCGGTCGCCGAGGCGTTCGTCGAGGCCGGCGCGTTCGTCGCCGTCTCCGGCCGCGACGGCGCGGCCGTCGAGCGAACGGTCGCCGAGTTGAACGGGGAGACGAGCGAGGACGGCGCGGCCGGAGACGACGACGCTGGAGACGACGCCGACCCCGACGGCACCGCCTGGGGAGCCCGCGTCGACGTCCGCGACGAGTTCGACCTCGAGCGGTTCTTCGAGCGCGTCGCCCGCGAGGCCGGCCCCGTCGACGTCGTCCTCGCCAACGCGGCCGTCTTCCACGGCGCGCCCGGCGAGTCGCCGCTCGACGGGACCACCTACCGCGCGTTCGACGACGCGGTTCGGACGAACGCCCGCGGCGTGTTCGCCACGATACGCGAGGCGGTGCCACACCTCGCCGCGGACGCGCGCGTCCTCGTCCCCTCCGGATCGGTCGCCCACGAGTCCAAGGCCGGGATGGGCGCGTACGCGGTCTCGAAGGCCGCCGCCGAGGGGGTCGCCCGCGGCTTCGCCGCCGACCTCGACGCGACGGTCGGCGTCGTCGATCCGGGGCTCGTCGCCACCGACCTCACGGGGATGGAGCGCGCCCGCGACCCCGAGAGCGTCGCCCCGCTCTTCGTCTGGGCCGCGACCGACGCGCCGGCCGAGGACGTCGACGGCGAGCGCGTCGGGCTCCGCGAGTGGAAGAAGGCGACGCGGTAGGTCCGCCGCCCCCGCCTCGTCGGGAGGTTCCGATCGTGGAGCGGGCCCCGCTCGCGTCGGGAATCAGACTCGCGACACGCGATCGTCGACGCCGACCGCCGGCGGGTCCGCGGCCGTCGCCGCCACCGCGTCCATGAACGCGGTTCGGTAGCTCGACGGTCCGGGCGGGTTCGTCTCGGCCGCGCGCTCGCCGGCCAGTCCGTACGCCGTCGTCGCGACCAGCGCCGCCTCCGTCGTCGTCCCGACGGGCGCGTCGCTCCCGCGGGACGTCGCCGCGACCGTCCCGAGCGTGCTCGCGAGCATACACCCCGAGCCGACGAACGAGCCCATTCGCTCGTGGCCGACCGCGAGTTCGTACGCGCTCCCGTCCGCGCCGGCGACGACGTCCGTCGGTCCGGACGCCACGACGACTGCGCCGGTTTCGGCCGCGAGCGCGGTCGCGGCGTCCGCGACGTCCGACGCCTCGCCCACGGACTCGACGCCCCTGACCGTCGCTTCCTCCCCCGCGAGCCCGCGGACTTCCCCGGCGTTCCCCTTGATCACGTCGAACGTGACCGCGTCGAGCAGTCGACCGACGGACTCGACGCGGTGTGGGGTCGCGCCGTACCCGACCGGGTCGAGAACCACCGGAACGTCCGCCTCGTTCGCCCGCTGCCCGGCGTCGATCATCGCGTCGACGTCGGCCCGACCGGCCGTGCCGGTGTTCACCACGACCGCGTCCGCGCCGGCGGCCATGTCGCCCGCCTCGGCCGGCGCGTCGGCCATCACCGGGAGTCCGCCCCAGTGAAGGGTGACGTTCGCCGTCTCGCTCGTCGTCACGTCGTTCGTGAGGTGATGGACGAGCGGCGCGGTCTCCCCGACCGCGGACAGCGTCCGGCGGAGGGAGTCGGCGTCGAGGGCGGTAGTCGGGTCCCGCTCATCGG
Organism: Halorubrum halodurans; assembly: GCF_002252985.1. GTDB lineage: Archaea > Halobacteriota > Halobacteria > Halobacteriales > Haloferacaceae > Halorubrum > Halorubrum halodurans. The sequence continues at coordinate 22,982 of NZ_NHPJ01000003.1, read as the reverse complement.
GCATCGGAGACCACCTCCCGGAGGGACTCGGTCGCGGCCTGCGGGTCCTCGGCGGCCGTGATCGCCGAGACGACCGCCACGCCGGCCGCGCCGGCCTCGACGACGCTCGCCGCGTTCCCCGCGTCGATCCCGCCGATCCCGACCGCGGGCACGTCCACCGCGTCGGCGACCGCGGCGATCCGATCGGTTCCGATCCCGTCGCGGTCGCCGGAGACGTCCTTCGAGTCCGTTCCGTAGACGGCCCCGACCCCGAGGTAGTCCGCGCCCGCGTCGACCGCCGCCGTCGCCTCCGCGACGGTCGACGCCGAGACGCCGACGATCGCGTCGGGACCCAGCCGCTCGCGGGCGACCTCGACCGGCAGATCGGCCTGTCCCAGGTGGACGCCGTCGGCGTCGACCGCCGCCGCGAGGTCGACGCGGTCGTTGACTATCAGGGGAACGTCCGCGTTCGCGGTCAGGTCGCGGAGGCGGCGGCCGAGGTGGTAACGGCTCCGCGCGTCGGCTCCCTTCTCGCGGAGCTGGACGACGTCGATCCCGCCGGCCAGCGCGTCGGCGACGATCGTCGGCGTCTCCCTGCCCGCCGAGTGCTCCGCCCCCGTCACGAGATACGTCCGCCACGACGACGGATCCGATGTCGTATTCATCGGTTGTATGTTTTAGTGGTCACGCAAAACGATTGCGGGAGGCCGACGGGAGGACGGCGTCGCCGGGGACGGAACGGAACGTGAGAGGGAGCGGAGGGTGAGGGAAGCGGGTTGTGAGGAGAACGGACCGAAACGGGGAGAGGGGGGAACGGCCGGCGAATAGCGGATCGAGACGGGGGGAGGTTCGGACGACGCTACTCGCCGTCCGCGACGTCCTCGATGACCTCGACGCTGCCGGTGAGCTGCCGGTGGACGTACGGCATGTCGATGCCGGCCTCGTCGAACGCCTCCTTCACCGCGGTGACGTACTCCGAGCGCACCCGGACGAAGTCGCCGCGGTCGGGCTCGTCGATCCACCAGCGCGACTGGAGCCCCACGGCGGAGTCGCCGAGTTCGACCACGCGGACCGACGGGGCGGGGTCGTCGAGGATCTCCGCGTGCGCCTCGGCCTTCTCGACGATGATGTCCGTCGCCCGTGCGATGTCGTCGTCGTAGCCGATGCCGAAGACGAACTTCTGGCGGAGCGTCTCGTAGGCGACCGGGTTCGTGACGGCGTTGTTCGCCAGGTCCCCGTTCGGCACCGTGATCCGCTCGTTATCGAAGGTGCGGATCCGCGAGACGCGGAGGTCGATGTCCTCGACGCGGCCCGCGTTGCCGTCCCACTCGATCCAGTCGCCGACCTCGAACGGCTTGTCCTTCAGGATGAAGACCCCGGCGACGAAGTTCCCCAGCAGGTCCTGCGCGGCGAAGCCGACCGCGAGCGCGATCGCGCCGCCGAAGACGGCGAACGCCGAGAGGAACGCGCCGTACCCCGCGAGCGTGAACCCGATCGCGATCGCCGCGACCCAGACGACCGCGTTCGCGACGCTCGACCCGAGGCTCTTGACCGCCTCGTCCAACCCGCGGGAGGCGATCGCCCGCTCCACGCCGGGCACGAAGACGACCTTCCCGAGCAGTAACACCGCGACGAAGCCGGCGACGAACAGGAACGCGGTGAACAGGAACCCCGCGATCGCCGCCGCGATCCCCGACAACCCGAACTGTAGTGGTATCATCGTCCACCCGTTCGGAGGGATATTTAAAGAAGCTACTGGCAGCGCAGTTGTTTATGCCCGCCGGATCGGGGGGTCCGCCGCCGCGGCCGACCGCCGCGATCGACCCCTCAGTCGCCGCGCGCCGGCCGGGGATCGAGCGGCCCCTCCCCGCGGGCGACCGCCCGCAGCCGCCGGCCGTGGACGTCGTCGGCGCGGATCCGGTCCGCGACCGCGGGCGGCAGCCACGCGTCGCGGGTCGCCGGGTCCGGAGCCGGATCCGCGTCGGCCGGTCGGAGGTCCGCGGGGAGATACCGGACGTAGGTGGGGAGCCGTTCCCGGAGCGGGATCCCGCCCGCGTCGGCGACCGTCCGGAGCCCCTCGAGGTCCGGCCACGCGTACTGGGGATTGACGTAGTCGTCGGTGACGGGCGAGACGCCGCCGAGGTCGTCGATCCCGCAGTCGACGAGGTCGGCCGCCGGCGAGAGGTTCGGCGGCACCTGGACGGACACCTCGGGCGGGAGCGCGGTTCGCGCCATCGCGACGACCCGCCGCATCGTCTCGAGGTCCGGCTTCGCGAAGTCCGACCGCTCGTTGGGGACGACGTTCTGGACGATGACCTCCTGGACGTGGCCGTGTCGCTCGTGGAGTTCGCGGATCGCGAGCAGGCTCTCCGCGCGGTCCCGCCACCCCTCGCCGATCCCCACGAGGATCCCCGTCGTGAACGGGACGTCCTGCCGGCCCGCCGCGCGGATCGTGTTCAGCCGCTGGCCGGGCGTCTTCCGTCGACCCCCGGCGTGCGCGTCGACGTCGGCGGTCGTCTCCAGCATCACGCCCATCGACGCGTTCACCTCCCGCAGGTCACGGAACGTCTCCTCGGTGAGGTCGCCGGGGTTCGAGTGCGGGAGCAGGCCCTCCTCCAAGGCGATCTCGCAGGCCCGATACAGGTAGTCGTGGATCGAGTCGAACCCCCACTCATCGAGCGTCTCGTGGATCCGCGTGTACCGGTCGTCCGGCTCGTCGCCGAAGGTGAAAAGCGCCTCCGTACACCCCGCGTCCGCGCCGACCCGGCACCGCTCGCGCACCTCCTCGGGCGAGAGCAGCGACGCCTCGCCCGGCACGTCGTAGTAGGTACAGTACGTACAGGTGTACCGGCAGGCGGTCGTCAGGGGCACGAAGACGTTCCGGGCGAAGGTGAGCCCGTCCGCGACCTCGACGTCGGCGGGCCCGACCGAGAGCAGCCGCTCGACCGCCCGATCGTCGACGTCGATGTCGATCCCGTACGCTGCCGCCTCCGCGAACACGCCACCACCTCGGCGGCCGAGTTCAAAAAGCGTCGCGGTCGCGGATCGCGGCCGCGAACCGCTCCGAGGGGTCCTACTCGCGGACGACCCCGACCCGGCCGCCGTCCGCGTCGAGCGAGAAGCCGGCCTCCCGGAGCCACGCCGCGGCCGCGCCGTCGCCGTGGATCAGGAGCTCCGCGAGGTCCGAACGTTCGTCGACGTCCGTCGCGAGCCGGTGGGAGTCGACCGTCCGGACCGTCGCCCCGACCTCGTCGGCGATCCGCCGGTGGTCGAGGTAGGACGCGCCGTGGTAGTCGACGCGGAACCGCGGGTGCGAGACGACGAGGGCGTTGGTGCCGCCGCCGCGGCCGGGCACGATCGAGACGTCCGGCGCGCCGCTCCGGTCGCGTCCGTCTCCGCCCGCGTGACCGGCGAACAGCCGGTCGAACGCGGCGGGCGTCGCGAGCGCGAGGTCGGCCATCACGACCGCGAGCGGGTCACCTTCCCCGCCCGGTCGGCGCTCCGCGAGGACGGCGTTGACCGCGTCGGTGAGCGGCCGGTCGTCGACGGTCACGGGCGGCGACGGCCCGCCCGCTACGGGGCCGTCGCTCGGGTCGAACTCGTCGGTCGCGAGAACGTGCGGGTCGCCGCCGGCGCGGTCGATCGCCGCTAACACGTCGGCGAGCATCGTCCGCGCGAACGTGGCCCGCTCGGAGGGAGAGAGGGCGTCCGCGAGCCGCGATTTCGGTCGGTCGGCGGAAAAGGGGACGAGGACCTCCATTCGACCGTCGCCTAGAACAGCGACTCGAGCTCGTCGCCGTCGTCGCTGACGAGGTCGTCGAGGTTCTCGTCGCTCTCCTCGCGGATCTCGTCGAGGTTGTCCTGCGCCTCGATGGCGACCTCCTGGAGCTCCTTGATCCGCGGGACGTTCGTGACGCCCGCGAGCAGGATCACGGTGGCGACGAAGCCGGCGCCGCGGTACGGGTAGTCGCCGCCGCGGACCTCCATCGAGCCCGTCTGCTCCTCGAGCCACTTGCGGCCGCGTTCGATGCCCTTCCGATTCAGGTACTCCGGCGGCCCCGCGAGCACGAGCAGCGCGCGCTCCGCGCCCTCGATCTCACACGGGAGCGTGAGCCGGCCGAGCGCCGCCTTGCGTACGAGGCTCGTGATCCGGTTCGTGGTGTGGGCGCTGTCGAGCTCGTCGCCGTCGTCGTCGTTGCGGAGCCGCGAGAGGAGCCCGCCGGAGCTGCGCTCCTCGACCTCCTCCTCGGCGTAGCCGACCGTGGAGACGCCGCCGCCCGACAGCGTGTTGATGATCTCGGAGGAGTCGACGACGCTCTCCGCGATCTCCTGGCCCTGCTGGACCTCCCCCGCGCCGAAGAGGATCCCGAAGCGCCGGACGATCTCCTCGTTTATCTCCTCGTAGCCGCCCTGGACGGACTCGCCGGTCTTCCGCCAGGCGTCGTTGTCGAACACCATCAGGTTGTCCACCTCGCGGACGAACGTCTGGAACGACCGGGCCGCGTTCAGGGTGTAGATCCCGCCCTCGTCGCTGCCGGGCAGGACGCCGAGCCCGTAGACGGGCTCGGTGTAGATCCGCTTGAGGTGTTTGGCCAGCACCGGCGCCCCCCCGGAGCCGGTGCCGCCGCCGAGTCCCGCCACGACGAGGAACGCGTCCACCTCGTGGACCGGGATCGAGTCGATCGCCCCCTGTACCTCGTCGATGTCCTCCTCGGCGATCTCCGCGCCGAGCTCGTTGTCCGCGCCGACGCCGTGTCCCTTCACGCGGGACTGTCCGATGAGCACGCGCTGGCTCTCGGGGACGTGTTCGAGCCCCATGAGGTCGGCCTTGGCCGTGTTCACCGCCGCTGCGGCGCGCACGATCTCGGACCCCGTCCGTTTGTCGTACTCCAGGAACTTGTCGACGACTTTCCCACCCGCCTGTCCGAATCCGATCATTGCCAGTTTCATGTTGAACTCCCTCCGTCTTTGAAACGACCAGAGTGGGATCCGGACCATAAGGCTTCTGATGGCGTTACCAGTCCTGAGATCCGCACGGATCCCGCTCCGGCCATCGGGGCCGTCGGGTCCGGCGATCGCGAGACGATCGCCCCCGCTCTCCCGGCGTCGACCCGCACGATCCCGGCGGTCGAGCCGGTGGAACGGGTCATTCGACCCCCAGATACGCCGCGAGCGTGGTCATCTCCGAGGCGTCGACGCCGAACGCGCCCACGTCGTTGTCGGCGGTCGTGTTGTCGAACTTCAACGACCGGTACTGGTCGCTCCCCATCGGGAACCCCGGAACGGCGCCCAACACCGAGAGCCCGAGTCGCGCCAGCGGCATCGGCAGCGGGACGATCGTGACGCCCTTCCGCTCGGCCTCGTAGACGAGGTTCGTCACCTCCCGGAGCGTCAGCGTCTCGGGGCCGCCGACCTCGTACACCGCCCCGACGTGGTCGTCGGACTCGAGGGCGGCCGCGAGCATCGGAACGAGGTCCTCGACGTGGATCGGCTGGAAGCGCGTCTTCCCGCCGCCGGGGAGCGGGTACAGCGGCACGCCCGGCGCGAACATCCCCTTGAGCCGCTTCGTGAACGAGACGAACTCGCCGCCATCGCCGAAGACGACCGAGGGGCGGAACACCGTCCACTCGAGGTCGCTCTCCCGGACGATCTCCTCCGCCTCCCCCTTCGCCCGGATGTAGGCGGTGTCGCCGTCGGGGTCGGCCCCGAGCGCGCTCATCTGAAGGAACCGGTCGGCGCCGGCCTCCTCGGCCGCCCGGACGAGGTTCTCGGTCCCGGCGCGGTGGACCCGGTCGTGCATGACGTTGCCCCCCTTCGGCTCGAAGAGCGGCGAGAGCGCGACCAGGTTCACCACCGCGTCGTGGTCCTCGACCGCGGGGGCGATGGAGTCGTACGCCGTGACGTCGCCGACGGCGGAGTCGACCCCCTCGGGGGTCTCCGCCGGGGACCGCGACATCGCGGTCACTTCGTGGCCGTCCTCGGCGAGCGCGCGACAGAGGTACGACCCGATGAAACCGGTTCCGCCGGCTACCAGGACCTTCATATCCCCCCGATTGGCGAGGAACGAACGTAAACCTACCGCGGCGTCAGACGCCCGGACGACGTCCGTCAACGCGAACCACGGTCGTCGGCGGACGCGACGGGGAACACGGTCGTCGGCGGGCGCGAGGGGGAGCGCGGCCGGCGGGAGGGGTCCGAGGGGCCGACTCCGCGACTCAGGTCCAGCGGTCCAGTCCCGTCTGGACCTGCGACTCGCGGATGCGCTCGAACCCGCGATCGACCTCGCCGGCGTCGATCCCCCACTCGTCGACCACGTACGCCCGCGCGGCCTCGACGTCCGGGTCGATCGTCGGATCGACGTCCGCGTCGGAGACGGGCGGGTCGAGGAAGAACCGCCGGACCGCCTCGGCGTTGGGGATCGACGCGTCGCGCGCCGCGAGGACGGCCCACAGGTCACCGTGTTCGCGCACCGCGGACACCGCCGTCTTCGGCCCGATCCCGCGGACGCCCTCGTTGAAGTCGGTGCCACACAGCATGGCGACGTCGACGAGCCCCTCGCGGTCGAGTTCCAGGTCCGCGAGCGTCGCCGCCAGGTCCATCAGCTCCGGGTCGCCCTTGCTCGTCAGCTGCCGGAGCGTCGTCGGCGCGCCGAACAGCAGGGTGTCGTAGTCCTCGCTGCCGGCGTGATCGACGGACCCCGTCGCGGCCATGTGCGCGCACTGTGCCTCGCCCTCGGCCGGGGCCTCGACGACCGGCACGTCGAGGAGCGCGAACAGCTCGCGGGTCGTCTCCTGGATCGTGTCGGTGAGCCGCTGGGTCCGCGCGGAGAGGCGGGCGGCCTCGACGGCGTCGCCGCGCTCCGCGGCGGCCGCCTGCCGCTTCTCGGCGCGCTCGCGCTTCTCCCGCCGCTCCGCCACCTCGTCGGCCTTCAGGTCGGTCATCTCCCCGTCGAACACCATCACCGGCGTGAGGTCGTGTTCGAAGAACTTCGGGAGCCCCTGGACGACCCCGATCAGGTTGGCGACCTCGACCCCGTCCGCGGTCGTGTAGGCGTCGTCGTTCGTCCACTTCACCGTCGTCGTGAGGTAGCGGTACAGCCAGTTGTGCGCGTCGACGGCGACGACGCTCCCCTCCAGCTCCTCGAAGGCGACCTCCCGTATCGACGCGAGGTCGCGCAGGTCCGCGTTTCCCATTACCCGTCCGATCGGTTTCCGGGGTATTAAACGGTCGAGACCGGCGTCGAGGACGGGACTTCCGCTCGCGCGCTCCGACGGGGGTTCCGTTCACTCCCGTCGGTCGGTCACGTCGGTGTAGATGGCGAACCCGCCCGAACCGTCGTCGTAGACCGCGTTCTGGAGGAGGAACTCCCGGTCATCCGTCGCCGTCCGGCGCACGACCTCCACCGATTCGAGGCCGCCGCCGGCCTGGACGCGCCGGTTGATCCGCGACGCCCCCTCCTCCCCGCCCGGCGGAACGATGTAGGCGTCGAGGGAGTCGTCGACGATCTCGGACGCCTCGTAGCCGAACACCGCCTCGAAGGCGGGGTTGATGCGTCTGACGATCGGCTCGTCGTCCTCGTATTCGACCTCGACGGTCGGCTGGGTGAGCCGCTCGAACAGGAGCTGAAACCGCCGGCGCTCCTCCCGGAGTCGGCGCTCGGCACGGGCCTGGTCGACGGCGTTGCTCACGCGGTTGGCCAGGACGGCGTACTGGTGGGTGCCGGACTGCTTTCGGAGGTAGTCGGTCACGCCGGCCGAGATGGCGTCGCTCGCGACCTCCTCGCTGCCCTTGCCCGTGTAGAGGACGAACGACAGGTCCGGATGCTCCTCCCGGACCGCCCGGAGGAGCTCGATCCCGTTCATCCCCGGCATCTCGTAGTCCGAGACGACGCAGTCGGGCGGGTCGTCGTCGATCAGGTCCAGCCCCCGGTCGGGACTCGTCACCGTCTCGACGACGAACCGGTCGTTCCTGCGCTCGAGATACGTCGCCGTCAGATCCGCGAACTCCGGGTCGTCGTCGACGCAGAGAACCCGGATCGGGTTCGGCATGGGCTAGCATGGAATAACGAACAATTATGTGTTGCGGTGATACCCCCGGCGAACCGACCGGCGATCGAGCGGGCCGGTCACGTCGACCGCACCGGCGTCGGCGACCGAACCGGCTACGTCGAACTCGCCGGGGCCAGCTCCGCCGCCTTCGCACGCGCGCGCGAGACGATGGACGGCTTGGCCTCGAAGGCGAGCGTGACCTGCTCGTCCGCGTACGTCTCCTCGTCGACGTGCGCGTGGTCGTGGACCCACGAGACGAGGCTCATCGCGTCGTCGGAGACGGGCACCACCAGCCGCTCGCGCTCCCACTCCGGGAGCTCCGCCTCCACCCGGTCGCGAAGCTCCGCGACGCCCGCGCCCGTCCGCGCCGAGACGGCGACCGGGTCCGGCGCGAGCCCGGAGAGCGCGGCGCGTTTGTCCGCCAGCTCGCCGGGGTCGAGCCGGTCGATCTTGTTGAAGACGGTGACGATGGGGGCCTCGTTGCGCTCGTACAGGGTGTCGTGGCTCGTCACGAGCTTCTCGCGCATCTCCGGGACCGGCTCGCTCGCGTCCACGACGAGCAACACCAGGTCCGCGCGGTACACCGAGTCCAGCGTCGACTCGAACGACTCGACGAGCCAGTGGGGGAGGTCCGCGATGAACCCGACCGTGTCCGTCAAGAGGACGTCCCGCTTCTCCATCTCCGCCCGCCGGGTCGTCGTGCCGAGCGTGGTGAACAGCATGTCCTCGGACTCGGCGGTCCGCGCGAGGTCGGGGTGGCGGTCCTCGTTCTCGTCGACGTCGAGCTCGGCGGCCAGCTGCCGCATCAGCGTCGACTTGCCCGCGTTGGTGTAGCCCGCGAGCGCGACGAGGTCGAACCCGGAGTCGCGGCGCTGCTCGCGGCGGGCCTGCTCCTTCTCCGCGATCGACTCCAGCTCGTCGCGGATCTCGGAGATCTGGCGTTTGATGTCGCGCTCGACGCTCTCGTCGTACTCGCCGAGCCCCATGAAGCCGGGGCGCTCGTCGCGTTTCGCCAGGCTGGCCTTCGCCTCCGCGCGTGGGAGCTCGTACCGCAGCTCCGCCAGCTCGACCTGGAGTTGCGCCTTCCGCGTGTTGGCTCGCTGGCCGAAGATCTCGAGGATGAGCGTGAAGCGGTCGATCACCTCGACGCCCTCGGGCAGTTTTCCGCCGACGTTGAACGTCTGGTAGGGTCCCACGTCGTTGTCGATCACGACGCAGTCGGCGTCGCGCTCGCGGACGAGGTCGCGAAGCTCCGCGACCTTCCCCTCCCCGAACATGAACGCGGCGTCCTCGGTGCGGGTCTGGGTGAGCCCGCCGACGACCGCGTAGCCCGCGGCCTCCGCGAGCCGGGAGATCTCGGTCAGGTCGGCGTCGCCGGCGTCGACGCGCTTCGCGACGATCGCCCGGCGGTCGCCGGTCGGCTCGCCGCCGCCTCCCCGGTCCGCGCGTTCGGCTCCTCGGTCCGGTCGGGCGCTTCGTTCCGTCCGATCCGTCGACGCCCCCCGGTCGGCGTCCCCCGTCACAGGAGCAGCCCCCGAGCGGCGTACGCGGCGTGGTGTGCGGCCTGCACTGTTTCGCGTTCGCCTATGCTCTCGACGTATTTAAACTCGGGCTGGAAGCTCAACCCGACCCGCTCGGCGGGCTCCTCGTAGAACTCGCCGTGCTCGGAGACGATCGGACACGCCGGCGGCTCGGGGAGGTTCCCGACCGCCTCGGCGACGAGGTCGACGGTCGCCTCCAGCGTCGGCCCCTCGCGGGCGCTGGCGAACCCGATCCCCTCGACCGAGCGGATCCGGCTGGAGTCGATCGCCGCGTGGACCGCGGCCGCGACCATCAGGTACTCCCCGTCCTCCTCGTGGCGGCCGCTGATGTCGACGCCGACGATCTCAGGGGCGGGAGCGGGCCACCCCGGTTGGCGCGCCGACCGCGTGCGTTCGAACCATACCGCGGCGTAGGTCCCCCCTCGGCTTGAAGTTCCCGCCCGGATCGTTCCGTCCGCCCGACCCGCTCCGCTCACCTGAACCGCGCCGTCCGCCTGAACCGCGCCGCCCGCCCGAGTTATGTGTCCCCGGACGCGTGGTGACAGGCATGTCGAAGTCGTGGCTGTACGCGTGGGGGCTGGCGTCGGTCGCCTTCGGGGGCGCGTCGCTCGTCGTCCCGTTGTACGTCGTCGATCTCGGCGGATCGGCGGCCACGCTCGGCACCCTCGCCGCGGTCGCGGCGGCGGTCGGGGTTCCGGGCGCGCTCGTCTTCGGTCGGCTCGCCGACCGGACGGGACGGCGACGGGGGTTCGTGCTCGCCGCGCTCGCGCTCCTCGCGGCGACGCTCGGGCTCCTCCCCGCCCTCGAGTCGATTCCGGCCGTGATCGCCGCCAACGGCGTCGTCTGGTTCGCCTCCGCGTCCGCGACGCCCGTCGTCACCCTGCTCGCGGTCGCCGGCGCGCCCGAACCCGAGTGGAGCGCGCGGATCGGCGAGCTGAACGAGTACCAGGGGATCGGCTGGGCGCTCGGGCTGCTCCTCGGTGCGGTGTGGACCGGGGTCGCGGCCCGCCTCGGCGGCGGGAGCGGCGTGGACGGGCTCCTCCTCGCGCTGGCCGCCGTCGCGGGCGTCGGCCTCCTCGCCTCGGTCCGGTGGCTCCCGCCCGACGCCGAGTCGGCGGACGTGTCGCCCCGGCGGCTCCGGCGCGCGCTCCGGCAGGCGAATCGCTTCAGCGTCCGGGCGGCGACGTTCCCGTTCGCCGTCGGTCGCGCGGACTTCCGGCGGCTCCACCCGGAGCGGATCGCCGACCGCTTCACTCCGACGCTCGCGCTCTACTTCGGCGCGCTTTCGCTGTGTTTCACCGGCTTCGCCGCCTTCTTCGCGCCGCTGCCGGCGTACCTCACGGACGTCGGCGTCGGGTCGGACGGGGTGTTCGGTCTCTACCTGGTCAGCAGCGTCGCCTCGGCGGCGTTCTTCGAGCGGGTCGGGGAGCTCTCCGGACGGCGCGACCCGATGTCGATACAGGTCGTGGGGCTCACGGCGCGGGGGATCGCGTTCCCGCTCGTCGCCGTCGTCGGGGTTGCGCTCGGGGTCTCGACGCTCGGCTATCTCGGGATGGGGGCCGTGTTCGGACTCGTCGGACTCACCTGGGCCGTGATCGCGGTCACCGCCGGAACGCTCGTGACCCGGCTCGCGCCGCTCTCCGTTCGCGGCGAGGCGCTCGGCGTGTACGCCGCGTTGAGCGCCCTCGCCGGGGCCGCAGGCAGCGTGATCGGCGGCCGACTCGCCGCCGCGAGCTACGAACTGGGCTTCGCCGCCTCCGGCGCGCTGGTGCTCGTCGGCGCGGTCCTCGTCCACCTGCTCGGGCGACGGATGCGCCGGAACGCCGACTCTGCGATGACCGAATCGACCGCGGCGGCCGCGGCGGCCGCGACCGACCCGGCCGAGGAGTCGCCGACCGAGAGTCCGCCGACGGAATCCGGGGCGACCGAAACGCCGACGGACGACGAGTGAGTTCGGGCGATCTCCGCCCGGACGGGCCCCTGAGCCCCGCTACCGCGCCAGGGGCATGTTGTAGCTCGTCTCCTCCGCCATGACGACCTCCCAGGTGTCCTCACAGGCACACGAGACCTGCTCGAAGACGCTCGGGTCCTGGCGTTTGTCGAAGTCCTTGATCGCGGTCTGGACCCGGTCGTCGCACTCGCCGCAGTTGTGCGCGCCGCGGTCGGAGCCGTGACCGACCGGGTCGGAGACGACGATGGCGTCGACGTCGGCGGTCTCCTCGAGCACGTGCGCGACCGTCCAGAGCCACGGCGGGCGGTAGCCGCCCTCGAAGAACAGCTCGTCGACCATCGTGTACCGCTGGACGTTGGTCGGGTTCATCGAGACGGTGTGACAGCCCTCGACGGCGGCACACCGGCGGATCGAGTCGACCATGTCGGCGGCGGCCTCGGGCTCCGCGAGGAACGGCGGCTTCAGGAGGAGGTACGCCTTGACGCCCACGTCGGCGTCGAAGGCGTCGTCCGCGGCGGCCGCCTCGGCGCAGGCGTCCTCGAAGTCCGCGAAGTCGAAGTACTTGTTGACGCAGTCGCGCCGGACGCGGTCGGTCGCGGTCTCGAGCCCGACCGCCACGTCGGTCGCGATCCCGTGGTCGGCGAAGTCGCCGATCTTCTCCCGACTCACGAAGTCCGGCAGCGACTCGACGACGATCCGGTCGCGGTCCGCGAACGTCTCCGCGATCGCTTGCCGCGTCTCCGCCGGGACCTCGCGCTCGTCGAGGAAGGAGCCGGAGGTGTAGATCTTGATCAGCTCGGCGGGCTCCGCGGCGTTCTCGCGCTCGTGTTCCAAGCAGGCCTCGATCTGGGTGATCAGGTCCTCGTGGCTCACGCTGCCGCCCTCGACGGACTCGGCGACGTAGCCGCACATCGTACAGCCGCCGGCGCGGGCCCAGCGGCAGCCGCCGGTGTTTAAGATGATCGTGAGCGAGTTCACCACCCCGTCGGGGGTGTTGTCCTCGTCGATCCAGACCCTGGTCGGCTCCGTCGGGTCGTACGTCTCCGAGCGCTCGGCGCGGATGTCGCGCATGACCGCGTTGTGCGCATCCATGCCGCGCCCCTGCTCGTAGGCCTCGGGGCTCGGTTGGCTCATTGGCGGGGGAAGCGGCCGAGCGCGTAAAGCCGTGTCGTCACGTCGGAAGGGTGACGCTCACGCCGGCGGGTCGGCGATCACGTCGGGAGGTTCACGAGCATGATCCCGAGCGCGAACGCGAGGAAGGTGACCGACGCGACGACCGCGTACCAGCCCACGCCGACCGCGAGCGCGACGCGGCCGCCGAGTCCCGTCCCCTCGGGCGTCCAGACCCCACGGTCGGGGAGGAACCGCAGGCAGGCGACGGCCGCCGCGCCGGGAACGAGGACGTTCGCGGCGATGACGCCCGCGACGATCCCGGCCGCCTCCCCGCCCGTGACGGAGCCGGTGCCGGCGACGAGGAGGGCCACGCCGAAGTACGAGAGCACCTGAACCACGACCACGCCCGCCCCGACGACGAGGTAGTTCGCGAGGAGGGTGCGCGTCGGCCAGACGAACAGCGCCCGGAGCCGTTCGATGGCCAGGAGCGGCGACCAGATGAGCAACACGACGGCGGCGAACGCGGAGAGGACGGTCAGCTCTGTGGGGACCATGGCCGGGACTTCTCTCTGCCCGTCACAAATATTCTCCCCATCGAGCTCCGGGGAACCGCCTCAGCGACGCCCGGCGGCCCCGATCGCGCCGCGCGCGGCCCGAGCCGCGACGACGAGGGCGCCCGCGGCCGCCCCGACCGCGTTGACGAGCGCGTCCCGCCACGCGAACGTCCGCCACGGGACCGCGGTCTGGAGGAGTTCGACGCCGAAACCGACCGCGACCGCGACCGCGGCCGCGAGGAGCAGCCCGCGGCCGTCTCGACCCGTCGCGCGCGCCGACAGCGCCGCGAGGACCGCGTAGCCGACGAGGTGGAACGGGTCGGTGAGCACGATGACGCCCGCGACGCCGCCGCTCCCGCCGGCTCCGAGACCACCGCCGCCCCCGCCTCCGGGAACCGGGACGACCGACGCGACGACCACGAGCGCGGCGAACGAGGCCGCCGGCCGCCACCGGTCCCACGCGGTGCGTTCCGGCGGATCGTCGGAGACCGGGTCGCTCGCGGGAGAACGAGGGGCGTTCACGGAGGCGTGATTCCCCGCCCGGTCGGTTACGTGCTTCGGTGGACCCGTCCGTCGCTCGGCGGTCGTCGGTCAGCGATCGCTCGCGGGAGGGATCCCGCGCCACTCCGCGCCGGCGACTCACGTGCGGGCGTAACCGGTTTCGGTTTCCGTCTCACGTGAAGGCCTAACACGCTCTGGACCGTATATAACGAAAGAGCATTACATGACCGAAATGGGCGGCTACAGGGACCGAGTTGCACAGGTCGATCTCACCGACGGGGCGGTCGAGTACCACGGGATCGACGACGAGGACGCGGAGAAGTACATCGGCGCGCGCGGGCTGGGCGTCAAGTACGTCTTCGACGCCGGCCCCGACGTCGACCCGATGGGGCCGGACAACCGGCTGGCGTTCATGACCGGGCCGCTGACGGGCACCCAGACCGTGATGAGCGGCCGGATCGCCCTGGTGACGAAGTCCCCGCTGACGGGGACCGTCACCGACTCCCACCACGGCGGCTGGTCGGGTGCGCGGCTCAAGTGGGCCGGCCTCGACGGGATCCTGCTCGACGGCGCGAGCGACGACCCCGTCTACCTCGTCGTCGAGGACGGCGACGTGGAGATCCGCGACGCCTCCCACGTCTGGGGGAAGGGCGTCCACGACACGGTCGACGAGCTCGGCGAGGAGGTCGAGGGGTCGGTCGGCAAGAACCTCTCGGTGATGGCGATCGGACAGGCCGGCGAGAACGGCGTCCGGTACGCCTGCGTGATGAACGAGGACGACCGCGCCTCGGGCCGCGGCGGCACCGGCGCGGTGATGGGCTCGAAGGGCGTGAAGGCGGTCGTCGTGAAGAGCGGCACGGACATGCCGAAGCCGGCGGACCCCGAGACGTTCAAGGAGGGGTATCAGCAGGCGATGGAGGTCATCCGGGAGTCCGACGTCACCGCGCCGAACGAGGGCGGGCTCTCGATGTACGGCACCAACGTCCTGATGAACGCGACCGAGGAGATGGACGGGCTCCCCACCAAGAACGCGAAGTACACCTCCACGGAGGCGTACAACGGCACCGAGGGGATCGACGTCGACGCCGAGCGCGTCTCCGGCGAGAACGTCCGCGAGAACATCCTCGTCGACGAGCCGACGTGTCACTCCTGTCCCGTGGCGTGTAAGAAGGAGGTCGAGGTCCAGCTCCACCACAAGGGCCAGGACATGAACGTCCGCACGGAGTCGTACGAGTACGAGTCCGCGTGGGCGCTCGGCCCGAACTCCGGACACACCGACCGCGACGAGATCGCCCTGATGCTCGAGCGGTGTAACGACGTGGGCGTCGACACCATCGAGGTCGGCAACACGATGGCGATGGCGATGGAGATGACGGAGGAGGGCAAACTCGACGTCGGCATCGACTGGGGCGACTCCGAGCGGATGGTCGACCTCATCGACGAGATCGGCAACCGCTCGACCGAACTGGGCGACCTCCTCGCGGAGGGGCCCGACCGGATCGGCGAGCGCAAGGACGCCCACGACAACAAGCTCTCGGTCAAGGGCCAGAGCATCGCGGCGTACGACCCGCGCTGTATGAAGGGGATGGCGATCGCGTTCGCCACCTCGAACCGCGGCGCGTGTCACCTGCGCGGGTACACGCCCGCGGCGGAGATCCTCGGGATCCCGGAGAAGGTGGATCCCTACGAGTGGGAGGGCAAAGGCGAGCTCACCGCCACCTTCCAGGACCTCCACGCGATCTCCGACTCCTTCGACATCTGTAAGTTCAACGCGTTCGCGGAGGGGATCGAGGAGTACGTCCTCCAGTACAGCGGCATGACCGGCCGCGAGGTCACGGAGGACGAGCTGTTCGAGGCCGGCGAGCGGATCTACAACCTCGAGCGCTACTTCAACAACCTCGCGGGCTTCGACGGCGAGGACGACAGCCTCCCCGGCCGGTTCGTGGAGGGCCACCCCGACGCGATCCCCGGTCAGGGCGCGAGCGAGGGGGAGCTCGCCGAACTGGACCTGATGAAGGAGGAGTACTACGAGCACCGCGGCTGGGTCGACGGCGTCGTCCCCGACGAGAAGCTCGACGAGCTCGGGATCGACATCGGCCCCGGAACGGGCGTCTCCGCCGGCGACTCGGCGGCACCCGCCGACGACTGATCCGACGAGCGATCCGGCGACTGCCGCCCGACGGATCACCCGCCTTCAGTTTTTAAGTAGCCGGCCGCGGTAGCCGCCGGCATGGTCCACGACCCGCTCTCTCCCTCCGAGGCGCTGCGCACTCGAGGCGGGGCGGCCCTCGCCGCCCTGGCTCTCCTCGTGCTCGTGTACGGCGTCCTGATCGTCGCGGAGCTGCTTCTCGCCGTCCTGGTCGCCGGGTCCCTGACGGCGGGCGCGTACCTCTCCTACCGGACGTTCGCCGTCCTCGACGCCGTCGCCGACGCGGCACAGCGGTTCGCCGACGCGACGGAACGCGAGGCGGACGCCGCCGCCAACGGCGACGCGTCGAGCGGGACGGAGCCGACCCGTCCCACGGAGCGCGATCGGTAGTCGGTTCGACGGGGCAGTTATATACGCTCACGGCGAATCCGGCGGCATGTCCGGACGTGCCGTCGCGACGCTCGGGACCGCGCTGACGACGTTTCTCCTCGTCGCCGTGCTCGTCACCGAACTCCTTTCGGCGAGGATCGCCTTCTCGGCGCTCGTCGGGCTCCCGGCCGGCGTCGTCGGCGGCGCGGTCGCCGGGGTCGCGACGTGGCTCCGGCTCTGGCGTCGAGCCGCGCTGCGTCCCGTGCTCCTCGGCTGCTCCGCGGTCGGCTACGCCCTGCTCGCCGCGGCCGCGGTGTCGTACTCCGTGCCGCCGGCTCGTCCGTTCGTGAGCGCGGAGAGCGCGGTCGGGGTCGCGGTCGTCTGCGGCGTCGCCGTGCTTCTGATCGCCCGTCGGTATCCCGAACGGATCCCCGAGTGAACCCGCGGGGAGAGGATCACGCGAGGAGGACGAACCGAAGCAGCCACAGCGCGCCCATGCCCGCCCCGATCGTCGCGAACACGTTCTCGGTCCGCCACGCGACGGCGCCGGCGACGACCCCGGCGAGCAGCCGCTCGTCGAGGAGCGTCGCGGCGACCGAGGGACGCACCGTCACCAGGTCGGGGAGGACGAGCGCCGCCAGCACCGCGGGCGGGACGTACCGGAGCGGCCGCTTGACCCGCGGCGGCACCGCGTCGATCCGGCCGAACAGGTGGATGAACGAGAGTCGGATCCCGTAGGTGAACGCTCCGATCACGACGATGGCCGCCCAGACGCGCGGGTCGCTGACGACCGCGTCGAGCCCGGCGATCACGTCGCCGTCACCTCCGTCGCCATCCCGGCCGCGATCCCGAACAGCGCGCCGACCAGCAGGCCGAGATTGAGCGGGAGCCCGGCGGCGACGACCGCGACCGCGCCGCCGACGATCCCCGCGGCCGTCGTCGGTCGGTCCTTCATCGCGGGGACCAGGAGCGCGAGGAACACGAGCGGCACGGCGAACGTGAGCCCCCACGCGTCGGGGACGCCGGCGCCGACGACGACGCCGACGACCGTTCCGATCTGCCAGACGATCCACAGCGACGCCGCCGCCCCGAGGTAGTAGCGCCAGCGGCTGCGGTCCTCGTTCCGCTCGTACTCGGCGATCGAGAGCGCGTACGCCTGGTCCGTGAGCAGATAGGCGAGCCCGGCCCGCGTCCGGCGGGCGTAGTCGGCAAAGTACGGCGCGATCGACGCGGAGTACATCATCATTCGGAGGTTGATCACGACCGCGGTGCCGATCACGACCGCGAGCGGCGCGTTCGACCCGAGGAGGTCGATCGCGGCGAGCTGGGACGCGCCCGCGAACACGATCACCGAGAGGCCGACCGCCTCCGCGAGCGTGAGCCCGGCGTCGACGGCGGCGATCCCGGCGACGAGCGCGAACGGGACGATCCCGAGCATGAGCGGCGTCACGTCGCGCACGCCGGCGGCCAGGTCCTCGTGGAGCACGTCCCCGTCCGTCCGGGTCATTCGCGGGGGTAGGCCGGCTCGTCGTGTTTGGCGGCGAGGTAGTCGGCGTGTTCCAGCTTCGTCGTCGCCTTCCGAACGGTCCCCAGAAGCGAGTGGACCTCCCGCTCGGTCGGGTGCGCGCGGCCGAGCAGCCGGCGCATCAACAGCGCGTTCTTCTCGCGGCGGTGCTCGCGCTGGCCCGTCGCCGCGAGGAAGTCGCCGAAGAGGTCGTGGAGCCGCTCCACGTCCTCCTCCGGCGCGCGGGTGACCGCGGTGTCGGGAAGCTGCGTCTCCTCGACGGTGAGGTCGCGGAGCTCGTAGAGGAGCACCGTCGCCGCCTGCCCGAGGTTGAGCACGGGGTAGTCGTCGGCGGCGGGGATCGAACACACCTCGTCGAGCCGCGAGAGCTCCTCGTTGTTGAGCCCGCGCCCCTCGCGACCGAAGACGATCGCGGTCGGCGCGTCGACGGTCGCGAGCGACTCCCGCAACTCCTCGGGCGTCTTGAACGGCCACCGCTCGTGGCGGCGGTCGTCCTCGCCGGTGATCGCGGTGGTGCCGACGGTGTGGTAGTTCTCGACGACCTCCTCGAAGGTCACCTCGTCGGCGTTCGGCAGCACGTCCTCGCGGGCGTGGCCGGCGAAGCCGTACGCCTCGCCGTCCTCGTCGAGTTCGGGCGGATCGACCAGCTTGAGGTCGGAGAGCCCGAAGTTCTTCATCGCCCGCGCGATGGTGCCGACGTTGCCCGGCGTCTCGGGTTCGACGACGACCACGACCGGCTTCCGCCGGACGGACGGGGCCCCCGCGTCGTCCGTGGAGCCGGTCCCCTCCGCGTCCTCCTCGCTCATCGGTTCGATGGGTACTCCGTCGAGAGGTCGACGTCGGAGTCGGAGAGTTCCTCCTCGGTGAGCCGGTCGTCCTCGGCGTCCTCGGCGGGCTTCTCGCCGGCGAGCGCGCGGATGTCGATCCGGTCGCCCTCGAAGTCCTCCTCGAGACGCTTCTGGATCTCGTGTTGGTCCGGGAGGTCGGGCAGTCCGTCGGGGTCCTCCTCGACGTGTTCGACGGACGCGTAGCCGTCGGGCGCCTCGTTGCCGGCGGCGACCCACTCGTGGAAGCGGTCGCCGAACTCCTGGCTCCCCTTGTGGTCGCTGCCGCCGGCCTCGCGGAACCAGTAGATGAAGTCTGGCTCGTGGTCGGGACAGAGCAGGACCTCCCCGCCCGGCTCGCCGTAGACGATCTCCGCCTCCTTGCTGCGGTGGACCTCCTCCTCGCCGTACTCGAGATAACAGACGTCACACGGCTCCTCGACGAGCCCGACGAGCCGCACGAGCCGCTCTCTGGGCTCCTCGGGGATCTCCTCGAGGGGCTTCAACTCCCCGTCCTCGGAGATGATCTCCTCCTCGTCGAACCGCCAGCCGCGGAGGCCGATGCTCACTTTCGCCATGCTCGCGGCTTGTCGCGGCGCGGATAAAAGCGCGTCCTTCCGGGCCCGCGGTTCCGGTACTCGGCGGATCCGCGGTCGCCGGGGAGGCGCTGGCGGAGAGGTGTCCGAAACGGAACGCGGCAGAGGGTTTCCGAGCCGTCAGGACCGGTCCCGGTCGAGCGCGCGCTCCCGGTCTCGCTCCTGCTCCCGTTTCCGCCACTCCGCCGCGTCCTCCGGCGTCTCCGTCTCGAGCAGCCTGTCCAGCTTGCGCTCGAACTGCTCGTCGGTCAGGTCGCCCTCCGCGTACCGGGCTCGGAGGCGGTCGATCGCGTCGGCGTTGCCCTCGGTGACGCCGTCCTCGTCGATCCCTCGGGCTCTCGTGTCCTCGCGTGCGGTTTCCGTGGCGGTCTCCGTCGAGTCGTCCGCTTCCCCCTCCTCGTCGAAGAGCATCGAGACCACCGGGACGACCACGACGTAACCGAACAGCATGAGCGGGAGCCACCACTCGACGTCGAGAAAGAGCGCGGCCAGCCAGACGCCCGTGACCACGGTCGAGGCGATCTCGGTGGCGTTCGCTCTCGCGCGTTCGAGCGGGGACGAGTCGGTCATACGGCCGGGTTCGGCGGAGACGGACAAAACGGTACCGTCGGATCCAGAGGTGGGTGTCGTTGCCGGCGCGGTGAACACGTCCAAAGTCCCACCCGACCGCGACCGTCCCGCACCTCACGCCTCCCCAGCCTCGCGGTTCGCGGTTTCACCGCTCACCGCGTCCAGCGAGAATCAAAGATTCTCTGGCAGCCGGCGGCTTCGCCGCCGGCGACCTCGCGGACTCCTCGCGCCCTATCGGACGCTCGGAGGCGCAGGGCGAGAGCGAAGCTCTCGCTTGAAGCCGGCGGCGGAGCCGCCGGCGACGCCACCGCCCCGGCGATCGTTGCGGTGGATCGTCCGTCCCCTCGCCCGCCGGTTCCGGGCGGGCTTTAAGAGTCGCGACCCTCGATCCGGTATGCGAAACGTGGACGCCGCGGGCCTCGGGATCGGCGACGACCACCCGCCCCGGATCATGGGCGTGTTGAACGTCTCGGCGGAGTCGCCGTACGACCCGAGCGTGTACGACGATCCCGGCGAGGCCGCCGAGTACGTCGACGAGGAGCTGATCGGCGAGGGAGCCGACATCGTCGACGTGGGGCTCGAGTCCGCGAACAAGGACCTCGACGTGCTCTCCGCGGAGGAGGAGCTGGAACGGCTCGACGTCGCGATCGAGACGCTCGAGTCGACCTCGGGCGACGCGGTCTGGTCGATCGAGACGCGATACCACGAGGTCGCGGACGCGGCGCTCTCGCGCGGGTTCGACATGGTCAACGACGTCTGCGGGTTCGCCGACCCGGAGATGCCGCGGGTGTGTCGCGAACACGACGCCGCGGTCTCGAAGATGGCGTCGCCGCCCGACCTCGAGCGGCCGGGCGCGATCGAGGACGTCGACGAGATATACGACGCGCTCTCGATGAACGGCTTCACCGACAAGACGATCCTCGACCCCGCCTTCGGCGGCTGGTCGGTCGAGAAGACCCACGCCGACGACCGCGAGACGTTCCGCCGCCTGCGGGAGTTCCGCGGCTACGGCCGCCCGCTCCTCGTCTCGATCAACCGCAAGAGCTTCCTCAAGACGATCGCGGGACGAAGCACCGAGGAGGCCCTCCCGGTGTCGCTCGCGGCCACCTCGATGGCGGTCGAGCGCGGCGCACACGTGATCCGTACCCACGACGTGGCCGAGACGCGGGACGCGGCGCTGGTCGGCGAGACGTTCGCCCGGAGCCGCCCCAGCCACGACGGTCCGGTGTCCGCCGAGGAGCTGGACGTGACCACGGTCCGCGAGGCCGAGCGCCACCTCGACCGACTCGACGCGCCGCGGGCGGTCGCGGACGGGGCGGTCGTCCACACCTACGAGCTGTCGGGACTGTCGCCGGAGGCGGTCGGCGCGCTCCGGGCGGCCGCCGACGGGGACGCCGCCGCCTTCGCGGTCGGAGGGCGAGCCGGGAGCGCGGACGCGGAGGCGGCCACGGGCGCCGAGGGGGCGCGCGGGGACGCGGATCGCGGACTCCTCGTCGGCACGGCCGACGGGCTCTCGTCGGTCGTGTCGTCCGTTTCCGGCGTTTCGGAGCCGCTCGACGCCGCGCTCGCGACGATCGACGACACCTAGAAGTAAGAGAAAGTTTATGCCGTCGTGTGGACAACGCTTCAACCGGACGCCGAAGGGGCACGCGGGTAGGGGTACTCTGTGCCACTTCGGCCCATACCATATTCACGACCGCGAGCGGCAGCGCCGCCGCGACGGATCGGGCCGCCGACCGTCCGACGCGACGTCGGAGGTGATCCCGTGAACTTCGAGACCTTCGAGCCCGTCTACGAGGCCATCCTGGCCGATCTCGGGTTCGACCGCGACGCGGACGAGGCGGCTCGCGACGTCGCCGCCGGGTTGTCGACGCCGTTCGACCTCTCGCGGTTCGACGGGTGGGAGGGCCGGACCGTCGCCGTCGCCGGGGGCGCGCCGTGTCTCCGCGAGGACGAGGAGATCCGCCGCGCCCGCGAGGCCGACGTCGTCGTCGCGGCGTCGACGGCGGCCGACGTGCTGCTCGAGGCGGGGGTCGCCGTCGACTGTCTGGTCACCGACCTCGACAAGAACCCCGAGACCGCGGTCGAGCTGACCGAGCGGGGGGTGCCGGTCGCCGCGCACGCCCACGGCGACAACGTCCCCGCGGTCCGCGAGTGGCTCCCGCGGTTCGACGCCGATCACACCCTGACGACGACCCAGGCGGCCCCGGTGGGTCCGGTGTACAACGTCGGCGGGTTCACCGACGGCGACCGCGCCGCGTTTCTCGCGGACCACGCCGGTGCCGGACGGCTGACCTTTCCGGGCTGGGCGTTCGACGATCCGGAGGTGGACCCGATGAAGGCGCGGAAGCTCGCCTGGGCCGCCAGGCTGCTGGGGTGGCTGGAGCGGCTTCGCGGCGATCGGTTCGCCGTCCTCGACGACCGACGCGATCGGGTCGATCGGGAGCTGGAGGCGCTGCTCGAGCCGTGAATCGGACGCGATCCGGGACGTCTCAGAGCCCGAAAACCAGTCCGTAGCCGAGAAGCGCCAGGAGCGCGGCGAACAGCGTCAGGAGCACGCGACGTTTCGTGATCCACGGCCCCGCGACGAGCGACTCGAGCCGGCCGGCCCGGTGGCCGTTCCGCAGGTTCGGCGACGATTCGGAGTTCTCTCGGGCGCGCCGTCGCTCACGACGATCGGTCATCGTCGTCTCCGGGGCCATCCGCCCCGTCGCCACCCCCGTCACCTCCGGCGTCGTCACCGGAGTCGTCGTCACCGGAGCCGTCGCCGCTCTCGCTCCCGTCGGTGGACTCCTTCGCTTCGGCGTCGTCGTCCTCGTCGCCGGCGTCGGCGCCATCGCCGTCGGCGGAACCGTCGTCTCCGCCCTCGGCGTCACCGGGAGCGTCCCTGGTTCCCGTTTTCCCGTCGCCGGAACCGTCGCTCTCGTCGTCGGGAAGGTTCGCGTCGTCGCCGACGGACTCCTCCGCCCCGTCCTCACCGGCCTCGCCGTCGGCCGCGTCCCCTCCGCCGTCGGACCCATCCGCCGCGTTCTCGGGGGTTCCGTCGCCAGCGTCGCCGGCGTCAGCGGCACCAGCGGCGTCGCCGTCAGCGCCGTCCTCGCCGCCTTCGGCGTCGTCGCCACCAGCGGCATCGTCGTCAGCGGCACCGGCAGCGTCGCCGCCGCCGACCGTCCCGTCGGTCTCGCCGCCGTCGGTTTCGTCGACCCCGCCACCGCTCTCGGCCTTCGTCGGCCGTTCCGGCTTCGGGTCCGGGTCGGCGACG
>NZ_NHPJ01000044.1 GCF_002252985.1 Halorubrum halodurans | reverse complement strand
CGGCGACGGCTCGAGCGGCGACGGCTCCGGAGACGGCTCGAGCGGCGACGACGGCGGGGACTCGAGCCTCCAGCTCCGCGTCGGGACGTCCGCCGGGGGGACCCAGGACGTCGGTCTGGCGGTCGAGCGGGCCGTCAGCCAGGAGAGCGACACGCTCGAGTACTCGACCATCGAGAGTCCGGGCTACATCGGGACCATCTATCGGATGGCCCAGGAGCAGTTCAACGCCGGCATCACCGACAACAACTCGCTCAACAAGGCGCTCGACGAGTCGGGGCAGTTCGCGGAGCAGCCGGTGTCGCGCATCCCCCACTACGGGTTCTCCGCGTTCCCGTACAGCATCTACATCGTCGCCCGCGACGGGACGGGCATCGAGACGTTCGACGACCTCGCGGGCGCGAACGTCTACCCCGCGGAGCCGGGGTACTCGACGCGCGCGACGACGCTCGACGTCTGGTCGCAGGAGCCGACCGCGGACGTCTACGAGCAGATGAACATCCAGGACATGGGCGTCGGCGACGCCCCCGGCGCGATGGAGGAGGGGACGATCGACGCCAGCATCGCGTACGGGACGCCCGGCGTACGGTACACCGGCTTCGTCCAGGAGATGGCCTCCCGCATCGACCTCCACTACGTCGAGCCGACCGACGCGCTCATCGAGTCCGCCGAGTCGTTCGCGGGCGCCGGGACGACCACCACGAGCTACGACGACTGGCCCATCGCGAACGCGGACATCGGGACGGACGAAGTGTTCACGTGGGACCTCGAGGTGCTGTACGCGTTCAACCCCGAGGCCAACGCCGACGCCGTCTACGAGCTGTGCCGCGTCGTCGACGAGCACAACGACGTCGTGAACGAGGGCGAGGCCCAGTTCAACGACTACGAGTCGACCGCCGACATGCTCGGGTACGCGCAGGAACGGATCCCCGTTCACCCCGGTGCGGCGCAGTACTACCGGGACAACGATGCGTGGGACGACAGCCTCCAGGAAGGCGAGTAGACCGTTCCGGCTGACCTCTCCCGCTTCGACCGCGTAGCCGGCAAACGACACTACATTTCTACACGACACAACAAATGGATTCACAAGCGGAACACACGACCGGACCGTCGAGTTGGCTTCGTGGCCTCGACGCGACCGTCACGCTCGCCGCCCTCCTGTTCTGGGCGATAGCGCTCGGCTGGATACACACACAGACGTGGTCGCCCGTCAAGTACGGGGTGATATTCGTCGGCGGCATCATGACGGTGTACGCGCTCAACGAAACGAAGGAATCGCTGGAGGAGGGTAGTTGGGTCGACGCCCTGGTCCTGCTTCCGGCCGCCGGCGTGTTGATCACGGCCTCGGCGTACTTCTTCGCGAACTTCGACACCGTCTATCTCCTGCGTCAGGGCTTCGCTACGCCCCACGAGTACATGCTCGCTCGGCTGGTGATCGTCTCGCTCCTGTACCTCACGTGGCGCGAGTTCGGGAACCTGTTCCTGGGCCTCGTCGTCGGCGTGATGGTGTACGCGATATTCGGCGACAGCGTTCCCGGCGTCCTCGGACACGCGGGGATGAGCGAACTGACGCTGCTCCAGGCGCTCGTCACCGACCTCTACGGGTTCTACGGGTCGCTCACGCAGCTGACCGCGTCGTGGATCGCGCCGTTCCTGCTGTACGCGGGGCTGTTGTTCGCGTACGGCGCGTTCGATCTCATCCTCCGGCTCGCCATCGTCGCCGCCGGCCGGATCCGGTCGGGCGTCGCACAGACGGCCGTGCTCTCCTCCGCGGTCATCGGCTCGATCAACGGCTCGTACACCGCGAACGCCGCGATGACCGGGTCGTTCACCATCCCGACGATGAAGGAGAGCGGGATGGCCGGCCACCGCGCCGCCGCCATCGAGGCGGTCGCCTCGACGTCGGGGCAGGTGCTGCCGCCGGTCATGGGCGCGTCCGCGTTCGTGATGGCGTCGTACCTCGGCGTCGCGTACCTCAACATCGTCGTCGCCGGGATCGTCCCCGCCGCGATCCTGGTCGCCTCGATCGCGATCGCGGTCCACTACACCGCGATCAGCGACGCGAGCGACCAGGGCATGGAGTTCTCCGAGTTCTTCGACGAGGAGATGACCACGAGCCAGAAGGTCGTCGAGGGGCTCCGCTTCGGGATCCCGTTCGGGGTCCTGATCTACTACCTCGGAATCGCACAGTACACGGTGATGACGTCGGCGCTGTACACCGTCATCGCGATGACGCTCACCGGCGTCCTGATGCCGCCGGTACAGCGGCTCGTCGACGGCTCCGAGACCGGCGCCGTCACGGAGTTCGTGACCCAGGTCAAGAACACGATACACGGGTTCCGGCGCGGAGCCATCATCCTCGCGCCGATCGCGATCATCCTCGTGGTGGTGAGCGGCGTCGTGAACCTCTTCTCGACGACCGGCGTCCCGGCGAAGATAGCGCTCCTGTTGATCAATCTCTCCGGCGGCGTCCTGCTCTTCGCCGTGCTGCTCGGGATGGCGGTCGCCATCGTGATGGGCGTCGGCATGCCGACGGTCGCCGCCTACGTCATCGTGGCCATCCTCATCGTTCCGACCTTCGTCTCCGACTTCGGGATCGCCCGCGAGACGGCTCACTACACGATGTTCTACGCGGCCATCCTCGCCGGGATCACGCCGCCGGTGGCCACCGCGGCGGTGGTCGCGGCCGGGATAGCGGAGGCGAACTTCTGGCGGACCTGCGGGGCCGCCCTGAAGATCGCCGCGCCGCTCTTCGTGTTGCCGGTCGCGTTCGTCTACAATCCGGGGCTGATCTCGATGTCGCCGGGCGGAAACACGCTGTTCCTCGGCGCGTTGGTGATGCTGGGCGCGATCACGATCATCTATGGCCTCAACTACCCGTTCGAGCTGTCCGTCGGGCGGATACTCCTCGCACGCGTCGGGCTGACGGTCGTCGGCGTGTTGATCATGACGTATCCGATGCTCGCCGTGAAGCTCGCCGGGATCGCCGTCTTCGTCGCCGTCTTCGTCGGCGAGAAGGTGATGGTGCGCGGCATGACGCTTCCCTTCGGATCGGGGGTGAACCAATGAGCTCGACGAAGGACTCCACGGAGGACCAGGTCGACACGTCCGAGGTCGGCGGTCTCGAGGAGCTGATTCCGGAACCGCTCATGCCCCTGTGGCAGCGGATCGAGTTGATCCAGCAGTTCCGCGAGACGCACGGGGACACCTACGTGACCGTTCTCGAGGCGCTCACGGCGATCGTCCTCGCCGCCGGCTACGTCTGGTGGGCGTACATCTACTTCATCGCG
Organism: Halorubrum halodurans; assembly: GCF_002252985.1. GTDB lineage: Archaea > Halobacteriota > Halobacteria > Halobacteriales > Haloferacaceae > Halorubrum > Halorubrum halodurans. Next base: position 38,908 of record NZ_NHPJ01000044.1, on the reverse strand, counting down.
GACAACACCGTGACGATCTGAGGACGGTCCGCCCTCCCGTCGTCATCGATCTTTAGTCTTCCGCCAAGTAGAACGGCGACTCCGTTCCGCCGTCACAGCCCGGACGCGTCGCCGGCAGCGTTCGCCGGAGCCGTCCCATCTCGCCGCAGGAGCCACACCGCCACATCGCGTATCGGGTCCCGGCGACGGCGACGACCCCGCGAACGGGATCCTCCCGGCGCCGGTCGGCGGCGCTCACGCGTCCCCGTCGGACTGGAACGGCTCGCCGACCGCGCGTCGGGGAAGGAGACTCATCACCTCCTCCGTGAGCTCCTCGGCCGAGCCGAACTCCGTCGCGGTCGAGTCGCCCACGGTCGCGCCGAGGTTGACCTCGCCGTCGGCGAGCCGGATCATCACGTCGTCACACGCCGTCGCGACCGTCGCGGGCGCGACGGGATACTCGAACGCCGAGAGCACGCCGCCGACCCGATTCAACCTGATCGTTCGTGTCATATCCTGACGGGACGCTCCCGAACGATATGAACGTATCTGCTTCGCGGGGCGCTCCCGAGACGTTTATTTTCGACGGCGGTCGACCCTCGGCATCGCATGGTCGAGCCGATCCTCAAGTGGGCCGGCGGAAAACGACAGCTGCTCGACGCGCTGTACGCCCGGTTCCCGGAGTCGTACGGCCGGTACCACGAGCCCTTCGTGGGCGGCGGCGCGCTCTTCTTCGACCTCGAGCCCGGCGCGGGCACGATCAACGACGCGAACCCTCGCCTCGTCTCGCTGTACGAACGGGTCCGCGACGAGCCGGACCGGCTCATCGACCGGCTGGAGTCGTTCGACGACCCCGAGGCGGACCCCGACCCGGACCTCCCGTACGCGGAGACGACCCAGCGCGGTCGTGAGGTGGAGAGCTACTACTACCAGCAGCGCGCCCGGTTCAACGACCGGCCGTACACGGGCGCGTACGACCCCCTCGAGGAGGCCGCGCTTCTCGTGTACCTGAACCGCACCTGCTACAACGGCCTCTACCGCGAGAACGCCGACGGCGGCTTCAACGTCCCGATCGGTCGGTACGCGGACCCGGAGTGGGTCAGGCGCGACCGGATCCGCCGGGCGAGCGGGACGCTCGGGAACGTCGAGATCTACAACCGCGACTTCGAGTACGTCCTCGAGGCCGCCGAGCCCGGCGATCTGGTGTACCTCGATCCCCCATACGAGCCGATGAGCCCGACCGCCGACTTCACCGCCTACAGCGCCGACGGGTTCGACCGCGGGGACCAGGAACGGCTGATCGAGACCGCGACGACCCTCGACGACCGGGGGGTGAGCGTCATCGTCTCGAACAGCGGGGTGACGTACGACCGGTACGTCGAGGCGGGCTTTCACGTCGACACCGTGGACGCGACCCGCGCGATCAACAGCGACGGCGACGGCCGGGAGGCGGTCGACGAGGTGATCGCGACGAACGTGCCCGCGTCCGACCGCCGCGACGTCGGCCAGCGGTCGCTGTCCACCTTCGAGGACGAGTGACCGGGCGAGGAGCGGCGAACCGTCCGGGACCCGCCATCCGACGGGCTTTTTGACCTCCCCCGCCGTCGGGTCGGGTATGACGAAGCTCGACATCGACCTCGTTCTCGCGCCCGTCGACGGCAGCGAGGCGTCCCACGAGGCCGTCGATTACGCCATCGGGATCGCGAGCGAGTACGGGGCGAGCGTCCACGCGCTGTACGTGCTCGACGAGGAGGTGGTCCGGGCGTTGGAGTCCGGCTCGATAGACGAGCGCGACGTCGCCGAGGACACCGCGGCGTTCACGGAGTCGGTCGCGGAGCGCGCCGAGGCGGCCGGCGTCGGTCACAGCAACTCCATCGCGTACGGCTTCTCCACCGAGGTGAAGACGGTCCACCCCGGCAGCGTCGTCCTCGACACCGCCGAGGAGATCGAGTCCGACTTCATCGTCGTTCCCCGCGAGCCGGTCACCGGCGAGCCGGGACAGGTGCTCGAGAAGGCCGCGGAGTACGTCCTGCTGTACGCGAGCCAGCCGGTCCTCTCGGTGTGATCCCGATCCCGGCCTCGTCGTCGGGGACGCTCCGACCGCCGGCCGCGACGCTCCGCGCGTCGACGCCGATCCCCGCGACGCTCGGCGACCTCCCGTTTCTCCCGGCCGGGACGACCCTGCCCCCGCTTCCGTACCTCCTCGTCGTCCTCCTGTCGGCCGGCACGGTCGCGGTCGCCCTCCGGCGACGGCCACCCGCGGTCGCCAGCGCACACGTGCTCGCGTTGGTCCCGTGGATCGCTCTGGGGTCCGTGCTCCACGTGCTGTACGTCGTGGGGGGACTCCCGGACGTCCTCGCGCCGTTCGGCGGGTCGCCGACGGTGTACCTCACCGTCGCGACGCTCGCGGGCGCGACCTGGATCGTCGTCGAGGCGGTTTCGGCCGCCGCCGAGCGCGTTCCGCCACTGCTCGCGGCCACGGGGACGCTGCTCGCCGTCCCCGCGGTTACCGTCGCGGTCGCCGGCGGCGTCTCGGGACCGGGCGGGTACTGGTCGGCGGTCGCGGTGGTCGGCGCGGTTCCGATCGCGGCGCTCGTCCGGGGCGCGCTCGGTCGGATCGAGCCGGGCGTCGCCGTCACCGGCGGCGTCGGCGCGCTCGCGGTGTACGGACACGCGCTCGACGGCCTCTCGACCGCGCTCGGGGTGACACAGCTCGGCTTCGGCGAGCGCAGCCCGCTCTCGCGGATCATCCTCGAGCTCGACGGGATCCCGGCGGCTCCGGTGGTCGGCGAGGGGTGGCTGTTCCTCCTCGTCAAGCTGGCCGTCGCGAGCGCCGTCGTGTACCTCTTCGTTCCGTACGTCCGTGAGGAGCCGTCCGAGGGGCTGCTCCTCCTGGGGTTCGTCGCCGCCGTCGGACTCGGCCCGGCCGTCCACAACCTGCTTCTGTTCACGCTGACGGCGTGAGCCGAGTCGCCGCCCGACGGTGGCGTTCCGAGAGGAGGACGACGCGTGACCGGGCCGGGGAGGAAGGATTCCGAACGGAGCGCGGCGAGGACCGGAGGGAGGACCGCGAACCGACGGTTCGGCGTCGAGACCGCGACGACGCGGCGGTCAGTCCTCCTCGACGACCTCGGGGTCCTCGATGGCGGACTGGAGCGAGTCGAGCCCGTTGACCCACTCGGAGACGAGTCCGTACTCCAGGTCCTCGACGAGTTCCATGTCGAGCCGCTCGCCGTCGATGACGCGGGTGCCGGCCTGGACGACGTACCCCAAGGCGGCGTCGAGGTCCTCGTCGGCCTCGGCGTCGGCGGCCGCGTGGACGAACTCGTCGACGTCGCCCTCGACGACCCCGCCGACGACGAACTCCTCGGCCGCGTAGAAGACGGGGACGAGCGACGTCTGGACCCCGTCGATGAGCATGGCCTTGTCCTCGTCGTCGAAGGAGACCTCCGCGAGGACGATGTCGCTCACGTCACGGATCTCCTCGACTGCGCGGTCCTCGTCGATCCGCTCCTCCTCCAGCGCCGCGAGGATCTTCGCGATCGCGATCGCGGCGTCGTCCTGGAGGTTCAACAACAGCCGCGCGGAGTCCTCGTTTTCGGGGTCGAGGTCCTCGTCGGCGAGCCTGTCGAGCCAGTTCTGCCAGCGCTCCTCGGAGTAGAACGTCTCCACCGCCTCGTCCTCGGTCATATCCCATACCTCTCCCGGACTACTCAAAGGCCTTTCTTATCTGTGCCCCCGAGAGACGGCGTCACACCCGGCTGAGAATCCGTCTCACTCCTCCAGGGTCGCCTCGGTGTCGATCCCGTACACCGCGGCGGGCGTCTCGATGTGCGCGCGCCGGACGGCCTCCTCGTACCCCGACTCGAGCAGCCACCGGACCCGGCGCGGCACGGTCTTCGGGCCGAGCACCATCCCCGGCCTGTCGGGGTCGTCGACGAAGTCCGTCTCCATCAGGAACGGCTCGCCCGACTCCGCGGCGCGTTTCAGCCGGTCCTTCTCGCTCATCACGCTCGGGGTCGGGCCCGCGAGCCGACCGGCCGCGTAGTGTTTGACCACCCTGCTCGGGTCGAGCCCCACCGACTCGGCGACCTCCGCGAGGTCGGTGAGGTCCTCGCTCGCCTCCGTGTGGAGCTGGACCGCACAGCCGATCCCGGCGGCCCGCTCGAACGCGTGGCGGGTCACCGCGTTCGAGGCGTCCCACACCGCGTCGCTCACGTCGTAGTGGGGTCGACCCGACTTCAGCGCCAGCGCGCGGCCGGCCTCGACGAACTCGCTGGCGACGTCGATGCCGCCGCACATCAGGTCGCGGGCCGCCTCGGGCGTGAACCCCCGATCGTCGACGAGCCGACTCACGAGGCCCGGATGGACGCCGAGGACGGGCCACGCCCGGCCGGGAAGCGCCTCCGTCGCGGCGTCGACGGCGTCGATCGTCTCCTCGAAGACCGCCCGGAAGTCGTCCGGCTCCTCGACGTCGACGCCGAGGAGCCACGAGGGCTTGTTGACGACGAGGAGGTGGGTGCCGCCGAGGCGGACGAAGTCGTCGACGGCGTCGATGCCGCGGCCGTGCCGGGGGTCGAGGTGGAGGTGGTCGTCGAGCACCGGCGTGTCGAGGTCGTCGGTCACGTCTCGGATCGGGGGCCCGGATCGGATAGGCGTTCCGTGCGGGCACCGTCGCGGACCTCGGCCGACCGCGGCCGCGACCGACGGCGCTCCGGGCGGAAACCCTCTTGTCGTCGCCGGCCGACGTCGATCGTATGCCCCGTCGCGTTACGATCGTCCTCCTCCTCGCGGTCGGCGGGCTACTGATGGCGAACCCGCTGTACCTGCCGGTACCGGTCGCGGAGCCGACGACCGCGTACGCCCACGCGGTCCAGCCGGTCGGACCCGAGACGCCCCCCTACGACGAGGCCGACGTGGTCGACCGCGACGACCTCGACGCCGCCGCGCGTGCCGCCTTCGATCGGGCGCGCGAGTCGCCCGGCGGCGGCTTCACGGTGGAGGATCCGGACGAGCGGGCCGGATCGCTGTCGTACCCGTCAGGTCCCACGCTCGGCGACGGGCTGATCGTCGTCGCTCACGAGGGAACACGGTACGAGTTCTGGACCCGCTCCGTCGAGCGGGAGGCGGGGGCGGTCGTTCTCCAGCGGCTGGTGGTTCAGCCGGTCGGCTTCCTCGCCGGGTTCCTGTCGGTCGTCGCGGCGGTCGCGGTCGGGGTCCGCGACCGGGACTGAGCGGGGACGAGGGGGACGACTCCGCCGAGGCCCGCGCGTCTTACCTGTCTTCGTCGCCGTCGTCCGTTCCGCCGGCGTTCCCGTCGGTTTCGGTACCTCCCTCGTCGTCGACGGCGTCCTCGTCGACGACCTCCTCGATCCGCTTCTCGACGGTCTCCTCGACGGTGTCACCTACCGTCTCCTCCACGGTTTTCTCGACCGTCTCCTCCATCGTCTCCTCGACCGTCTCCTCTACGGTTCCCTCGACGGTCTCCTCGACCGTCTCACCGACCTGCTTTTCGACGGTCTCACCGACTTGCTCTTCGACGGTCTTCTCGACGGTCTCCTCGACGGTCTCGCCTACCGTCTCCTCGACGGTGCGCTCGACGTCCTCCGAGACCCTCTCGACGGTCTCCTCGACGTCCTTCGTCACCTCGCCGACCTTCTCCTCGACGGTCCTCTCGACGTCCTCGGAGACCTTGCCGACGCTCTCGTCGACCGCCTCCTCGACCTCGTCCGCGCGGGGACGACGGTCGACGCGGTCGTTCACCTCCTCGAGCCGTTCGATGACCGCGTCGACCTCGGCCCGCAGCGTCTCCTCGACGTTCTCCGTGACCTCCTGGGTCATCCACTCCGGATCGAACCGGGCCATCTTCCAGAAGACGTGGATGGCGTAGGAGACGAGCACGCCGAGCCCGAAGGCGATCCCGACCCGGTTGCCGACGACCGAGAAGAGGACGACGGCGATGAATATCATGAGCCCGTACGCCAGATCGACGACGAAATCGACCCGATTAGGGTTCACCGGCGCTCCCCTCCGAGTGTCTCGATGGATCCGGTCATCACGTTTCGGGTGGCCGTTCGTAGGCCAGCGGGTAATACCGATCGTTTCGCCGGGCCGACCCGACGGGCGGTCACCGCGGGTTCGGCCCGGACGGCGACCCCCTCGATTCGAGGACGCGTTCCGTCGACTCGTCGACCTCGACCAGGTGACAGAGCGGGTTTCCGGGGTAGACGACGGGGTTCTCGAGGACGCCGATCAGCAGGCCGGTGAAGGGCGCCTTCACGCCCACGGCGTCCTCCTTGAACGGGTTGGTGATCGTCGCGATCCGTTCGCCCTCCCGAACCAGCGAGCCGCTCTCGTAGTGGGTGTCGACGATCCCGCCGGAGTCGGCCCGGAGCCACGTCTTCTCGCCGGATCCCGCGACCACCGTCCGCCAGCCGGGCCAGCGGACGGACTCGCTCTCCAGCATCCCGTACTCCGCGAACGCCGACCGGACGCCCGCGAGCGCGTCGTCGATGAGCCGCCGCTGGAAGCGGTGTGCCTCGCCCATCTCGATGGTGACCGTCGGGATCCCGTCCGCGGTCGCCTCCCCGCGGAGGGTCCCGCTCGGCCCGTCGCTGTCGATGATCACGCTCGAGCCGAACGCCATCGCGAGGCGGTACACGCCCTCGTCGGTCATGTCGCCGCGGGCGTGGAGCATGTTGGTGCGTCCCCGCGTCGAGGTGTGGAAGTCGATCCCGAAGTCACAGGGCTCGATGAAGTTCGAGTAGATCCGGTGGGCCATCCGCTTCGAGCTCGTCGACTCCGGCTTCCCCGGAAACGACCGGTTCAGGTCCCGGTCGTAGACGGGGAGGTACCGCTGTTGGGCGAGGAAGCCGGGAACGTTGAGCACGGGCAGACAGACGAGGGTGCCGCGGAGGTCCGAGAGGTCCCACTCGTGGGCGACCTCCCGAACGACCTCGATCCCGTTGAGCTCGTCGCCGTGGGCGGCCGCCGTGAGGAACACGGTCGGCCCGTCGCGCTCGCCGTTGACGATCGTCACCGGGATGCGGACGGGGTCGCCGAGATACGTCTCGCTGATGCCGTAACGGATGTTCTGCGTCTCGCCGGGCGGGACCGCGCCGCCGTTGTACGTGAACGCCCGGTCGTTTCCCATGTCACACGCGAACCGGGGGCCGGGTATATACGTGACGCACGGGGTACGAACGTGTCAGACTGGTTTTAATCGTGTGAAACGATCGGACCAGTTTTCATCCCGGCCGTCACACTGGCTTCCATGACCACGGATCCGGTACGGGTGGGCGTGCTGTCGTTACACAACAGCAAGGAGACGAAGGCGATCTGTAACGCGGTCGAGGACCTCGGACACGAGCCGGTCTGGCTTCGCGAGGAGAACGCGGCGATAAGCGTCGAGGACGGCGACGTGTCGGTCGAGCCCGCCGTCGACGTGATCGCGAACCGGCTGCTCCTCTCGAACACCGACCAGCCCGCCGAACTCCTCGGGCTCGCGACGACCTTCGAGCGGATCCGGCCGATGCTGAACGAGCCGGACGCGGTGCTCGCGTCGATCCACAAGTTCGCGACCGCGGCGACGCTCGCCGACTGGAACATCCGCGTGCCCGACGCCCTGCTCGCGCTCTCGAACGACCGGCTCAACGAGGACCGCGAGCGCTTCGGCGAGGTGGGCGTGTACAAGACCGCGATCGGCACCCACGGCGGCGGAACCTGGAAGGTCGACCTCACGGAGCGGGTGAACCCGAAGGTGGGCAACCGTCAGGCGTTCCTCCAGCAGCTCATCGACCGGGACGACGAGAAACACCGCGACCTGCGGGTGTACGTCGTCGGCGACGAGATCGTCGGCTCCATGTACCGCTACGCGCCCGAGGGCGACTGGCGGACCAACGTCGCGCTCGGGGGCGCGGTCGAGGACGCCACCGACGACATGCCCGACGAGGCCGCCGACACCGCCCTGTACGCCGCGGAGGTGATGGGCCTCGACTACGCCGGCGTCGACCTCGTCGAGGGGTACGACGGCTGGTACGTCCTCGAGGTCAACCCCACCGCGGGGTTCAAGGGCCTCTTCGAGGCGACCGGGACGAGCCCCGCCCCGCACATCGCCAAGCTCGCCATCGAGACCGTCGACGGCGAGGTCGACGACGCGGAGGTCGCCCGGATCGCGGGCACGCTCGACGACTCCCGCCCCTCGTGTGCGCCGAAGCCGAAGTCGCGTCCGAGCGAACAGCCCGTCATCGGCTACATCGAGGAGGTCGTCGCCACGGGGACCTCGGGGTCGGTCCAGGCGTTCGCGAAGTCGGACACGGGCGCGACCCGGACCAGCATCGACACCTCGCTCGCCGCGGAGATCGGCGCGGGACCGATAAAGAGCATGACGCGGGTGAAGTCCGGCAGCGTGAAGGGCGGGAAGGCCCGCCCCGTCGTCGACCTCGTGATCGGGATCGGCGGGAACCAACACACCGTCACCGCGAGCGTCGAGGACCGCGGCCACATGGACTACCCGCTGCTTCTGGGCCGGGACATCCTCTCCGACTACCGCGTCAACGTCCGGAAGCGCGCGGACACGGACGAGACGGAGCGCGGCGAGTCCGGCGAGATCCTCGAGGAGTAACGGGAGCCGATGGCCGACGGAACGCGGATCGTCGACCTCGAAGCCGTCCCCGAGGACGGGTCGTACCGCCTCACCGCGGAGGACCCGTTCGGCAACGAGACGGAGCTGATCCTCGTCCGGTGTGACGGGGAGCCGGGGGTCCGGGCGTGGAGCAACACCTGTCCGCACGAGAGCCAGTCCCTCGACGTCGGCGACGGCGCGGCGATCCGGGACGGCGCGATCGTCTGTCCGCGGCACGGCTCGCACTTCGACGCCTGCTCCGGCGAGTGCGACGACGGCCCGGCGGCCGGGACGACGCTCCCCGGCGTCGACCTGGCCGTCGCGGACGGCGCGGTCCACCTGGCCGACGACCGCTACGCGTTCCTCCACGAGGGCGGGATCGACGACGACGAGCCGGGGTCGACGTCGCACCTCTCGCTGTAGGCGGACCTCGCCACGCGGCCGGCTTAGGACTCGTACTCCGCCCACACGTACCGCGTCCCGTAGCTCCGGTAGGGTCGCCAGGCCTCGCCGATCTCGCGCATCTCCGCGCGAGTCAGCTCCTCGCCGTCGTTGTACACCCGTTCCAGTCCCTTCCGTACCGCCAGGTCGCCGAGCGGCAGCACGTCCTCGCGGCCGAGCGCGAAGATGAGGTACATTCGGGCGGTCCACTCGCCGACGCCACGGATCTCCGTGAGCGCCTCGACGACCGCGTCGTCGTCGACGTCGGCGAGACCCTCGCGGGTGAGGTCGCGTTCGCCGTCGCGGAACTCGGTCGCGGCCGACCGCAGGTACTCGACCTTGGTGCCGCTCAGCCCCGCCTCGCGGAGGGCGTCCTCGTCGGCGGCCAGCACGCGGTCGGGCGTGGGATCGCCGTCGACGACTCCGAGGAACCGCTCGTGGATGGCCGCCGCGGAGGCGGTCGAGAGCTGCTGGTTCACGATCGAGGTACAGAGGCGCGCGAACTCGTCGTCCGCGGGCTCGACGGCGAGCCGACCGTGCCGGTCGACGAGCGCGGCCATCGTCGGGTCCTCACGCAGGGTCGTCGCGATCCGGTCGTTCATCGACCCGACGTCGGGCGCGGAGACACCTGTACGTTTCCGGTGGCGACCGGCTCGCCGGGGCGTCCGCCGGCTCGCGAAAGAAACTTACCTTGCGTTTCTCGTTTGGGAAATGAAAACGTTGAACCCCGCCGCTCGCAACCCTCCCGTATGCGACTCGAAGACGTTCAACGGATCGCGGTACTCGGGGCCGGGAACATGGGACACGGCATCGCCGAAGTGGCCGCGCTCGCCGGCTACGAGGTCGCGCTCCGCGACATCGAGGAGGAGTTCGTTCGGGACGGCTACGAGCAGATCGAGTGGTCGCTCGGCAAGCTCGCCGAGAAGGACCGCATCGACGACGCGGAGGCGGAGGCGGCGCTCGACCGCGTCGAGACGTTCGTCGACCTCGCGGACTCCCTTTCCGACGCCGACGTGGTGATCGAGGTCGTCCCCGAGAGGATGGCCGTCAAGAAGGACGTGTACGACGAGGTGGTCGAACACGCCCCCGAGGAGGCCGTCCTCGCCACCAACACCTCCAGCCTCTCGATCACGGAGCTCTCGGAGGTCACGGATCGCCCCGAGCGCTTCTGTGGGATGCACTTCTTCAACCCGCCGGTCAGGATGCAGCTCGTCGAGGTCATCTCCGGCGCCCACACCGACGAGGAGACCCTCGAGCTGATCGAGGGGCTCGCCGAGGAGATGGACAAGACGCCCGTGCGCGTCCGCAAGGACAGTCCGGGGTTCATCGTGAACCGCGTCCTCGTCCCGCTGATGAACGAGGCGGCGTGGATCGTCGAGGCCGGCGACGCGACGATCGAGACCGTCGACTCCACGACGAAGTACGACATGGGTCTTCCGATGGGCTCCTTCGAGCTCGCCGACCAGGTCGGGATCGACGTGGGGTACCACGTCCTCGAGTACATGCACGAGGTGCTCGGCGAGGCGTACCGACCCTGCCCGCTGCTCGTCGAGAAGGTCGAGGACGGGACGCTCGGAAAGAAGACCGGATCGGGGTTCTACGACTACGAGGACGGCCGCGTCGAGATCCCCACCGGCGAGGGCGACGAGGACGTCCGACGCCGGCTGCTCGCCGTGATGGCCAACGAGGTCGCGGGACTGATCGGGAACGACGTGGCCGACGCCGAGGCGATCGACCGGGCGGTCATGCTCGGGGCCGGCTTCCCCGACGGCCCGGCGAAGCTCGCCGACGAGGAGGGGCTCGACGCGCTCGTCGAGACGCTCGACGCCCTCCACGAGGAGACCGGCGAGGAACGCTACGAGGCGGCGGAGTACCTGCGTGCGGCCGCCGCGGAGGGCGGGTTCCGCGGCGGGGGCGAGGCTGACGACGACGCGGCCGAGTTCGAGGTGTTGAACGTCGCGGTCGACGGCCGGGTCGGCCGCGTCGAGATCGACCGTCCCCACCGGATGAACACGATAAGCGACGAGGTGCTCGACGAGCTCGCGGCCGCGATCGACCGGCTCGACGCCGACGACGACGTGCGGGCGATCCTCCTGTCGGGCGCGGGCGATCGGGCGTTCTCCGCCGGCGCCGACGTCCAGAGCATGGCCGCGGGCGGCGCGGACCCGATCCACGCCGTGGAGCTCTCCCGGCAGGGACAGGAGACGTTCGGGAAGCTCGAGGCGTCGGACAAACCCGTCGTCGCCGCGATCGACGGCTACTGTCTCGGCGGCGGGATGGAGCTCGCGACCGCGGCGGACCTGCGCGTCGCCTCCGAGCGCTCGGAGCTCGGCCAGCCGGAGCTGAACCTCGGACTGCTCCCCGGCTGGGGCGGCACCCAGCGGCTCGCCCGGATCGTCGGCGAGGGGCGCGCCAAGGAGATCATCCTCACCGCCGAGCGCTACGACGCCGAGACGATGTCCGACTACGGCTTCGTGAACGAGGTCGTCGAGAACGACGAGCTCGACGACCGCGCCCGCGAGCTCGCCGAGCAGCTCGCCGGCGGCCCCCCGATCGCCCAGAAGTACACGAAGCGCGCGATCCACGCCGGTCGGACCGACGCCGACGCCGGACTGGAGGTGGAGTCGATGGGCTTCGGCCACGTGATGAACACCGACGACCTCATGGAGGGGATCACGGCGTTCATGGGCGACGGGGAGCCGGAGTTCGAGGGGAAGTAGTTAGGGACGCCGAACGCGGTGACGCCGCCCGCTCCGGCCTCCCCGGCTACAGCGGAGTGTCGGCCGCGGCGGCGACCTGCCTTCCGAGGCTGCCGACGAGGTACAGGACCGCGGCGACGAAGAGCACGACGCCGACGACGTCCGAGACGCCGGGCAGCGCTGACTCGACGAGCTCGGGGAGAGCGGCCGCGCCGGACAGGGGGATCAGGACGAGGGCGACGCCCCGCCGGAGGGATCGGGTCGTCTCCGACATGTCGGTCGGGAACTGACGACGGAGGCTGAAGACTCCGGCGGTCCCGTCCGTCCGGCTCCCTCGATCAGACGTAGCCTTCCTCGACGAGCAGCTCGCCGTTGAGGATCGACGCGCCGGCCGCGCCGCGGATCGTGTTGTGTGCGAGACAGTTGTACTGAACGCCCTCCGTCGTCGACTCGACGCCGCCGGCGACGATCCCCATCCCGTCGGCGTACGTCCGGTCGAGGCGGGGCTGCGGGCGGTCCGGCTCGTCGGGACCGAACACCTTGATCAGCCGCTCCGGCGAGCTGGGGAGGTCCGCGCTCTCGAACCCGCGCATGGCCTCGCGAACCGCCGCCGGCTCGGGGCTCTCGGCCAGGTCGGCGAAGACGTTCTCGAGGTGGCCGTCGAGGGTGGGGATCCGGTTACAGGAGGCGGCCACGTCGGCGTCGTGGAGGCTGAGTTCCGCGCCGTCGAACGAGCCCAGCAGCTTGCGCGACTCCGTCTCCATCTTGTCCTCCTCGCCGCCGATGTGCGGGATGGCGTTGTCGAGGATCTCCATCGACGTGACGCCGGAGTAGCCCGCGCCGGAGACGGCCTGAAGCGTGGAGACGTGGACCGCCTCGAGCCCGAACTCGTCGAGCGCCGCCAGCGTGGGCACCATCGTGATCGTCGAACAGTTCGGGTTCTTCACCAACGCGCCGTCCCAGCCGCGATCGTCGCGCTGGACGTCGATCAGCCCGAGATGGTCCGGGTTGATCTCGGGGATCGTGAGGGGGACGTCCTCGGCCATCCGGTCGTTCGAGGAGTTCGAGGAGACGACGTACCCCGCCTCGAGGAACGGCGGCTCGACCTCGGCGGCGACCGAGGAGGGGAGCGAGGAGAAGAGCAGGTCGACGTCGGCGTCGGCGATCGCCGCCGGCTCGGTCGCGACGACCTCCATGTCGGCGACGTCGTCGGGGATCGCGGTGTCGACACGCCACTTGGCGGCCTCGCGGTACGTCAGCCCCGCGCTCTCCGGGCTCGCCGTCACGGCCGCCAGTTCGAAGGTCGGGTGGTCATCGAGCAGTTGGATGAATCGTTGACCGACCGCACCGGTCGCACCGAGGATACCGACTCGTACAGTCATTGGATGCCCCTGAGAGACAGTCGCATAAGTGCGTTCGGATACGCGTCCGCCGGGGCGATCCGCGACGCGCCGCCGACCGACGGTTTAACACCGTGCGTCGTCTACGACCGCCCGCGTGCCCTCAGTCCCCGCCCGAGTACTCCCGGCTGGGAGCGATGACCGCGCGGAGAACCCAGGCACGCGACATCCGGTCGCGGAAGCGACCCGCCCGTCGCCGCGCAGGCGACCGCCCGCCACGAGGGTTTCCCGGTCGACGCGGCACGCCGCCGGAGATGAGACCGGTCGTTAGTGTTGCGGGCGACAAGCCGCTCGTAGATACTACCGCCACGAAACACTTTCACGCACGGCGGTTGTATTGTGAACTCACCCGTCCTGTGTGCGGTATGGGGTCCACAGTCCATAGAGGATCGCCACGAGTCCTGCGAGCTCGCTAACTTGACCCACACTGTTGACGATCGGGATCGGTAGATTAAGACCGAATCCTAAGATCACGAGGGCAGCGCCTGGAACGCCGAGAATCAGTACGAATCCGAGAGCGATAAACAGCATCGGTCGGCTTTGATTCCGGCGGTAGCCGAGATATGCGAGATAGCTGATCGTTAAGCCGAGGGCAACGGAGATCAATTCGCTGTAGGTGCGAATGCGACTCAGCGTATCGAGATCGATCGACTGGAGGAGAAGTTCAGGTGTGGTCATTTGTGTTCGACGAAGCGAGTGAATCGGTCGGACATCCGTTCACGGCGGGAAACAGTGCTCTCGAAGCCCTCATCGGTGAGCTCCAGCGTGACGCTATGGAGTTGTGCTTGGTATACTTTGTAGTTCTTCCCGTCGGTAACTGGTCGGATCTCTTCGGACACGAGATCGTGCTGCTGGAGCTGGTCGAGCCGACGGTAGATCGTCGGCTCCGACGCCTCAAGCCGTGCGCTGAGTTCGGATACTGAACAGGGATCGGTCTTCGTTTCGATGAGGATCTCCCTGGCACAGTCATCCCCGAGGAGCTCTGCGAGAGCCGCTGTATCCGTTCCATTCGACACAACAGCTGCCACATCTATGTCACTCTCAATAACAGTTCGGTGTGTTGACTCAGTTATGCCTGGCTTCAGTCGCTGAAACCGAGCGATGGTGCTCTTTGATACGACACGTATAGGCCCTCGTGCTGATGTCGAAGTCAAGTATTCCCCGCGACGTAGATGGGCTCTCCAAACGGGCTACACGAACGCTACTTGTACCGTTCTGGAATCGTACTGAACGTCGTCCTCGGGCGCCATGGCGAATTTTGGGTGCGTTCGTACTCGTCGCAACGGGATCACAGATTCTTCCCTCCATCCTGTTCGCGAATATCGAGGTCGCGCCGTCAGTGCTGGGATTACTACAAAACGCCTTTGCTGTTCTCACCGTGGTTCTCGTAACTGTAATCTGGGGTCGGTACGTTGATCACCGCCGGCTCATCGAGTACGGTTTTGAGATCGGATCAGAGTGGATTCGTGATGCGGGTATTGGTGCCCTCATCGCGTTCGTCGCGTGGGGAGCAGCACTTGCTGTACATCTAACGACGGGCTGGGCACACATCTCGGCTGTGCTGTCACCGGGTGACGCAACGAACGCACTTCCCTTCGGATTAGCATTAATCGTGTTCGTTGTTCAGTTCTTGTTCGTCGGGATCTGGGAAGAACTCCTGTTTCGAGGTCTCGTACTCAAAAACGCCGCCGAAGGATTTCATCTACAGTGGATCTCCGAACGCGGCGCAGTATTAGCTGGACTCGGTGTGTCGTCGCTGCTATTTGGTGCCGTCCACGCCGATCAAGCGACCTCACTACCTGCTCTCGGATTCTGGGTGTTGATGGGTATCGTTCTTGGCAGTGCGTATGTTATAACTGACTCGCTGGCAATCCCTATCGGCCTTCATTTTACAACGAACCTCGCGTTCAACAGCGTCTACGGGCTGAGTAACGTCCGACCGCAAAGCGCGGAGTTCGCCGCCACGCTGCTTCGCCCGGAGTTCACCGGCCCCACACGATACGTTGGAGTTTCAGGACTCGTTAACGTCGGCGTGGTCGTACTCATCGCTACACTCGCAACAGGGTATGTAGCACTCCAGTACGACTCTGTCAGGGTTCGACTGTCACCCGTTTACTCAGCGATGGTGTCATAGAACGATTCCCAAGGCGTGGTTTACACCCGTAATTAGGTGAATTAGCCGTTGGAAAGAACTGCTTATAGAACGGGTATTTCATCGGTGATCGAGGTGATGAAAAAGAGATCGTTGCTGGCGCAGTGAACTCTTTCAAAGCCCCAGCCGGCTCCGGTCGAGGGCCTCGCTGTGCTCCTCGTCGCTCGCGTTGCTCGCTCCTGCGGTGCTTGCTTCGGCCGTCTTCCCGGAGCCGGCTGCCCCTTTGAGTCCCGCCCTGCACAGCCCCGCACCTCACGCCTCCCCAGCCTCGCGGCTCCCTTCGGTCGCCGCGTCCCTCGCGGTCGGGTTCGTGCCCTCCGGGCCCTCACCGGCGCGCCACCGCAATCGCTCGTCGCTTCGATTGTATCGACCGGTTCTCCCTGCGACGAGTAGCAGGGTGTGCGAACTGTTCTAGAACACCCTCGGTAACTTAGTGAATTGCTGACGGAGAGGATATAGTCTCCTCATCATGCGATTTGCTACTTCAGAAACGCCCGCAGCGCGTATGGGTCGGGGCGGATTCGAACCGCCGACCTGCCTGCCGTCCTGCGATTTCACCTGGCCGGCAAGTATTGCCGCTTGGTGAATCCATCCGGCGACCTGCGCTGTGTGAAGGGGACTGTCATGTACTGCGATGACCACCAATGGCTCGCAACTTCACCCCCGAAGAAGCAGTAGAACGATACCTCGAAGAGAGGAAACACGACCTATCGGACAGCACCCTCTACAACTACAAGTCCAACCTTGGCCTGTTCACTGACTGGTGTAGCTACCAGTCCCACATCCAGTATATCGGAGATCTCGACCAGTTCGATGTCTCCGACTTCAAGATGTACAAGCGGGACGATGTAGCTGACGCCACGCTGTATAACGCGATAATGTCGCTCCGCACCTTCCTGAAATGGTGCGAATCCAAAGGACTACTCGAAGGCCTCTCCGAGAACATCATGCTGCCCGACAAGGGGAGAGCTTCCCGCGTCGAAAAGCTCGATCCCGAGGCGGCTGATGCTCTTCTAGAGTACATGGGGAAGTACGAATACGCAACGTACCAACACGTTGCGATTGCCCTCATGTGGGATGCTGGACTCCGCATTGGAGCCGTGAGATCTCTTGATGTTGAGGACTACCACTCGGCTGAAGCCTACGTCGAGCTTCACCATCGACCCGGAAAGGGGAGTATCGAATCTCTCCATAAGGACCGAGGGACCCCGCTGAAGAACGAGGAAGACTCCGAGCGAGAAGTCAACCTCCACGAGTGGGTGGTGGAGATCGTTGACGACTATATTGACGGACCTCGCGGGGAAGTAACCGATAAGGTGGGGCGTTCACCCCTGCTCACCACAAGTCAGGGAAGACCGGCCCGCACTACCCTCCGCCGTCACGTCCGAGCCAGAACCCGCCCGTGCTTCTACACCGGGGAGTGTCCTGTTGACCGTGAGATCGAGTCGTGCGAAGCGAACAGTTGGGCAAACGCTTCCGACTGCCCGGAGTCAGTGAAGCCCCACTCGCTTCGCCGCGGGGCCATTACCGCGTGGCTCAACGAAGGTCACTCGAAGGAGTTGGTGTCCGACCGGATGGACGTGTCTACTGATGTGATTGAAGAACACTACGACCAGCGTACCGAGGGGGAGAAGCGTCAGTTGCGGAGAGAACTGTTCGAGATGGAAGAATCAGATTAAGACTACTGGCTCTGTTAACATCCTCGAGAACTGATAGGGCCGGCGTGCGAGATGTAGAGTGTGTATCCATCACACCGGTTGTGATAGTTTGTCACCTATTCCAATAAGAATGCCACCAAGTAGCCATCGACCGATATCTGACCCTGAGGACACTTGATTGATGGTCAGTATTCCACCGTGTACACGTCATCCTCGTCTTCGATCATCTCCAGCAGTTCCATATCAGTCCTGAACTCCACCGTGTCTTTCTGTATGTACGATGGGACGAGGTTCGAGACCACCATCTTCCGTACCTTTAGATCCTGCCAGCCGCCCTTCATCTCGTGTTCCATCTCTTTACCATCCTTATTTTGAGCAGTAAATCGGTCAGCCGGGTTCAGTCTAAGCCAGGTTTCTACCTTTTCGGGGAACGGAAGTCCGGTCGGTGATCCCTCGTATCTGTCCGCCTCAATATTGAAGACCTTGTGGTCGAACTTAGCATTTAGATCCTCTACGCCCTCGGCGGTGTTCATCAGTATCTCCGGCATCAGGTACTTACATTCGATGAACCAGAGTTCGCCCTCTTCGTCGTTCACGACGAGTAGGTCGATCTCGGATGAGTCTTCGCCGGGGATCTCCGCGCTGTGGTAGCATTCAAAACCCTGATCAGTGAGGTACCCGTACAGGTTTTCCTCGAACTGCTTCCCACGCCGCGTGGCGACCGTGTTCAGAATCTCGTGGCCGCTATCCGCGTTGCCGTTCCGAAGGAGGGGAAAGATCTGGTATCGAAGCAGCTGGGCGTACCATCGGGGATAGATGAACCGTGTTTGTTCCCGTGTCTTCGGCGGGCGGCCCTGTTGTTGGTAATAGGGTACGTTGATTGTGACCTCAAACAAGAAGGGGTGGGCGTCGAGGTTGTCCTCGCCGACCACGACGTACTCTTGGACCTTTTCCCAGTCGTCGCTGAAGGTGTCCTCCCCCGCCTGTGTGAGCTCCTCTTCGGTCGTCCACCCGAGTTTACTGTCCTGAAGCATAACCTCCCCATCTTCGTTGACGAACTGGCCGTCGATCCGGTCGAAAAGGTCCGAGAGGTCGAATACCGAGACATGGTCGGGCATCATAGTGCCGTAGATGTCCCCGACTGTGTTGTCGGCCGACGCGATGAACAGCATCGAGAGGATGAATCCATAAAACGTGTCGCCGAAGTCCTCTAGCGTGTCGATATCGTCGCTTGACGGCCTCTCGAAGTTTCGGATCTGCTCGTGGGTCTTGTCGAACAGCCCAAGTTCCTCTTCCCGTCCACCGATCAGGCTTTTCAGGCACCGCTGGAAGCAGTATCTATATTCTGTGTCGCGCAGATCATAGTCCCCGAACAGAAATTTCGCATCTGACATCGGGACCGGGTATTCGATACAGAGCCGGAACCGGTCTTCGACGTGCTTGAGTGCTCTCACGAGTTTTGCCTGCGTGGAGAGTAGCGTGTCGATTACTTCATCGAGTTCATCGCCGCGGTCTAAGTATTTGTCTCCGAAACTGCTCTCGTCCGCCGAATAGACGATTTTGATTAGGTAGTTGATGTAGGCGAACTCCCGCATCTTCAGGCGACGGTTTTCGTAAAAACTGTACGAGATCTTGTTGAGACGTTCTATGAGGTAGAGGAGTAGGTGGCCCTTGTCGTACTCCTGTATAAGTTGGACTAGATTCTCATCACGGAAGAACTGCCGGTCGCGTCTGACTTTTTCCTCAATTTCGTCCTGGTCCGCGATCTGGATATCGAGACAATTCGGACACACCAGTTTCTCGTTTTCATGGTCCAAGATGAGAAGATGGCTACATTCAGAACAGGGCATATCCTTGTTCATGTTATATTTATGATTTTAATAAACCTTGGCTGGGGACCGTTCTAAGATCGATAGTCGGAGACGTTCTCTGAGAGGACTGTCAGACTATGGCTTACACCTAAACACAGAAGTTGTAAGATACACCCAATATACCTGTTACCCCAATTTCATTTATACCAGATTCACGTACTTCGAGATAATGAGTCAAAACCAAGATGACGTAACTGCTCCGTGGTGGCCCGATGATGTCTGTCTCGTAACTGATACAGATCTTCAAGCGGGTCGATATGCTCGCGGACAACTCTCGGATCCCACAGATTACTCCGCGCGGGTGGTTGAGACAGCCCGACTGGCAGAAGGGCTAGAAACTGCCTCTGCGACCATAGATCGTGGCTTGCGGGTCCAACTCGCATATCTGATAGACTCTGGTGAGGTTTCGTTTTCGCGTGAAGACTACAGTATTGAGTACACCATCCCCCCAACATCGTGGGTTGGAGAGCGGCGTTTTGCTCCACATGAACTCATTCCTCGTGAAGACCTTCCTGACGACTTGGACCCTGCTGAGCGTTCTATTGCGTTCACTACGGCAGAGGTTGTCTACAAGATGCTTCAAGACGCAATTAGTGAGACGGAACGCGACACGCTCTCAGAATTAATTTGTGAAGGCGTTGAACGACTTATCGGACAGGTATCTGACACGATAATTATGCGAAGTCGATCTGTCACAATGGAGAATGGGCATGACCTCCGTGTGGTAGAATGGAACTGGCCTGTGAAGGGGAACAACGAGCCCGGATCATCGTCTGATAAACAAATTAGGGAGTATGAGAGAGTCGTGTGTGAGTACCCTATCGATGATCCAGGGACCTTCATTGTTCGTGGGTACAAACCTAACGACGATGAAGACGATCCCTCTTTCCGCGACGTGTTCGAGATGCGTGAGCTATCATTCAGACCGATTTCAATCGCGGGACTTGGTGAACGCGAGCGGCTGACTGGTGTATCTTCAACTGGATCTGGAAATAAAATGAACGCCTACGACGAGATTCCCCGAGATATTCTGCTCTCATTGAACAGTCTTGGCTTCACCGCAGTCCCGCGTGGACAGGGGTGGTTAGATGGGGTTTGATCCAGACGAGTTACCCGTAGTCACGCTGTTCCGCGGCAAGACGTTCAATGGCCTGACGCGGCACATCTTGGATGCTGAGGAGATCCCCACCGAGTGGTTCCGTATGACGAAACTAGGGGAAGATATTGGCGTGTCCAGTACAGCCTCGCAGAACATGCGGGATCAGGCTGTTGCGTACGGACTCTTGGAACCCTCGACAGATGACGACTCCGCGCGGATGCCTCGCTACCGCATCCCTGATTCTCCGACGGTTCAGTTACTTCGTTCGTTCCATACGGAGTACGACTCATCAGACGACCCCACTGTGTCCGACGGGATGTCCGAGGTAGTATTACCAGACTTGATGGAGTCGAACGGGCGTGCGCGGCTGATTGGTTGGTTTCTCGCAGCAGCAGACATCGACGAAAAATATTCTATTTCTAAGATGGCTGATGTCACACCTGTCGGTCACACGACAGTGAGAGATCATATTGATTCTCTTGTTGAGTACGGAATTGTTACGACGCATGAAGCGTCTCGTGGGTCACAGACGTACACAACGTACCAGTTCAATCCTAAGAGCACGGTCGCAACGGTGTTGTACGATCTCAACGAGACACTTGCCCACCAGCGACAGCAATACAACGAGCAGTGAGTTCGCCTATCTCCAGCGACTGAACTCTTCGTGAAGCCCACGTCCTGCTCTACCGCTGTTGAGTACATCGGCCCCGTGCCGGAGAAACTCGATAAGGTCGCGGCAGTCCCTGTCCTCCCAACCCTCTCCCGCAGCCACGAACTCTAGATGGGTCCCCAGCTTGAGAGCCTCCTCAGCCGTAAGGAACGCTGACTCCCCGTCACAAGCAACCATGATCCCTTCACTCTCCAATGCGGCCGTGATAGTAGTCTCTTCAGAGTCAGCGCGACCGTAGTCAAGCAATGACTCGACTAAATCAGGATAGTCTAGGTCTTTGTGATCGGGACGATTAGCAGCGTTAGCCTCGATAAGGGTGCCGCGAACCCGACTGGCAGCATCCTCTTTTCCTTCGGCAGCCAGCTCAGAGATTAGCTGGAACACGCGAGACTCTGGTATCATGACTCCTGCCCGCTCGGCCTGATTGTTCGGATCGGTTTGAATAGTCTCCTGAATGTTCCCTTTCCCGTCAACCTTCACTTGCGGGAAGTCAGACGGGTCATGTTTCTCCTTCGGGTTCTCTGGATGGTTCTTCCGGCCACCTGTCTGGCCAAGGTGTATCATGAGACCCTGAATCCCAAGGAAAACCTGAGAGCAGTACGGACAGAGTCGAGCGTGCTTCTCGTTATCGCGGGTTTCCGGATAGTCCATCTCGACGTCCTGCTTACCGATGGTTTCCAGATCCTCGAATGAAAGGTGATCCGGCACATCCCCTTTCGGTCCGTGACCACCACCGCTTGACCGCATGACGTGGAGGTTAATCCCACGAGCGAGGACTTCATCCTCGCACCCCTCAACCGGGCACCTGACGGTTCGCTCGTCGGTCATCACTGGACCTCCACACCCTTCGCTACATCAGGGTCGCCGCTGCTCTTGTGCTGTGTCTGTCCGTCACTCTCAAGACGCTCGGAAATTTGCGTACACATGGTCTTTGTCACCACGAAGGCCACTCGTCCGGTGTACCAGCACCGGGCGTTTCCGAACTCCAACGCCCCGAGGGACCAGTTTCCTCCTACCAGTAACCACGTGGTTAATGGATATAAGTCTTTCCCAATAACCTCAAAGTCAGAGAGGTTATACTTCGCCCGCAAGGACGTACACACATGGAGAGAGAGCGTGACGAAAGCGGGCAATACACAGAGCAGGTTACTCTCGATAGCGTCATCTCTGTATTCAAGAACGCGGATTTACCGGTTTTGACTGCCAACGAGGTAGCTGACGAATTAGATTGCTCCCGACCGTCAGCATACAATAAGTTAGAAAAACTGGCTGACTCTGGAGAGCTGTACAAAAAGAAGGTAGGGGCGAGAGCCGTAGTCTACATTTTGTTGGAGAGGTAATCAAACGCCTCCAAGTGGAAAACCAGAGACCACTTCCCGCTACTAATTTTGTTAGTAGATTGTGTCTGTCCCATCCACTTCTCAGGAACTGGGCGAGCACGCCGCACTGACAAGCAGCCGAACGCAATTGCCAAATGGTACTATTCAAAAGATAGATTGAACTCACCTGTGAACTCGTCTAATTCGGATAATCTACGGTTGGCTCCTCCATCGGTCGACGTAGACAGCCTCCCTAAGCCGCTACATGACGGGACACAAGCTCTGACTGTGGATGAGGCCCGAGAAACATACCTGCGAATTGAACGAGCTTCGTGGAACTCTGACGAGCGTACATCGAAGCATATGCGTCACCGCAACGAACTCTACCCTCGAATTCTTGAATCTGATCGACGTCTTCAAGAGCAATACGAAGGGCTGACAACGGTCAAACTGACTCGTGGCCTTTCTCCTTTCAACGAATTAGGAGAACGAATGACACCATGGGAGCTCGATGCCATGCTAAATGGCGGAACGATACGCCGGAGCGTTCGAGAAGCCCTCAACTATCACCTTTCAAGAAAGAGAGATCTTGATTTCGAATGGGTAGGCGTGACTAGCGTAACGCAAACTACGGGCGCGCCGCGAGAGTATATGTATCTCTGGATTGATGATCCCGATAACGGTGTGTCTACCGACTGGCTATCCCCTACACTAGACAAGCACCTGGATAAGTGCGCGAACGCTTTTGAAGAGAACCATGCGTACCATGAGAACGGGACTGGTGGTGCCATTACGGTTAGACATTCACCGCCGTTAGCCGAACACTCTAAAGATGACTTCTGGAAGATTCAGGAAGCCAGCGAAGAACCGAGTTACCCGAACACGACCGGTGCGAAGTTCGTTGCCGGCCAACTTGCTCATCTTCCGGTCGGAGACTATGTTAACAGCGAGCGGGACAATCCGTCTGACACTCTACTGAACGGAGGCGCGCTCGCTTGGGCTAGTCCATATCGCTGGTTTCGGGCAAGTGGCGGCGTTTCAACAAGTTAGAATGACTATGGGGTAACTACCGAAAACCGAACCACCTCTCAGATCGAATTCAAAAACTCGGCAGAAGTGTGCTGTTCCAATAGTCGGAATACATAGTGCCCTCTTCCGACGGAGGTAGTTGATACGAGATTCTGATGCTAACATTGCTTCGCAGCTGGCCGTCAAAACCTCTACAGTATAAGAACCCACTCCACTATGCTGACCCAAAATCGCAAGAGATTCTCTATCAGCGACGTGGAGCGGATGAGTGAAGTGAGGAATGGAGAGACCAATTGGGTGTCTGGGTGCGGCTAGTCGCTCGGGGGGAGCTTTTCGAGTACTAGCACATAGTCATTAGAAATTGCTCAGCCAATTGCCGCTCAGATGGTAACTACACAGAGAATGTGACCCAACATGGTGGTGACCATAGTTATGAGACGCGCACAGCAACTAACGCCGAGACATCAATTGCGTAGATGATTGCTCACTCAGCGGGGAAAGACTCGATAAGGCGCGGCGAAAGGACGTGGGAGTTGGATTATGATCTTGAAAGTCGGCCGTAATCCGAGAATTCGTCTGAAAGATTCAGAGTTATGAGCCGCTAGATCGCATAACTACCGACGTTCTAGTATCTTATTTTGAATTATGTCTCAAACTAAGCGTGAGCCAGTTGGATTGCTCGGTGATTACCAATAGTTATGGTAGTCTTGTTGACGCAGCAGTGTATGAGCTATTCTGTCCAGTTTCAATAGAATTATCTCAGATGGAAAAATCAACTGCTGATAACATTGAGAACCCTGTCAGATGCTGTTGAGGAATCCTTACGATTCTTTTCCTGTAGTTTCCTTCAACGTTCTCAATCGATGATTCGAAGAAGGGCACCTTATCGGTTCTTTCACTGCTAGTTCATCCCACGATTCCAAACGTTGTGGAAAGACGCCCACCTTATCGGTTCCTTCTGCGGCATTTTTATTCAACGTTTTCAACAATTATTTTGAAAGTATATATTCGCCCATTACCTCTACCCCGGTTCCTATCCTCAGTCCCACGACCTGACAGAGGTTCGGCACAGCGTTGCCCGGTGGACAACGCTTTCCGTTAAAGGGTTTGCTTGGTTAGACAATATAGTCCCGGACGTAAATACCTTTTGAACTGATACTAAAT
Organism: Halorubrum halodurans; assembly: GCF_002252985.1. Classification (GTDB taxonomy): domain Archaea; phylum Halobacteriota; class Halobacteria; order Halobacteriales; family Haloferacaceae; genus Halorubrum; species Halorubrum halodurans. The sequence goes on along the minus strand of NZ_NHPJ01000044.1, from coordinate 14,804 downwards.
ATAGAAAACGCTGTACAGGAGTACTATTTCTTAGTTCAGGATGTGTATAATATTCTACTGAGTTCCGATTTACAGCCTCATTTTTCGATGATGAACCCGGGGTTCGCGGCCGCAATAACTGTCTCCATTTGTGAACTCTATCGTATTATATGTCTTATTTGTCGTGGCCGAGCAGCATTTTTCCGATCACAGTGGTCACTTTCCTATTAGCAAACGGGGTTCATGGAGCAGTAACCCCGGTTAGAATATGAGTAGATCTTTGTAAGAGGGCCCCGCCTGGTGGGAGGTTAGAACACCAGTCGGATTTTCAGATCGCGTGATTGGTAACCCGGGATAGATTGGACAGCAATTTCTGTCTGAATTTGAGGGGATAATTACTGTTTCCTAGCCCCGTCCCAACGTCACCGCAACTCTCCGAAATATCTCAGCCAAATGGTAAGAAGATGAAGCATTATGTTCACTGTCTGAAGCGGTAAGGAGGCCCGCAGCAGACCGCTGCCGCTCCACACCGCTCTGAGTCGCGCTAGCGACCCGGTGCGCTCGGCAGTAGTGGTGATCTACTACTGCGCTTCAGCACCACCTCTCTGGAACTGGCCGAGTGGGCGGCCACCCTTATCGGTTGTCTCAACGCATTTGAACAATATCATTTCAAAACTCTCACAAACTTCCCTTGAGTAGATGGTTCAGGTTCTCCAATTCCTCTTCAGGGGGTATATCACTATGTCCTTCAGATGATTGTTCATCATTCAGCTCTGGCAATTCCATCGCAAGTTTCTCTAAATCTTCCAGCGCTGATCCAGATCCATCGCAATGAGAAGAGTGTCCATGTTTTGCCGCTTTTGAGTCAAATGATTTCCCACAGTTGTCACAGATATGTGTCGATTCACCACTTACGTTCGGAGTTTGACGTTCACCATCGCTCGGTGAATCTAGGAATCTTGAAAGTGCGTTAGCAACATCAGCTAGCTTGCTTTCCAATTCGTCGCGTTCGTCTCGTAGCTCCTCATTTTCGGAGCGAAGCTCGTGGACAAGGTCCTGTAATTCGGCTTTGTCGAGCGTTGTGAGGTCGTCGTCCCAGACTTCCGGTAGTTCATACTCGGGAGGAAGCCAGATTGGATCATCTGTCTCTTCCCAATCAATGCCGAGTTCGTCTAACCTTTTACGGGGTACCTTTTGAACATCCCCACGGGGTTCCTCAAAATGATCTTTGTATCCGGGGAGGTTCCCTGGAAGATCAGCGCACCTTTCCTTGTGGTTCTCTTTCTTTTCGTAGAAGTGGGTATAGTGACGCGCAAGTGGAGATGTCTCCGTGTCCTCGGCTGTTGCTGCCGATTGCTTTAGAACGGGACCGATATACCGGACTCCATCAACGTATAACCAGTACGCTTCATAGAGGTCTACTCTACCACCATATACGGAATCATCATCTGATGAGTCGTCGTCGGAGGGTAATTCAATATCCATTGGTATGGTCTCACTCTGGTAGTCAATCCTTCTGGTACATGACAAACGATGATACATAAAATGTGCTTGGTAGTGTTTGACAAGCTCTAAACTGAGCTGCTTTGTCCACTAACGGTGTCGGAGAATCTAATTTGAGCTAGAGATCCTCTTCAGAGAAGATCAGCTCCGTACTATGTTCATTGAGCCATTGGGCGTGATCTTCGTATTCGGGGTCGTACTCGGCGACAAGGGACCAAAACATATCATCATGATTCGCTTCCTGAAGATGCGCGAGTTCGTGAACAACGACGTAGTCAACAACCTCCGGTAGAGCCATCACCAGCCGCCAGTTCAGGCTAATTGTCCCCGTTGTGGAACAGCTACCCCATCTGGTACGTTGATTTCGGATCATTATCTTCCCATACTCAACACCCATCTCCTCTGCGTAGAAATTGGCACGCCTAGTGAAGTGGTCGCGAGCTTCTCTCCGGTAGACGTTTTCCAGCACTTGCTTGACCGTTGACTGGCTAACCGTACTCTTCCTGAGTCGGATTGATGTATCAGTAATTGAGTGGCTACGCGCTGGCTCGATAACTAGCTCTCGCTCTGTTCCTAGAAGCGGAAACGTCTCACCTGCCTCGAAGGTTCGGTCAGGTATCTTCTCACGATACCGCTCAAAGTCACGCTGCTTCTCGACCACCCACGCGGCGTTCTCTCGGAGTACTTCGGAGGGTTGGATGTCTACCGAGTTCGGGATAATAACGGTCACACCGTGAATGTCCACGTCGATGCGCGGCTTCGTCGCCTCCGAACTCTGACGTACTCCGAACTCGACGTCATTACCTAATAGATCGATTGTCCGGAGGTCAGACGATTTGGACTTAGCCATTGTTCTGGATGAGGTAGTTTCGAACGGAGTCAACGAAGTCGTCACTGTCCCGGATTAGGTGGCCGAGGTCATACTCGACAACGAGAACATCAAGGAGGATATGTTCTATCTCCGAAATGGTCTTCTTGTTGGTCTTCCAGCCGTTATAGCCTCGGTCAACCCGCTCTTGGAACTGCGAGACGATCTCCTCGGCCACTTCCTTGGCTTGCTCTTCAGACTCGATAGCGTCAGGTGTCTCTTCGGTCAGGTGGGTGTAAATTGCGAACTCTGCGGCTTCCATCCCCTCGTCTTCGGCCTCTCTCTCGACTTCCAGCACCTCCGCTTCGACTGACTTCAGCGCCTCAACCGCTTCGGGATCACCGATATTGCCTCCCTGCCATCGTTCAACGATGTCCGTAACACGCTCACTCAAACGCTTGTAGCGCGGGTTCTGATTCTCCCGCGGATGAAGATGTTCTCGTGTCGCGTGGGCGACCTGCGATGCCTTGACCCCCGGGTTATCGAGTTTTTCCGCGTCTTCGAGATACTCCTCACCAAGCTTGTAGGTGGGGAAGTCGTCACGAATCTCACCGACGTCCACGTTCTCGTTGAGAATCTCCCGCGTCTTCTCCCGCATATCGTCTTCAGGGGCTTCCTTTCCAGAGGTCGTACGCTCAAAGGCCACCTGTATCCGGCTCAACCACTTGTATCGGTCCTGAATTCCTTCGCTGATTAGACGTCCATCGGGCGCTACGGATTCGTAGAGATTCTGGAGTCGACGGAACCCCTGCTTGAACTTCCGGCGTTCAGGATGTGTACTGATCCGAGAGACAGCAGCATTGGTGGCCTCCTGAGAGTCGTCTTTCGGAATGCCATCGAAAATGTCCATGACCACCCCCAACTGGTCGACAAGGTCCTCGAACAGCTCCTCCTCGTCGCGGGCCGCGTACTCTCTCGTCTCGGCGTCGTAATCGAGCGCATCGTCGATGTTCTCGAAGACCCCTTGGAAGTCGACGATCTCTCCGTTCTGTTTGCCGTCCGCCGGTCGATTCGTCCGAGCGATGGCTTGGAGGAGGTTATGATCCTTGAGATTCCGGTCGAGATACATCGTCTTCAGAATTGGCGCGTCGAAACCCGTCAACAGCATATTGTGGACGACAAGTAGACTGGGGTCTTCGTCGCGTTCCTTGAACCGCTCAACGATGCTGTCCCGCTCCTCGGGGTCCGTGTGGAACTCCTGAATGAGGTCAGGATCGTCGTTGGTAGACGTATAGAGAACTTCAACGGCGTCCTCTCCCCGGCGTTCTCTCAGACGCTTTCCGTACATGGCAGCTGACCGCCGGCTTGGAGTAACGATCATTCCCTTCCAGCCGTTGGGGGCCACCTTATCGCTGTAGTGCTCGTCTATTTCCTCAACCGCTCGATCAACCCGAGGTTCGAGTTCAGCCATGGTCCGGCTGGTGACGTTATCGGTGATGAACTCTCGTTTCTCCTCGGGTGTCATGCCACGGAACTCATGTTCGAACTCCTCGTCAATGGCATCCTCAGAAACCTTCCACTCCATCTCGTGGCGGAGGGTGAAGTAGACCGGGAGAATCAGGCCGTCTTCGATCCCCTGTTTGACAGAGTACCGATGGAGGTACTCTTCTCCCTCGGGGCTGAACTCGTCGAACGTATTCCGGTCCTTCTTTTTCTCACCCTCTCGAACGGGAGTCCCGGTGAAGCCGAAGTGTGAACAGTCGGGAAGGGCGGCCTTGAGTCGGCTTCCGAGGTCGGCCTCCATGAATCGGTGGGCCTCGTCGGACATGACGATGACCTCATCATTCCCTTGAGTGTCCGGCTCGACGTCTTGGAATTTCTGAATCGTCGTGAGAACGAGTTGGCTGCTCCCTTCTTGAATCAGCTTTTCGAGGTGATCGATGGACTCCGCTTCCGTCCACTGGCCCAGCGAGAGATTCGCAAGCTGGTCCCGCATTTGGCTGTTGAGCTTGTCCGTATCGACGATAATGAAGACCTGCGGGTTACGGGCGACCTCGCTCCGTGAGAGAAGGTTTTCGGCCGCGTAGAGCATGGTGAACGACTTACCAGACCCTTGGGTGTGCCAGATGAGTCCCCGGTCGTGGACCCCCTCACGGACTCTGTCGAGAATTCTGTTGACGGCATAGTACTGCGTGTATCGCGGGATGATCTTGGCGTCGCCGCCGGCCCGCTTCTCGAAGAAAACGAAGTTCTTGAGGACGTCGATAAGGGTCGCGGGATTACACAGGGCTTGGACCGCCTGCTTCATCTGGTTGTCCTCGTCGGCATACTGTTCGGGGGCTTCGTTCCACAGCTCGTAGAACTCCTCAGGCGCACCCACGGAGCCGTAGCGGAACTCCATGGTGTCGGCGGCGACGTTGAACAGTCCGGGGATGAACAGCCGGGGAACGTCTTCCTCGTAGTCGTGAAGGTCGCTGATGGCGTCGTAGTAGTCGTTGTCCTGCGCGACGCTCTTCAGCTCCATCGTGACGAGCGGGATCCCGTTGACGAACAGGGTCACGTCCGGTCGGATAGTCGTTTCCCGCGAGACGGAGAACTGATTGACCGCGTGGAAACGATTAGACTCTAAGAAATCGTCCAGGTCGAAATCGACGAGATCCACGTAGACCGTGTCGGTCCCACCGTTGGCGTTCTCCACGCCGAAGCTCTTGCCTTTGGTGAGTAGTTCGTGGAAGTTCTGATTGCCTTCCAGCAGGTTCTCGTAATCAAGCTCACGACGGAGTGAGTTGAGGAATCGGTCGGCGTTGTCATCGCTGATCTCCTCGTTGATGTGGATTACCTGCTCTCTGAGGAGGTTCCAGTAGATGACCTCGTTGCTCTGGCGGTTATACGTTTCGTCAAGAACGTTAGCGCCCCGACTTCCGTCTTGTCCGTGTGTTTCCCAACCGACGGCGTTGAGCCACGAGAGGAGGGATCGTTCGACGCCGCCTTCGTTGGGGACGCTAACCATGCTGGGCGATTTCGTCGGGCACCTCTATGTTAGTGTCGATTGTTCTGACTGTTCCAGAGAGAAGATCTTGCTGGAGGCCACGTTTGAGACATTTATATGTACTCAAGAGATTCTGTTCCGAATCTAACTGTTTCCTGAACCCACCGAGTATATTGACTATCCGGTATTGCTCTTCAATTGATGGAATTGGAATATTCATTTTCTTTATATCTCCTACATTAATGTGCGTACTCGTACTTCCCCTTGCGGACCGTTCAAACCAACTCTGTATCATATCGGAGTAAAGAAGTTCAATAAAGAAATCAGGATCAAGAACCCCTTCTTCGGGTCGAAATTGTATCAAACGCTGACCAAGGCATAATCTCATTCCTTCCGGGATTTTGAACGCTTCTCCAATTGGAGCCTCACGAGTAAAAACTACGTCACCTGGCTTTGGCTCTAGCCGAGAGATCCGGTTTTGATAGCCCTGTTCATCTACTCGTGGGGACTCCTCCGGATAATAACGACCATCCTCTATCTCGGAGGTACGAACAACTGGAGTTCCTTCCTCGGAATAGCTTGGTGTAGAGTGTGGACAATCAACGACGTGAGAGCAAACATCATTAACTCGTCGCAATTTCCAGTCTTTTGGTATAGTTCCAAGATATATTTCTTTTAATTCATCAACTGTCCGTTTGAACCCTGTTTTTTGTACACCACGATAAAATATATCTTGACGGACCCCATCACGAACGCGCTTTAATTGATCTTTGATTTCCTGGGTCTTCTCAATCGCTCGGTCAACCGTGTAGAGTACGGTGGCGATCTTGCGCTGTTCAGAGACTGAGGGATATTGAATATCAACCTTACCAGTGAACCCCCGATTGATTCCCTCTTGGGCGGAACCAGTGATTGTTCCATTAATCTGCTTCCACCCTTGATGAGACAGTAGGAAGTAGAAAAGATAGGGCGGATTAATCGTTGAATCTGCGCGAAGTGTGAATAAGTGCTCATTCGTTACTATGCGGTCGTCAGATTCCCACGCAATGGCTACGTCTCCGGTGTTCGCACCATCTTTAACGACCAGAATGTCGTGTTTCTGTAATTGAGTCTCCTGTACCTGTTCGAAGTAGTTGTCAGGAATGTACACTAAGTCGTGAAGATCAATATACCCCTCTGAATCAATCTGAGTTCCACCAATACTGATATATTTTCCCTCATCTAAACCTCCACCTGTCGGTCGACTCCCAGTTAGTAGATCGGAAAGAAGATCATCAAGGTTTGACTCTTGCCATTCGGAGTTCTCTTCCGGCTCTACTTGCTGAAACTCATCCAGAGTCAGGTCCTCACTCATAATCCAACACCTCCATATGCTCCGTCATCTTCGTTTCAATCTCGTCGCGTTCCGCCTGTAACTCTCGCAACTTCGCCAGTTCCTCTTTAACATCTATATCTTCTTCGGGCTCGGTCGTATCGACGTATAGAGCAATATTGAGATTGTAGTCGTTCTCTCGAATCTCTTCCAACGAGACAGTCCGACTTATCCGCTCCTCGGTCGTCCACCCACGGAAGTTCTCGATGATGTGATCGAGCCCATCCTCAGTCAGCTCGTTCTGGTTTGAGAGTTCCGTGTAGAAGTCTTCGTCGGCGGCGTGTATGAACTGGGCCTCGTTCTTTCTCTCCTCTGGCTTGTCCGTGTTCAACACGAGAACAGCCGACGGAATCGAGTTATTCTGGAATAGATTTTTAGGAAGCCCGACAATCGCCTCCACCATGTCGTTCTCCAGCATATACTTCCGATACCGACTCTCGTGCTTCCGGAATAGAACGCCGTGAGGGATGACGATAGCCGCCTTTCCGCCTTCGTTGTCCTTATCGGGACGATTCAGTTGCTTCGCAATGTGCTGGATGAAGGCATAGTCGCCGCGATCCGCTCGGGGGAGCTTTTCGTGCCAGTTGAATCGACTATAGGGGTCATCTTGTAGCTCGTCTTTCGCCCAATCTGCCGAGAACGGGAAGTTGGCGAGAACCCGGTCGAACCGTTCAAGTTCGCTGTTCTCTCTGTCTGCGAACTTCGGATTTGAAAGTGAGTCCTCGCGCTCGATCTCTCCGTCGAGTCCGTGAATGGAGAGATTCATCTTCGCTATCGCAGCAATATCCGGGTTGATCTCTTGTCCGGTGAACGTGAGTTTCGTCGGGTCGCCGTCCTGCTCTTCGCGGTAGTACCGCGCGGCCTCGATAAGCATCCCACCCGAGCCAACTGTCGGGTCATGGAACGTCATCCCATCCTCAAACTCGTCTACCAGCCGGACACAGAGATTGACGATGTGCGGCGGCGTGAAGAACTGCCCGCCCGACTTGCCTTCCTCCTCCGCAAAGTGACGAACCAAGTCCATGTACGCCTCCCCAAGCATATCCGGCGGGACGCTGTCGCGGTCGAGATCGTACTTCGTGAGATGTTCGACTAGCCGCCCGAGCCGATCATCGTCGAGAGCGTCAGCATCGATGTAATCAGCACGGAATACGCCCGTCAGTTCGGGATTTGCCTCGGTTAGCGCATCAAACGCTTCGTTCAGCTCTTGGTCGACGTTATCGCTGACGGCCCTGATGTCATCCCATAGGTAGCCTTCGGGAACGACGGGAATCTCGTAGAGGTCTTTTCGACGGGCAAAGTCCTCGCCGTACTCTTCGAGATTCTCTGCGTACTGCTTCTCGAACTCGTCGGAGATAGACTTGTAGTAGACGAGCGGGAGAATGAACTCCTTGTAGTCAGTTGGGTCGACCGCGTCTCGAATAATATCGGCGCATTTGAAGAGATGCGGTTCAAGGTCCTCTAAAGAGATTGGCATACACACACTCTCCCGGCGAGGTGTGATATGTTCTGCGGTGAGTCATTGCGAGAAACTCCCAGTTGGCACCAGAATATATTCTGACGTTTACTTGATTGAGGAGTAAGGGGCCGCAGAGGATTATACATCACTTGCTGAGGATTCCAACAGAGCCAGAATGTTAGATAACAGTCACAATAGAGAGAGTGGTCCATAACACAGCCAAAGCCATGGTGATAAAATGACTCCTCTCCTGCGCTCGTAAAGTAATACCTCGTTCTAATTTCTCTTTTTCAAGCGAGGTTATCGGACTCCACGGTTCCCATCTCAGCAGTTCGCGGCTACCGTCTTCTTTCTCAACGTAGAGGACCCCATTGTCGCCAATACCGTACTCCATTCCCAATCCAGTAAATTCACCCAGATCTGGTGGACTTCCAATGGCAAAACAGATCCGCTCTACCCCAGCAATATCCCCGAAAACGACGCAGATGGCTTCTAAAAGTTCACTAAACCCCTTTTCGCCCTGTTCAATATAGGCAAAGCGTACACCATCGCGTTTTACCCGAACATTGTCAAGGCGTTGGAGGCCAGTGGTGGCTCGGTTTGTGTATAGCGAGTATTTCGGATAGAGAATTGGCGCCAAAACAACTGCGAGGGAAATGAGAACTGTGGATATTCGAAATATATTCTCCAGTCCAATTATGTTCATTTTACTAGTAGTCACAGATTCTCTTTGTATCACGTCTTCGTTTTCCCGATAGCAAGACTTCCACTTGGTATCTCAATCTCATCTATGCGCCGTTTGATAAGCGGCAGAAGTTCGCTATAGTAGTCTTTTCCTGCGTGAACTACCTCTGTTGTTTTGATTAGCAGAGAAATACTACTCGGTAGGAAAAACACCGTCTATGGCCAGCCCAGTCTGGGAGACCGATACTCCGATCAACCTTGAGGGTCGTTATCACCAAACGTTTAGTTGGCTGGCATTTCTACTTTATCGTAATCGCTGTACGTGACGGACCCGAACACGGCGACCGGATATGATTGAAAGTAGATTCACCCCCAAATCGCATGACGTGAGGGGGGTAGTTTACTGTGAAAACGGCAGGAGAACGGATGGGTCGGGGCGGATTCGAACCGCCGACCTGCTCCGTGTGAAGGAGCCGTCATAACCGGACTAGACCACCGACCCGTACGATACGTCGTTCCCGACGTCAGAACTTAAGGGTTGCTTTGTCGGTCACCTCGGGACGGCGTCCGGCCGGCGGCGACGGTCCGCCGCGCCGGCGTCACTCCGCCGACTTCTCGCCGCGCGTGCGGTACGCCTCGACGCGCTCGCGTGCCGACTCCACGGCCTCGCGGGCTTCGCCCTCGGCGCGCTCCTCGAGTTCCTTCAGGTCCGCCTGGAGCTTCTCCAGGCGCGACGGCTCCGGCTCCTCCTCGGGCTCGTCGCCGACGAGCTTCGAGACCCGCTCCTGGAGCGGCTCGAGTTCCTCCTTGACGCCCGCCTTCGCGTGTTCAGCGGCTCGACCCAGGTAGTATCGCGCGTCCTCGAAGTGCTTGCTCATATCTGTCCTTTGGTGAAGGACGAATATATGCTTTGTGGAGACGGCGGCGAGAACGTCCGACTCCCGTCAGTACGACGGCGACTCCTCGGGCTCGCCGTCGCGCGCGTTCGCGACCCGCCCGAGGGTGAAGAGCAGGTCCGAGAGCCGGTTGAGGTAGGTGACCACGGTCTCGTTTATCGGCTCGGATCGGGCGAGGTCGACGGTCCGTCGCTCCGCGCGCCGGACCACGGTTCGAGCGTGGTGAAGCGCCGCCCCCGCGCGCCCGCCGCCGGGGAGCACGAACGACCGCAGCGGCTCCAGCTCCCCGTCGAACTCGTCGATCCGAGCCTCCAGCGCCTCGACGTGGTCCGAGTCCACCGCCGGATCGTCGGGATCCGGATCGGGGTTCGCGAGGTCCGCCTGGACCACGTGGAGGTGGTTCTGAACCGTCTCCAGCAGGGCGTCGAGGTCGTCGTGGCCGGTGGGACGGACGGTCCCGATCAGCGCGTTCGCCTCGTCGACGGTGCCGTACGCCTCGATCCGGTGGCTGGACTTCGACACCCGGCTCATGTCGCGGAGATCCGTCTCGCCGTCGTCGCCGCGGCCGGTGTAGATCGTCATGCGAGCGTTCGCTCGACGTACTCGAGGACGTTCGCGCTCTCGGCCATCGTCACGCCGCGCTCCTCGTCGACGAGGACGGGGACGCCGCGCTGGCCGCTCACGCGTTTGACCTCGTCGCGGTCGGAGTGTAACGCGTCGACCCACGTCGTCTCGTACTCGATCCCGGCGTCGCCGAGCGCGTCGTGAACCTTCTCACACCACGGACAGCCATCCAGGGCATACAGTCGGATCGACATGCGTGAACCGTGGGCCCGCGCGGGCAAGAAGGTACGTGTCCGGCTCAGAGTCCGTGGTACGCCTCGATCGCCTCCCGGTACGCCGCGGGGATCGGCCGCGAGGCCCCCTCGTCGTCGACGGCGACCTGGACCGACTCCGCCTCGGCGACCACGTCCCCTCCGGTCCGGACCTCGTAGGTCATCGGCACGCTCGACTCGCCGAGATCGGGCACGTCGATCCCGACGGCCACCGCCCCGTCTCCCAGCTCGACCGGCCGCCGGAACTGGATCGACACCGACGCGAGGACGGTCGCGACGTCCGAGAGGTCCGCCGAGAGGACGTCCCGGAAGTAGTCCGTCCGCGCCTGTTCGAGGTACGTCGCGTACACGGCGTTGTTGACGTGGCCCATCGCGTCGATGTCGCGGAAGCGCACGGGAACCTCCGTGGTGTACGTGCTCATGCCCGCATCTCGCCGGGGTGGGATATGTACGCGTCGGAAGTCGCCGATCGACGGGGAGCGTCAGTACAACAGCTCGTCGTCGTTCTCGATCATGTACAGCGCGCGGGCGGCGATGTTGACCGCGTGGTCGCCCACGCGCTCGAGGTCGCGGATCGTCAACAGCAGCCGGGAGACGTTCGCCATCGTCGTCTCCACGTCGGCGTCCTCGTCGAGGTGGTTCTGCTCTATCAGGTCCCGGACGACGAGGTCGCTCGCCGCCTCGCAGGCGGCGTCGAGGTCGTCGTCCATCTCGGCGACCGCGTGACACTGGTCCGGATCGGACTCGGCGTAGGCGGTCATCGCGACGTCGAGCATCTCCAGCGTGTCGTCGCCGATCCGCTGGACGTCGACGTCGGGGAACACCTCGCGTTCGGCCTCGCCGGCGTACTCGCCGAGGTTCGTCGCGAGGTCGGCGATACGCTCGAGGTCGGTGATGATCTTGAACGAGGCCGCGATGAACCGCAGGTCGCCGGCGACCGGCTGCTGTAGCGCGATGAGGTCCGTACACTGTCGTTCCAGCTCCAGGTAGAGCTCGTTGACCTCGGCGTCGCCCGTGATCACCCGTTCGCCGAGGTCGGCGTCCTGGCGCTCGAGGGCGTCGAGACTCATTCTGAGCCGGTCGGCGACGAGTTCGCTCATGTAGAGGACGTCCTCGCGGAGGTTCTCCAGTTTCGTCTGATACTGTTCCCGTGGCATCGTCTCGGTCGAAGACCACGCCGAACGGTTAAAAACACGTCGTCTACCCGATCCGCCTGCCGGCCCCGTCCCGATCGGTCCGATCGGCCGTCGACGGGCCCCGCGGCGGCCCCGGCAACCGACTCGGGAAGTCGCCAGAGCGAAGTGTCGTCCGGGCCAGTACCGACCATGTCGATCCCTCGTGACGATCCGGTCGACGCCCTCGGCAGCCTCCTCGATCGCTGGGGGATCATCGCCGCCGAGCGGTTCCGTCCCACGCTCGACCTCGCCTGGCCGCGCATCGTCACGGGCTTCGCGATCATGTCGAAACAGACCGCGGACCTGGCGATGGTCGGCATCGCCATCGGGACCGCCGGGACGGCCGGACTGGCGTTCGCGCTCGGCTACTGGAGCATCGTCGTCCTGTTGGGGCTCGGGCTCGCGGGCGGGACGGTGAGCCTCGTCTCGCAGAACTACGGAGGCGGCCGGACCGACCGCGCCTCCCGCGTGGTCACACAGAGCACGCTGCTCGCGGCGGGGATGTCGCTGCCGATCATGGGGCTCTTCGTGGGGTTCGCGCCCGAGCTGATCGCCGTGTTGGGTGCCGAGCCCGAGTCGCTCCGGTACGGCACGGTGTACCTGTTGTACGTCACGCCGGCCGTGCTGTTCGAGACCCTGAACCTCATCGCCAGCCGGACGTACACCGGCGTCGGCGACACCTTCACCGAGATGGTCGCCCGGACGGGCGGCGCGGTGCTCAACGTCGTGCTCAGCGCGCTGTTCATCTTCGGGCTCGACATGGGCGTCGCCGGCGTCGCGCTGGGGACGACGCTCTCGACCGGCGCGGTGACGGTCGTCCTCGGCTGGGGGATGCTCGGCCGATCGTACGGCGGACTGGGAATGGAGCCGAGTCCGGTTCCCGTCTCGGTGTCGGAGCCGATCGTGGACGCGGCGATCGTCAGACAGCTGCTCGAGGTGTCCGCCCCGGAGATCGGCCGGCGGCTCGCCCAGGGGCTCGTGGTCTTCCCGCTCCTGTGGGTCGCCTCCTCGTTCGGCCCGGTCGTCGTGACCGCCTTCGAGGTCGCCCGTCGGGTTCGCGCGATGATAAACAGCGTCAACTGGGGGATGTCCCTGGCGTCGAGTTCCCTCGTCGGCCAGCGACTCGGTGCCGACGAGGAGGAGGAGGCGGGCGCCTACGGCGCGGAGATCATCCGGCTCGCGATGGTGATCTACGTGCTCCTCGCCGCGGTCGTGATCCTCTTCGCGTCGCCGCTCGCGGAGCTGTTCGTCTCCGGGCCCGAGGAGATCGCCGCGACCGCGGCGTTCATCGGCGTCGCCGCGGTCAGCGCGGTGGGACTCGGTCTCGACGGTACCGCGTCGGGCGCGCTCGTGGGGGCCGGCGACACGCGGTGGCCCTTCGTCGCCTCGCTGCTCGGCCGGTACGTCTTCGCGCTCCCCGCCGCGCTCGTCGGACTCGTCACGCCGCTCGGCGTCGTCGGGCTCTACCTGGCGCTGATATTGGAGCCGTTCGTTCCGGGCGCGATCAACTACGGGCTGTTCCGGTCCGGTCGCTGGAAGGCCGTCAGCCGACGCTACCGGTCGGGAGCGGGAAGCGATTGAGAGGACGGCGGCGTTCGTGGGTCCTCCCCTACGACCGGAACGACGCCGCGACCGTCGAGACGTCGGCGAACCCCGTGTCGTCGAGATCGGTCACGTCCTCGATGAACGCCTCGAGCTCGGCGACGAACGGGGCGCGCCCGGCACACTGCGGGTGTAAAAGCAGCGTCAGCACGCCCTCCTCGACGTGGTCGCGCATCCACTCCAGCTCCGTCCGCCAGCGGTGGAACACGTCCGGCTCGTGGCCGTAGGAGACGAACTGCGGGTCGGAGGCCACGGGGAACAGTTGGAGCCAGTCGTCGCGGTGCCACGGGACCGGAACCGTGACGATCCCGGTCCGATCGCCGCGCCGGTACGGCCGGTCGTGCTCGACGGTCCCCGGTTCACGGAGGTAGTACGGCCGGAGGTCGCGCTCGGTGCCGCTCGAGTCCCACTCGAAGCCGAACTCGCGGAGCAGGTCGACCGTGTGTTCCGAGAAGCCGCCGGCGGGGTTCCGGAACCCGGTCGGCGGCTCGCCGGTCAACTCCTCGATCGCCTCGATGCCGCGGACGAAGTCGCGGCGCTCGGCGTCCCGCGAGTCGAAGGACGGGAGCGGGTCGTGGCTCCACCCGTGGTGTTGGATCTCGTGGCCGCGGTCGTGGATCGCGCCGGCGGCCTCGGGGAAGCTCTCTATCGTGTGTCCCGGAACGAACCACGTCGAGGAGACGCCGGTCCGGTCGTGGAGGTCGAGCAGCCGTGGAACGCAGGTCTCGGCGCCGTACACGCCCCACGAGCGGTACTCCGGCATCCCGGCGCTCGTCCACCCGGAAACGGCGTCGAAGTCGTACGTGAGACAGACGCTGTGTGACATACCGCGTACTCTTCGGCGGGAGGCATAAATCTTCGAGGCGGCTGCGATCCTCTCGAAACGACAGGTCTTGCGTACGGGACGTAGAGGGTTAGTTCAGTGTCGTAAGACCACAGTGAGATGATTGTGTGTTGATTATTAGTATGACTACCCTGATCACCTAGTATGGGAGATCTGATAGAGGATATTCAAAGTAGGCTCGTTTCTGTTTCTCCTTATGAGTTGGAAGACATTGTCGCAGATCTGTGGAACAGTATGGGGTATCACGCCAAATCAACGAGCAATAGTGGGGACCGAGGGATCGACGTCGTTGCTCGTGCTGTGGAATCTGAGAAAATAGAAGCTATACAGGTAAAACGTAATCAGAAGGAAAATCGGATTGGAAGTCCAGAGATCCGGAGATACGCGACATTATATCTCCAAGATTCTGATATTGATGAGGTCGTGCTGGTCACGACCAGTTCATTCACCGATGAAGCGATAATACTCGCTCACGATCTTGACGTCCGCCTCATTCATGGGCGGAAACTCGCTGAGCTCATACATGAACACGGTGGATCTGCTATCCGATCTGGTGAGCCTTCTCTAGATCGCTCCGAAGACAACACACCACGAACCGTAGACAGAATCGTACTCTCGGGCAACGTTCCTGGTAGTAATACTGTCAGCTAAATATTC
>NZ_NHPJ01000131.1 GCF_002252985.1 Halorubrum halodurans | reverse complement strand
GGCGCGGTCGACCGCGAGCTGTACGTCCACCGGAAGGGGGCGACGCGGGCGTTCCCCGCGGGCCACGAGGCGGTTCCCGAGGCGTACCGCTCGGTCGGCCAGCCCGTGATCATCCCCGGCAGCATGGGCGCGGGGTCGTACGTGCTCCGCGGCGGCGCGGAGTCGCTATCGGTCTCGTTCGGTTCCACGGCGCACGGGGCCGGTCGGCTGATGAGCCGCACGCAGGCGAAACAGGAGTTCTGGGGCGGCGACGTCGCCGACGACCTCGAACGCGAGCAGGCGATCTACGTGAAAGCCCAGTCGGGCGCGACCGTCGCAGAGGAGGCGCCCGGCGTGTACAAGGACGTCGACGAGGTGGTCCGCGTCAGCGACGACCTCGGCATCGGCGACACGGTCGCCCGCACGTTCCCGGTGTGTAACGTCAAGGGGTGAGCGACCCGCCGGGAGACGCTCCGACTCACTCGTCGGCCGCGCGTTCCCCGCCGATCCGCTCGGGACGCTCGCTCCACTCCTCCCGTTCGCCGGTCCGGAGCACGTGGCAGTCGCGACACCGGGCCTCGTAGGACTCCTCCGCGCCGACGAGGATCGTCGGGTCGTCGACGTGGGCGGGCTCGCCCTCGATGAGCCGCTGGTTCCGGGTTGCGGGCTCGCCACACACCGTACAGATCGCCCGGAGCTTGTCGACGTACTCGGCGGTCGCCATGAGTCGGGGCAGCGGCTCGAACGGTTCGCCCCGGAACGTCTGGTCCGTCCCCGAGACGATCACCCGCGAGCCGCGGTCGGCGAGCGCGTTACAGACCTCGACGAGCGCGTCCGAGAAGAAGTTGGCCTCGTCGACGGCGACGACCTCGGCGTCGGGACGGTCCAGGATCGCCAGCGGGCCGTCACCCTCGTTGTCGACCACGGTCGCGTCCCACTGGCGGCCGTTGTGGGTGCCGATCGTGGTCTCGCCGTAGCGGTCGTCGACGGCGGGCTTGTAGACGGCGACCGACTGGCCGGCGATCTCCGCGCGGCGCAGCCGGCGGAGCAGCTCCTCGGTCTTCCCCGAGAACATCGAGCCGGAGATGACCTCGACCCACCCGGACTGGGTGATCGCGTGCATGAACACAGCGGGTCGATCCAGCGACTAAACGGTTTCTCTCCGGCCGGCTCCCGGAGCACGGCGACCGATCACGCCCCCGCCCCGAGCGCGGCCGCGACGCCGAGGAGGAGGGCCGCGGCGACGACGTACGCGGCCGCCGAGACGGTCCAGTCCCGCCGGACCCGACGCAGTCGTTGACGCGGAAGCCCCGTCGCCCGCGGGAGGGGAACGAGCGCGAAGAACCCCGTCATCGCGCCGAGCATGACGACCGCCGCCGCCGCGAGCGCCACGGCCGGTCCCGCACCGAGCGTTTCGATCCCGGCCGCGAGGCCGATGAACAGCAGTCCGGAGCCGCCGCCGGCGACGTAGTGGACCCACGCGGCGAGCCGGTCCGGGGCGTCGTCGACGGCGGTCCCCGTCAGCACGCTCGCGGCGACCTTCGGCGCGGTCTCCCCCTCGGGGAGCCGCGCCATCACGGGATCCATCGCGAGCGTCGCGAGCAGTCCGACCGTCGGGCCGACAACGAGGCCGGCGAGAAGCGAGAACGCGACCATGTCCGGGCTAGGGTCGCGATCGGCTTGACCCCGTCGCCCGCGACCCGACCGCGACCGCCGCCCCCCGCGCCGGCGCTCAGAACTCGTCGAGCGTCGTCGGCATCGCCTTCCGCACCTCGATCACGAGCGCGTCCGGGTCGAGATCGAGCACGCCGGCGGCCGCCCGGCCGACCCGGTCCGTCGCGGAGTCCGGCGCGTAGACGCCGAGCCGCCACTGGTTCCGCTGGACGACCCGCAGCGCGGAGACGAGCGGCGACTGCCGCTCGAGCCGTCGCACCTCGCCGTTGACCGTCACCCGCGCGGTCGACTCGCGCATCGACGGCTCCGCGGGGACGTCGAGGATCACGTCCTCGCGGGCGACGCCGGCCTCCGCCGCGATCTCGCGTTCGAGCGCCAGCTCGGTCGCGTGGTCGGCGTCGTGGACGCGGTCGGGGACGTCGTCGTACTCCGCCCACACCGCCCGCTTGTAGAGGTCGCGCTCGTCGTACCGCC
The DNA here is from genome assembly GCF_002252985.1 of Halorubrum halodurans. Classification (GTDB taxonomy): domain Archaea; phylum Halobacteriota; class Halobacteria; order Halobacteriales; family Haloferacaceae; genus Halorubrum; species Halorubrum halodurans. The sequence continues at coordinate 62,621 of NZ_NHPJ01000131.1, read as the reverse complement.
GCGAGAGCTCCGCCGTCGCCGGGCAGTCACGGATCGCCGCCAGGAAGTCGTGATCGTCCATCCGTCGCAGCTCGGCCGCGGTCGTCGCGGTCGCCTCGAGGAGCTCCGCGGCCGCCCGGCGCAACATCGCCTTCGAGATCCGCGCGACGTGATGGGTGTACACGACCGGGTTCATGAGCGCGCGCGCGAGCAGCAGGCTCTCCGCCGTCTGGACGTTCCCCTCGTCGAGGACGAGGGCGGGGGAGTCACCCCCGGATCCGACCCCCTCGACGAAGGTGAGCTCCCGGACGAACCGTTCGGTGTCGATGGTCCCGTAGGGGACGCCCGTGTGGTAGGCGTCGCGCACGAGGTAGTCCATGCGGTCGACGTCGAGTTCCCCCGAGACGAGGCCGGCGTACGTCCCCTCGCCGGCGACGATCCCGGCGACCTCCTCCGGATCGAGGTCGTGATCGCGGAGGACCGCGCCCACCTCGCCGCCCGCGAGCAGCTCCGCGACGTCGTCGTGGTACTTCCCCGTCCGGCGGTACGTGAGCGACTCGAGGTTGTGGCTGAACGGGCCGTGCCCGACGTCGTGGAGCATCGCGGCCGCCTCGATCCGGTCGGCCTGCCGCCCCTCGATGCCGAGACCGTCGAGCGCCCGTCGGGCGAGGTGGTAGACGCCGAGGCTGTGCTCGAAGCGGGTGTGGTTCGCGGAGGGGTAGACGAGCTGGACGGTGCCGAGCTGTTTGACGTGGCGCAGCCGCTGGACGGCCGGCGTGTCGAGGAGGGCGGCGGCGACGCCGTCGATCTCGATGTGGTCGTGGACGGTGTCCTTGACCGTGGTCATGCGGGCCCTTCGTCGGGATCGGTTAAAAACGCGGGCGTCGGGACCGATCGGGAACGGGACCGTCGGCGTCGGTGCGGCCGTGGGTGTCGGTGCGGCCGTGGGTGTCGGTGCGGCCGTGGGTGTCGTCGCAACCGTCGACGGGCGCGAGAACCGTCGGCACCGTTTATTATCCCCCGCGATCGAGCGTGGAGTATGTACGACGTGCTCATCGCCATCGACGACGACGAGGCGCGAGCGACCGCCCAGGCGCGCGCGGTCGCGGACCTCCCCGGCGCGGAAGCCGACGTGACCGCCCACCTCTGTCACGTGTTCACGGACAACCCCGAGGGGGCGTCGGTCAACCAGCTCGCGGCCGTCAGGCGCGCCCGCGAGGCGCTCGCGGACGCGGGCGTCACGGTCGCTCACCACGAGGCGAGCGGCGATCCCGGTCCCGAGATCGTCGCCGCCGCCGACGACGTCGACGCCGACGCGATCTGCGTCTCCGGGCGGAAGCGCCGCCCGAGCGGGAAGGCCGTCTTCGGGAGCGTCACCCAGGACGTGATCCTCTCGAGCGACCGCCCCGTGATCACGGTCCCGAAGCCGACGGCCGAGTGAGCGTCGCGCGCGGAACCGATACGCGTTCCGATCACTCGGCGATCCGGAGGCCCAGCACGCCGCGGGCGGCCTCGCGAACCGCGTCGACGTGCTCGGCGGGACAGTACACGCCGAGCCGCCAGCGACCGCGCTCCGCCGCCCGGATCCCGGCGACGAGCTCGGAGGCGTCCGACAGCCGCTGGGTGATCCCGTCGACGACGACGGCGGAGTCGGACTCCTTGAGCCCCGGTCGCGACGGGACGTCGACGACGACGCGCTTCGGGTCGACGCCCGCGCGGTCGGCGATCTCGCGTTCGGCCGCGAGCGCCGCCGCGTGGTCGGCGTCGACGGTGCCGGCGGGCACCTCGCCCAGCCCGGCCCACACCGCCCGCTTGTACAGGTCGCGCCGCTCGATCCGCCGGCCGAGCTCCGGGACGTGCTCGCGGAGTTCGACGAGCAGGTCGTGGTCGGCCATCCGTCGGAAGCGCTCGACGTCCGTCTCCGTCCGGTCGAGGTAGCGCTCGCAGGCGCGCTCGAGCATCGCGCCGGCGACGCGGGAGACGTGGTGGCGGTAGACGACCGCGTTCATCAGCGATCGGGCCAAAAGCAGGCTCTCCGCGGTGGCGACGTTCCCCTCGGCGAGCACGAGGTCGGCGCTCGCGGGGTCGGGGTCGGCGTCGCTCCCCCCGCCGTCCGGACGGTTCCCGCCCCCGACGAGCCGGAGCTCGTTCACCAGCCGCCCGGTGTCGACGGTGCCGTAGGGGACGCCCGTGTGGTGGGCGTCGCGCACGAGGTAGTCCATGCGGTCGACGTCGAGTTCCCCCGAGACGAGCGCGCCGACGCCGCCCTCGCCCGCGATCAACGCCGTCACCCGCTCCGGATCGAGGCCGTTGCGCTCGAGGACGCGAGTGACCTCCCGGTCGGGATCGGTCAGGAGCCACTCGACGTCGTCGTGGTCGCGGCCGGTCCGCCGCCGGATGATCCCCTCGGTCTGGTGGCCGTACGGGCCGTGGCCGGCGTCGTGGAGCAGCGCGGCCGCCCGGACGTGTGCGGCGGTGTCGGGGTCCAGACCGAGACCGTCGAGCGCCTGCCGGGCGAGGTGGTAGACGCCGAGGCTGTGCTCGAAGCGGGTGTGGTTCGCGGAGGGATAGACGAGCCGAACCGTGGACAGCTGTTTGATGTGGCGCAGCCGCTGGAACGCCGGCGTGTCGATCAGCTCGGTCGCGACCGGGTCCAGCCGGACGTGACCGTGAACGCTGTCCTTGATCGCGTTCATTCGTCGACCGTCCTCATTCGTCGCCCGCCTTCGTTCGTCCCGCCCTTCGTTCGTCGACGGGGGTCATTCGTCGACGAGCGTCACGTCGAGGCGCTCGGCCACCGCGCGGACGACGGAGCCGCCGACGCCGGCGGTCGCCGCCCGCCCGTCCTCGATCGCCAGCAGGTCGTCCTCGTCGATCCCGAGCTCCGCGGCCAGCTCCTCGACGGTGAGTCCCGCCTCCTGCCGCGCCTCCGTCGTCACGTCGCCGTAGCCCGAGACGAGGTACGGGAGCCGGTCCTCCTCGTAGTTCGTCCCCTCCTCCTCCCAGTGGGAGGAGTCGCCCGTCGCGGCGTCGTACATCTTCGCCTGCTTGTTGGCGATCTCCTGTGTGCGGCTGCGCGGGCCGTCGCTCCCGTCCGCGCCGCCGGGACTGCCGGAGCCGCCACCGCCGGAGCCGCTCCCGCCGCGTCCGCCGCCGGAGCCGCCACCGCCGCCGCCCGACCCCCGTCTCGAGTCGTCGTGGGGGCGGCAGTTCGAGCAGACGAGCAGGCGTGCGCCCGCGACGTTCGCCCGCTGGAGGTTGCCCGTCTCGCGTCCGCAGAGCTCGCAGGCGTCGCCGTCGTCGTCGCCGCCTCCGCCGCCCGTCGAGTACTTTGGCATACCCCACGTAGCACCCCCGGCGCGGTAAAACCTGGCGGGCCGGCGGTCGGATCACCCGAGCCGCTCGAGCGCGGACAGGATCCGCTCGCGGCGCCGGTACCCCACCACGGCGGATCCGACGAGCACCGCGAGCAGGACGAGGGACGCTCGGAGGTCACCGTTCGCGAGGCTCGATCCGGAGAGGGTGACGACGACGTACGCCGGCGTCCGACCGACGACCATGACGGCGACGAGCCGGCGGAGCCTAACGTCCGTCAGCCCGCCCGCGAAACAGAGGAGGTCGTCGGGCAGTCCCGGAATCAGGAACGCGAGGAACAGGCCCGGTAGGCCGGCCTCGCCGACGAACGCGTCGAACCGGTCCATGGCGTCCGTTCGGACGACGGCCTCGACGAACGGCCGACCGTACCGGCGGGACAGCCAGAACGCGATCGAACTCCCGAGCGCGACGCCGACCAGACTGTAGACGGTGCCGAGGAGCGCGCCGAACAGGTAGCCGCCCGCGAACCCGATCACCTGTCCGGGGATCGGCGCCACGACCACCTGTGCGGCCTGGATCGCGACGAAGACGAGCGGCGCGAGCGGCCCGTACCCGGCGACGAACGCCCGTAGCTCGGCACCGTCGGTGAGGAAGGGGGCGTACTCGCGCACGAGCACGGAGGCCCCGGCGAACGCGACGAACAGCCCGACGGCTACGAGGAGGGTCCGTCGGCGGCTCTCCGGCGATCTGAACACTCGCATGGGGACGCGTGCTCGGAGGGTTCGCTCGGCTCGTCATCAAACCGATGGTCGACGCGGCGGGATCGACGGGACCGTTCTCGTCGGAGCCGATCGTCGTATCTCCAGTGCGTATTGACAATCGGAGCGCATTGGAGGCTCTCATTACTCGGAACCACTTTCAATGTCGGCAGAAGACGTGCCACAATGGCCAACATTCGTCGTCCTCTCGTATCTGGTTTCGCCATCGCCATCGGCACGTTAATTGGACTTGTCGTCCTTGGCGACAGCTCAGTTGAAGTCGGATTAGTGGGTGCAGTTAGCGCGTTCGTCGTTATGTTCGTTCTGAGGGCCTATTTTTGATAAGAGCATACCCTGAGTTGAGCGATCCGCCGACGCCGGAGCAACCTATTTGTCCCCGCTGTCGGTAGCCGGTCGCATGACGTTCACCCTCGGCATCCACGAGTCGGTCGACCTGATCTTTCCGCCGACCGTCCTTCGCGAGCCCCTCGACTCGGAGGACGGCTCCGAGGTCCGCGTCGTCGGCTCCGGGACCGACCTCGAGGCGTGCGACGCGCTGGTGACGTTCGCGTACGAGGACGCGTTCCTGTCGGCGGGGCTCTCGTGGATCCACTCGATCCAGGCCGGCGTCGACCGGTTCCCGTTCGACGAACTCGAGTCGCGGGGGATACGGCTCACGAACAGCACCGGGATCCACGGCGACGCCGTCGGCGAGACCGTCCTCGGCTACATGATCCAGTTCGCCCGCCGGCTCCACCGCTACCGCGACCGCGGGCGGGACGGCGAGTGGACGCATCCGGCGTGGGACGAGCCGTTCACGCTCGCCGGCGAGTCGCTCTGCGTCGTCGGCCTCGGGACGCTCGGCCGGGGGATCGCCGCCCGCGCCGACGCCTGCGGGATGGACGTCGTCGGGGTACGTCGGACGCCGACCCCCGTCGAGCACGTCCGCGAGGTGTACACGCCGGCAGAGATCGAGACCGCCGTGGCGGACGCGCGGTTCGTCGCCGTCGCCACCCCGCTGACCGAGGCGACGCGGGGCCTGATCGGGGCCGACGTGCTGGCGGCGATGGCGGACGACGCGTACCTCTTGAACGTCTCCCGCGGCGGCGTCGTCGACGAGGCGGCACTGCTCGAGGAACTCGAGGCGGACCGCCTCGCGGGCGCGGCCCTCGACGTCTTCGAGACGGAGCCGCTGCCCGAGGACTCCCCCTTCTGGGACCGCGACGACGTGATCGTCACGCCGCACGCCGCGGCCGCGACCCGCGACTACTACCGGCGGATCGCCGACCTCGTGCGCGAGAACCGTCGTCGCGCGATCGCGGGGGAGTCGCTCGTGAACCGCGTGGTCTGAGGGGACGGGTCACCCGTCGCCGGAGGCGTCGCCGGGGTCGACCGGATCGTCGCCGGCCGCCCGCCGGGGCGACAGCGATCCGAGGAGGAGCCGATCGATCGGTCGCGTTCCGTGGCGGACGACCACCGAGAGGACGTTGAGGACGAACGCGCCGACCCCGGCCGCGACCGACAGCCCGCCGAGGGCCGACGCGACGCCGCCGATCCCGAGCAGGTCCGCCCCGACGACCAGCGCCGTCCCGACGCACAGCAGGACCCCGTCGACGGCGGCGAGCCGGTCGTCGTAGAGGTCGTCGACCATCGGCACCGGCTCGACGCCCAGCCGGTCGCTGTACCGGTGGACCCACACCACGAACGGGACGACGTGGTAGAGCGTCCCGAACACGACGAACCCGATCGCGCCGAGCACGAGCAGGTGGCCGGCGCCCGCGGCCCCGAGGAGGTGCTCGCGGGCCAGCGGGTCGGCCGCCCACGCCGGCAGCGCGAGGAGCGCCCACAGCCCGAGCGCGGCGACGAAGACCGCGTACCGCGCGTGCATCGGCGTCGGATCCACGCGCGTCTCCGACAGCCGCCGCGCGAGGACGACACAGACCGCGACGGCCGCCGCGACCACGAGTACCCCGCCCGTCCGCGCGACCGGTGCGTTCGCGACGAGCCGGCCGATCGCGAGGAGGACGACGCCGACGGGATGGGCGACCTCCTCGACGCGCCGAAGGCCGTGGTCGATCCCGCGGAGCGACGTCTGCGTGAACATCGTCGCCAGCTGGTAGAGGGCTCCGTACACGGTCGTCAGGACCGCGCCGAAGACCGCGACGGTCGCGTGCGCCCCGACCGCCCCCGTTCGCTCGACGCCGACTCGGGCGAACGCCGGCGTGGTGAACCCGACCGCGAGGAGGACGCCGAGCAGGGACAGCGCGAGGACGAACCCGAGCGCGACGAGGAAGTGGCGCTCGGTGACGTCGTAGCGCTCGACCGGCCGGAGCGTCCGGCCGACGTTGTACGCGAACGTCCAGAAGCCGGCGAGCGCCGCGAGCCCGAACGGGGCGACCCACGCCGGGCGGGCGAGGAGGAGCCCCCCGGCGATCCCGGCCACGCCCACGACGACGAGCGCGAGCTGGGCGTCCGCGAGCCGGCGCGAGTGGAGCGGGACGCCCGACCAGACCGGGACGAACTGCGTCATCGCGCCCATGATCGTGACGCAGACCCAGCCGGCCAGGAGGAGGTGGAGGTGCGCCAGCCGAGCGAGTCCGGGAGCCACGCCGGCGGACGCCCCCGCGCCGACCACGACGCCCGCGACGAGCAGCGCGAGCGCGACGAGGAAGTGGCGCAACGGGACCGTCATCGGGGGCCGCCGGTCCGCGTCGATCCCCCGTGGTACGGCGCCCACGCGTCACCTCTCTCCCGTCCGGTTCGTCCCGTCGGTCGGGTCGTCGCCGGCGGCCGGGTCGTCTCCGGCCGGCACGTCGTCGCCGGCGGTCGAGTCGCCCCCGGCCGCCGCCGATCCGTCCGCGTCCCGGTCGGTCCAGATCGCGGTCACGACCGTCCCGCCGTCCTCGACGGTCTCGTGGCGGTACCCCCGGTCGTCCAGCCGCGGGTAGAGGTGCCGCGGCCGGCGGTCGTTGAACTGGATCAACGCGACGTCGTCGTCGAGCGCCGCGAGCCGCTCCAGGGTGTCCCTGAGCGGCCGCGGCGGCGGGAGGTCCCGCGCGTCGAGCGTCTCGCGCTCCCGGTCCGCCGGGACGCCCGTCCGGTCGAGGATCGCGGTGACGTCGGGCATGTCCCGCGGTACGGCGTCGACACACCAGTGCGTTCACCCGAAGATGTTCCGGTCCGCCCCGACCGCGGGCGTCCGGGCTCAAGACGGCGCGTCGTTCGGATCGGTCGACGCGACCGTCGCGTCCCCCGTCTCGCGGAACGCCTCCTCGGCCGCGGCGAGCCGCTCGTTGATCGCGGCGCTCCGGTCGTGCGTCGGGGCCGCCCGCACCCGGACGAGGTCGTACTCGTGGCGGCCCGTGTGGCCGTTCCAGGCCCTGAACGAGCCGACGGTGAGCGTGTGCGTCTGCGGACAGAAGGGCGTCGTCGGCGTGAACTCCGCGCGCAGCGTCGCCGGATCGCCGGACTCCCTCGCGTAGCGGTACCCCGCGTCCGGATGTCCGGCGTCCAGGTTCAGCCGAGCGAGGTTGTAGTCGAACGTCACGTCGTACACCGTCCGTTCCTCGAAGAGCGCCCGCGTGAGCCGATGGAACGCGGCGTGGTCCGGTCCCTCCAGGACGTCGTGTCCCTCGAGGAACGGACCGGGCTCCGGCAGCCGGTCGGGAACGAACTCGTCGTAGCCGTCGAAGGACGCCTCGTCGCCGCCGAACGGTGAGGGGATCCCACGCATGCCGCAGGGTACGGCACCGGTCCACCTACGCCTCCTCCCGAAGACGTTCGGGGGAACGGCTAGCACGGTCCCGTTCGGGGATCCGGTATGCGCACGGACCGATCCGAGACGGGACGACCCGGCGGAGGCCGACCCGAGGCGGACCGGACGCTCGACGTCCGCGACGTCGACGGGGAACCGTTCGAGCACATCGTGGCGGAACTCGAGAGGCTCCCGGCCGACGAGTCGCTCCTGCTGGTGAACGGCTTCGAGCCCGAACCGCTGTACGCCGTCCTCGACCGCCGCGGGTTCGAACGCGAGGCGACGGCGGACCGGGAGAACGGCTCCGAGGTGTGGTACGTCGAGATACGCCATGCCTGAGACCGACCGCGACCGGCTCCGTCGACTCCGGCGGCGGGCGGCCCGGATCGAACGGCGCGAGCGCGAGGCGGCGATCTCCGCGCTCGAGTCGCGCGGGACGCTCACCGCCGAGCAGCGGGAGACCGTTCGCGCGCTCGCGGCGAGCCTGGTCGACGAGCTGATCGCGGGACCGACGGCCGCGCTCGCGGAGTCCGGACGGAGGAACCGGGAGACGGGCCGGACGGTGGGGATGCTCCTCGAACTCGAGACCGCGTAGCGTCGCGGGGCGACGCCCGTCGCGCCGGCCGGAGCGAGACCCGGCGGCCGCGCCGCCGGTCGCTACGCGTCGACCTTCGGGAACGTCGCGACGAACTCGTCTTCCGCCTCCCGGCGCACCTCGTATCCGTCCTCGTCGAAGGAGGGTACCTCGGCGGCCATCTCGTAGTACAGCGGCTTCGGCTCGTGGTCGTTGACGATCGTCAGGGCCTCTCCGGGCTCCATGGCCCCGAACACCTCGTGGATCCGATCGTGGCGGTTCATCGGCGGGATCTCGCGGACGTCGAGCGTCGGCATGCGATCGCCGTGAGGGCGACCGGGCGTATCGGCCTTGAGCCGAACCGGTTCGGGATCACTGACTCCTCGTCGCCGCCCCTCCGGTCGGCCGTGACGAACCGAACCGCGGACTCGCGACGCCGACCGCCGCGCGTGGGACGGTCGAGAACCGCTCCGGCCGACCGGGAGGGGTCGGAGTGACGACCGTCGAGTCCCTCGCGGAGCTCGACGGGACGCCACACGCCGCCGTCTTCCCCGCCTCGAGCCGAAGACGGTCCGTCTCCGGCTCGAGGCGGGCGAGTCGGTTCCCGCGCACACCCATCCCGACAGGCGGGTCCTCCTCTACGTGGTCGACGGGGTCGTCGAACTGCGAGTCGGCGGCGAGGAGCACGAGCTGAGCGCCGGCGACGTCGCCCGGTTCGACGGCTCGCGGGAGGTCTCGCCGCGGGCGGTCGAGGCGGCGATCGCGCTCGTCGTCCTCGCGGAGCGGGCCGACGGCTGAGCGGGCCGTGTTCCGGCGGATATCCCCCCACGTCACGGCGGACGTCCCGCCTACGGACCGAGGTACCCCCACGCCAGGAGGCGGTCGCCCTCGCCGTCGATCCAGCGCTCGCCGATGTCGTCCCGGTAGTACATGTTGGGCATCACGATCCCGCCGATCCGGTCGTACGCCTGCTCCCGTGCTGCTTGCATCGTCTCTCCCTTGCCGGTCACGACGATCGGCATTCCGTTGTCGCCCGCGACGCGCCACTGGCCGTCGACCCGCTTCGCGTCCTCGAGATGGATCCCCTCGCGGCTCTCGGTCTCGAAGACGACGGCCGCGTTCCGAGAGTTCTCGTCGTACGTCTTCTCGTCATCGAACGGGAATGGCGGCAGGACGATCCGCACACCGATCTGGTACCCGTTGTGAACCGCTACCTCGGGCTCGTTGCCGTGCGCGAGGTCGTGGAAGAACTCCCCGGTGGACGACTCGATCGACTCTTCCTGTAACGCGATCGTCGGGTACCCGAACCGCGGCGTGAACTCCAGCGGGTAGATCCCGTTCTCGTTGACGATACAGTTGATGTCGATGCTCCCGACGTACCCCTCCTCGGCGAGCCACCCTTCGATCTTCCCGAGGGTCTCGTTGAAGAGTTCGTTCTGGCCAGCCCAGAACATCGAGGTCCCCATCTCGCCGGTCGATGGACCGATGTTTCCCGGAAACAGTTTCTTGTGCTCGAAGTTGAAGTTCACCTGCTCGATGAACGCGTTCCCGTTGAAAAACCCGCAGATGGCGATCTCGACGCCCTCGACCTTCCGCTGAAGCTGGAAGCCCTTCATCCGGTGGCCCCACGCCTTCTTGTAGGCGCGAAGGACGTCGACGACGTCGCTTCCGTCGTCCTCACTGCCGACGTAGAGGAGTCGCTTGACGTTCTGGACCTCGCCGAGCGGCTTGATCACGTACGGGACGGGGTGCGCCTGGACGTGTCGGATGCCGGCGTCGAAGTCGGTGAAGACGTGATGGTCGACGGTGTTGACGCCGTGCGCTTCGAGGACCTCCATCGCGTACCCGCGATCCTCCTCGAGGCGGTCGGTGTTCGGCGTCCCGCCGACGACGGCCGTTCCGTCCTCACGGAGTTCCTGGGCGAGTTCGCCCGTGCCGACGTCCGACCCCACCCAGATGTCGTCGAAGACGACCACGTCCGCCCACTCGACCTCCGCGCGCCAGTCGTCCGTCTTCGGGACGAAGCCGTCGCCGATCTCTCGATCGCTTTCGGCCTCGACGTAGTACTTCACGTCGTGGCCCTCGCGGTGGACCTGCCACGCGAGGTCGGTGATCAGTGCGGCGTCGGCCGAGACGAACAGGAAACGCTTGGCGTCCATGACGCCCGTCTCGCGGCGGACCCTTTAGTGTGTGCCGCCGGCGGTCGGTTTCCCGTGTCCCGTCGGATCGAAATATTGTTTGCGAACACGAAACGAGAGTTTCGATTCGTACACTCCACGGCGGCGAGTGGCCAGCCTTTTATCGGAGGTCGAGAAAGAGACGGTGACGCCGAACGCGTGCCGACCCCGCCTCCGGGACGGGCACCTCCGATCTCGCCACGCCGGGCGTTCTCGCTCCGGCGCGGGTCCGGAACCCGTCTTCGACGGCCCGAGCGGCTGCGGGAGCGTCCTCGACGACCCGAGCCCTCGTACGGGCGCGTCCGGTGTACGAACGCGAACGACGCAACCACGATCATAATGCCAAGAGACAACACCGATTGGTGGCCGAACCAGCTGGACCTGGACCTCCTCGACGAACACGCCGGCAACCCCGGCCCGTTCGACGAGGAGTTCGATTACGCCGAGGCGTTCGAGGAGCTCGACCTCGACGCGGTGAAGGCGGACATCGAGGAGGTAATGACGACGTCGCAGGAGTGGTGGCCGGCCGACTACGGACACTACGGGCCGCTCTTCATCCGGATGGCCTGGCACAGCGCCGGGACGTACCGAACGCACGACGGCCGCGGCGGCGCGGCCGGCGGACGGCAGCGACTCCCGCCGATCAACAGCTGGCCGGACAACGTCAACCTCGACAAGGCGCGGCGGCTGCTCTGGCCGGTCAAACGGACGTACGGTCGCAAGCTCTCGTGGGCCGACCTGATCGTTCTCGCCGGGAACGTCGCCCTCGAGTCGATGGGCTTCGAGACGTTCGGCTTCGCGGGCGGCCGCGAGGACGACTTCACGCCCGACGACGCCGTCGACTGGGGTCCGGAGGACGAGTGGGAGTCGACCTCGGCGGAGCGCTTCGAGGAGGACGGACGCCTCGACGACGCGCTCGGGAACACCGTCATGGGCCTCATCTACGTGAACCCCGAGGGCCCGAACGGCGAGCCGGACTTGGAGGGGTCCGCGGCGAACATCCGCGACACCTTCAGCCACATGGCGATGGACGACACGGAGACCGTCGCGCTCATCGCCGGCGGCCACACCTTCGGCAAGGTCCACGGCGCCGACTCCGGCGACAACCTCGGTCCGGAGCCCGAGGACGCCCCGATCGACCTCCAGGGACTCGGCTGGGACAACGAGTTCGGCGAGGGGAAGGGTCCCGACACGATCACGAGCGGGATCGAGGGACCGTGGAACGCAACGCCGACCTCGTGGGACCTGAGCTACGTCAACAACCTGCTCAGCTACGAGTGGGAGCCGGAGAAGGGCCCCGGCGGCGCGTGGCAGTGGACCACGAAGAACGACGAGCTCGACGGCGCCGCCCCCGGCGTCGCCGACCCCGCGGACAAGGAGGACGTGATGATGCTGACGACGGACGTCGCGTTGAAACACGACGACGACTTCCGGGCGGTCTTGGAGGAGTTCCGCGACGACCCCGACGAGTTCCACGAGGCGTTCGCGAAGGCGTGGTACAAGCTCATCCACCGCGACATGGGCCCGCCGGAGCGGTTCCTCGGCCCCGAGGTCCCCGAGGAGACGATGCTCTGGCAGGACCCGCTTCCCGACGCCGACTACGACGTCGTCGGCGAGGCCGGGATCGCCGACCTCGAGGAGCTGATCTCGGAGTCCGACCTCTCGGTCTCCGAGCGGGTCGAGACCGCGTGGGCGTCCGCGTCCACGTTCCGCCACAGCGACAAGCGCGGCGGCGCGAACGGCGCGCGGGTCCGCCTCGAGCCCCAGCGGAGCTGGGAGGTCAACCACCCCGACCAGCTGGCGTCCGTCCTGGAGACCTACGAGGGGATCCAGGCCGAGTTCAACGACTCGCGCGACGACGACGTGCGGGTGTCGCTCGCCGATCTGATCGTCCTCGGCGGCACCCTCGCGGTCGAGGAGGCCGCCGCGGCCGCCGGCCACGACGTCGACGTCCCGTTCGAGCCGGGGCGCGTCGACGCCACGCGGGAGGAGACGGACGCGGAGTCCTTCGAGGCGCTCGAGCCGGCAGTCGACGCCGCCCGTAACTACCTCGGCGAGGACCTGCCCCGCGAGCCGGAACACGAGATGGTCGACAGGGCCGAGCTGCTGCGGCTGACCGTCCCCGAGCTGACGGTCCTCGTCGGCGGCATGCGCGTCCTCGACGCGAACTACGACGGCTCCGACCGCGGCGTGTTCACCGACGAGCCGGGGACGCTGACGAACGACTTCTTCGTCAACCTGCTCGACTTCGACCGCGACTGGGAACCCGTCGACGACGACGAGGCGGTCTTCGAGCTCCGCGACCCCGAGACCGGCGAGGTCGACTGGACGGCGACGCGGCTCGACCTGATCTTCGGGTCGAACGCTCGCCTCCGTGCCGTCGCGGAGGTCTACGGCGCCGAGGACGGCGAGGAGAAGTTCGTCCGGGACTTCGTCGACGCGTGGAGCAAGGTCATGACGCTCGACCGCTTCGGCCGCTGAGGACTCGTAGCCGACGGACCACTCCTCGGCAACGCCGGCCGATTGAGGTACCGTTTTCTCCGGATCTCGCGATGGATCGGTAGATGTTCGACCGCCTCGGGTTCGATTCCGTGCCCCGTGAGACGGCCCTCGTGGTCGGACTCGTGAGCGGGTCACACGTCGTGAACCACCTGTATCTCGTGTTGTTCCCGCCGATCCTGGCGACGCTCGCCGCCGACTTCGACGTGGGGCTCGCGGCGCTGGGCGTCGCGATGGGCGTCCAGGCGTTCGTCAACACTGCCCTCCAGCTGCCGTACGGCTACCTCTCCGACAACTACGACCGCGTCGTCACGCTCGCGTGCTGTCTCGGGCTCGGCGCGCTCGGCGCGGGGATCCTCGCGGTCGCGCCCACCTTCGAGGTCCTCCTCGTCGGGCAGGCGGTGCTGGGCGCTGGCATCGCCGGCCACCACCCGGCACACTTCCCGCTGCTCTCGGACGCCAGCAGCGCCGACCTCCGCGGGAAGGCCTACAGCGCGCACGGCTTCGCCGGGAACCTCGGGTTCGCCGCCCCGCCCGTGGTCATCCTCGGGGTCACGTCGCTGCCCGGCGCGACGTGGCGACACGCCTTCGGGCTCATCGCCGCCGTCGGGGCCGTCTACGGCACGATCGCCTGCTACGTGCTCGCCAGACACGTGAGCGACGAGGTGACGCGGCCGAACCCCGACGCCGACGACGCGCGCACGGGGGCGACCTCCCGGCTCGCCCGGATCCGCGAGGAGCTCCGCGCGCTCGGCGCGTCGCGGCCGATCCTCGGGCTCGGCGTGGTCGCGCTGCTCGCGTCGACGGCGTTCTGGGGCGTCTCCTCGTACCTCGTGGTGTTCCTGGAGGACGGGTACGGCGTCGCCTCCGGGATCGCGAGCCTCTCGCTCACGGCGATGTTCGTCGCCGGCGCGGCCCTGATACTCGCCGGCGGGGTGTTGGCCGACCGGTTCCGGCCGGGCCCGATCCTCGCGGTCGCGTACCTGCTCGTCGGCGTCGCCGTCTTCGCGCTGGCGTCGGAGCTCGCTCCGCCGCTCGTCGCGGTCGGGATCGGGATCCTCGCCGGGAGCCTCGGGAGCATCGGCCTCCCCGCCCGCGACAAGCTCGCCGACCTGCTGTCGGCGCGCGGCGACATCGGACGGAACTTCGCGGTCGTGACGATCGGGATCATGATCGGGAACACGGTCGCGCCGCCGCTGTTCGGCGCGCTCATCGAGTCGACCGGCTACCGCGGGACGTTCACGCTCGTCGGGGCCTTCGCCGTGCTCGCCGCGGTCGCGACGGTCGTCATCGTGGCCCGCTACCGCGACGGGATCCGGGACGGGGCGGCGGCGGCCGCGGCGGGGGAGTGACCCGCCGGTCGTCGGCGTCATCGGCGTCAGTAGCGGCGTCGGCGACGGCCCACGCTCTCACCACGGCGGAACGAGGAGCAGCGCGACGGTGAGCGAGATGAAGACGAGCTTCAACGCCGTGTTGACGAGTATCACCTTCGTCCCGAACGACGCCCCCCAGATCCCGTACTGGAACGGGATCGAGCGCCGGAACGTCGAGACGGCGAAGGAGAGGATGCCGCCGATGAGCAGGGTCGCGACCGCGGTTCGCGGCGTGAACGTCCCGTCGAGGAGCGGCTGGATGGTGACCGCGCCGGCGGTCGTATCGAGGGTGTACACCGCGATCACGGGGACCGCGGCGCTCGGGAGCCCGACCGCGCCCGTGAGCGGCTCCGCGACCGCCGTCAGCGACTCCACGTCGTAGGTGGCCACGAACGCGATCACGAGCGTGTACACGACCGCCAGCCGGGGGACGATCCGCCGGAGCGTCGACCACGACTTCTCGGCGGCCTCGCGGACGCGTTCCTCGCGGGTCCGGTCGTCGGCGTCGGGGCCGGCGGCGTCGACCTCGGCGAGCGCCGACCGGTCCACGTCGCGCTCGGAGACGAGGATCCCGCCGAGGAACACGCCCGTGACCGTGATCGCGAGCGCGATGCCGGCGCGCGCGGAGACGTAGAGGACGCCCGTCGTCGCCCCGAGGATCGGGATCAGGACGGGGACGTAGTAGGTGAACACGTGCTGGACGAACCCGAAGAACGTGTTGATGACGACGGCGACGAGCGTGGCGCGGTCGTCGAGCAGCCCCGACTCGCGGTACTCGGCGAGCGTGGCGTACCCGGCGGTCGTCGACGCCGCCGTCGTGAGGATGGCGGTACCCACCTCGTCCGGGAGGTTCGCGGGCCGCGTGAGGTACCCCGAGAGGCCGGCCACGTACCGGATCAGCCCGAAGGCGACGGCGACGTTGGCGACGAACACCCCGGCGGCGATGAACGCGGCGATCCGCGCGAGCCGCGGGAGGACCTCGGCGAGCAGCCCGGCGAGTTCGACGACGACCGAGTTCACGCGGGGCGGTACGTCGCCGTCCGGCAAATGGCCGTCGGAACGGACGCGGGGACGGTCACGCCGAGGACCCGCGGGTCCGCCCCTCGCAACGGCCCGCGCGGCTTATGTGTCCCGGTCGAGAACCCCTCCCCGATGGCACCCGCCGAGGACGACATCTCGATCGAGGAGAAGCGCGTGTACGCGGGCTCCGCGGGCCGCACGGACGCCTACGTCGCGACCGGGACCGGCGTCGTCCGGGTCGCCATCTCCGGCGACAAGGTCGGGGAGTTCGAGCTGGCGACCCGCGATCCCGCCCGCGACGTCGCGGTCCTCGCGCGGCCGGACGCCGCGGACCTCCTGGCGGTCGCGACCGACGGGGACGTCCTCGTCGGTCCGATCGGCGACGACGAGCCGGGGGCGGCCGAGCCCGACGGGTTCGCGGCCGCCGGCGTCGGTCCCGCGGTCGCGGTGGGCGTCCACGCCGGGGCGTTCCTCGCGGCCGACGCGGCGGGCGGGATCCGCCGGATCGGGGTCGACGGCGTCGACGGGGACGCCGCCGGCGCCGCGTCGACCCGGATCGGCGACGTGGACGATCCCCGCGCGGTCGACGGGCCGCTCATCGCCGCGGGCGACGGGGTTCACCGGGTCGTCGGGACGGCGAACTCCGGCGGAGACCGTCCCGCGCTCGAGTCCGTCGGGCTCGCGGACGCCCGCGACGTCGCGGGCGCGGGGGTCCCCCTGGCCGCGACGGCGGACGGGCTCTACTGGCTCGGGAACGGGTGGATGGCGGCGAGCGGCGGGGACGCGACCGCCGTCGCCGCCGACGGCGACGGACACGCGCTCGCGGTCGTCGACGGCGACCTCCTCGTCCGCGAGGACGCGGGAGGCGACACGGTCGGGAGCGCCAGCGACGCGGGCTGGGACGCCGACGCCTGGCGCGTCGCCGACCTGCCGGTCGAGGAGCGCCCGGTCGCGCTCGGGTACGGGCCGGGGCTCTCCGTCGCCGTCACCGACGCCGGGACGCTGTGTGTCGACGCGGGCGACGGGTGGCGACACCAGGTGATCGGCGTTCGGGGGGTCGCCGGCGTCGCGCTGGCGGTCGCGGAGTGACCCTTCGACCGCGTTCAGGGGATCGGTAGCGTGACCGCCTCGCCGTCCGCGTAGACCGTCGGCTCCCTGAGGATCCCGTCGAGGTGGAGCGGCGCGTCGGTCTCCCCGCCGATCCCGGCGTTGTCGCCGATCGCGACGTGGACCGTCCCCGCCGCCTTCTCGTCGAGGAGAACCGACCCGACGAGCGACTCGACGCCGACGTTGGTGCCGATCCCGAGCTCGGCGAGGGTGTAGGCGGCGTCGCCGACCTCCTCGGCGGCGGCCTCGACGTCGGCACGGATCGCGTCGTCGTCGATCGCGGTGACCAGCCCGTCTTCGACCTCGAACGTGAGTTCGCGTCCCTCCTCGAGCAGCCCGTGAGGCATCATCGTCCCGTCGACGACGTAGGTGCCGGTGGCGGTCTCCGGCGCGACGAACACCTCGCCGGCCGGCAGGTTCGAGAAGTCGCCGGACTCGTGGACCATCCCCGTATCCGCGAGCCACTCGCGGTCGCCGATCCCGAAGGTGATGTCGGTCCCCGCCGGCGACGTGACCCGAACCTCCTCGGCGTCGGCGACCGCGTCGAGCACGCGGTCGCAGGCGGCGTCGATGGCGGCGTAGTCGGCGTCGAGCCCCGTGACGAACACGTCCTCCGTGATCCCCGGAAGCGTCGCGCCGCGGGAGCCGGCCTCGCAGGCGGCGCCGCGGGCGCGGGTGTGGCTCAGGCTCTTCGTCGTGGGCGCGAGGAAGACGTCGCTTTCGCGCATCGCGGCCGCGACCGGCGCGGGCGGCTCGGTCCCGTGTTGGTCGCTCGGCGGGTACTTCAGCAGCGTCGCGTCGTCGGTCGCCGCGGCCGCGGCCGCGTACAGCGCCTCCCCGATCGGCTCGCGCTCGTCGTCGGTGACGACGACCGCCGACTCGTCCGCGCTCACGTCCAGACACTGGTCGACGGCGGTCCGGGCCGCCTCCGCGAGGTGATCGCTCATGTCACGTCGTGGGTCGTCGCGGGCGTTAGTCCTTGCCATCCCTCCGGCCGATCCGCGGGGTCGATCCGCGAGCTCGATTCGGAAGAGAGCGAGTATCGGTCTATCGAGCGCGCATGCGGCCGATTACTCTATTATTACTCCCTTACGTAATAAGGTTGTAAGACCGCGGTGGCGCGAATTAACGGAGTCGTTACTCATAGAGTAGTTAATTTCTATGGAAAAACCTCGAAACAATTATGACAGGTCGCGGTGGACGTAAAGATATGATACGCGTGGGCGTCAACGGCTACGGGACGATCGGGAAACGCGTCGCGGACGCGGTCGCGGCCCAGCCCGACATGGAACTCGTCGGCGTCACGAAGACGAAGCCCAACTACGAGGCCGAGGCGGCGATCCGGCGCGGGTACGACCTCTACGCGGCGATCGCCGACCGCGCGGGCGAGTTCGAGTCCGCGGGCGTCGGGATCGCCGGCACGCTCCCCGACCTGCTCGAGGCCGTCGACGTCGTCGTCGACTGTACACCCTCCGGGATCGGCGCACGGAACCGCTCGGTGTACGCGGCACACGACACGCCCGCGATCTTCCAGGGCGGCGAGGACGCCGACGTGGCCGACGCCTCCTTCAACGCCCGGACGAACTTCGAGGCCGGCCGGGGGGCCGACACCCTGCGCGTCGTCTCGTGTAACACCACGGGGCTCGCCCGCCTGCTCGCGCCGCTGAAGGAGACCTACGGCGTCGAGAAGGCCCGCGTCACGCTGGTCCGCCGCGGCGGCGACCCGAGCGAGACCGGGCGCGGCCCGATAAACGACGTGATACCCGACCCGATGACCGTCCCCTCCCACCACGGTCCGGACGTGAACACCGTCCTGTCGGGCGTCCCCGTCGACACCGCCGCGCTGAAGGCCCCGGTGACCGCGATGCACACGCATAGCGTCAACGTCACGCTCGGCGAGGCGCCGACGACGGAGGCGGTCCGCGACCTGCTCGCCGACGAACCTCGGATCTTCACCGTTCCCGAGGCGGCCGGCATCGACGGGGCCGGAAAACTGAAGGAGTACGCGATGGACCGCGGCCGGCCCCGCGGCGACCTCTGGGAGAACTGCGTCTGGGAGGAGTCGATCAACGTCTCCGGGCGCGACCTGTACCTCTTCGAGAACGTCCACCAGGAGGCGGACGTGGTCCCCGAGAACGTCGACGCGATCCGCGCGCTGACCACGGACCTCCCCGCGGCCGAGTCGGTGGAGCGGACGAACGAGGCGCTCGGCGTCGGGTTGGAGAGCCTCCTCTCGTCCGGCGACGACGCCCGTAACCCGATCGCCGCGGACGACTGACGCCGGGGCTCGGTTCTCCGCCTCCCCGCTTCGTTCCGGTCCCCTACCGCGACCGCGACGCGGTCCCTTCCGTCGGCGTCGCCACGAGGTACGTCCGCCCGCCGCGGCGCTCCAGGTGGACCTCGCCGCCGGCGACCCGGTTCGATCGGATCCGGTCGGCGATGCGGTCGGTTCGACACTCCGTGACGTCCACGCGCGTCGGCGACGCGTACCGCGGCCGGTCCTCCGATGACACGCTCATACGTACGGCTTCGTACGCGACGCCCCTATAACCGAGCCAACCGCGGAGTGAAACTGAAAGTAAAACGCTCACGGGCGCTCGCGGGCGGAAGTCGGATCGGGAGGTCGGCCGCCTACGCGAACCGCTCCGGCGGACGACGGGGCTCCGCCGCCCGCTCGTAGGCGTACCCGAGCTCGAGGAGTCGCGGTTCGGCGAAGGGCCGGCCGAGGAGCTCGAACCCGACCGGGAGCGCCTCGCCGCCCTCGGCATCGGCGAACCCCGCGGGCAGCACGATCGAGGGGAGCCCGGTGTGGGCCGAGAGCTCACACCGCATCTCCGAGAACGGCTGGTGATCGGGGATCGCGACCGGCAGCGCCATCGAGGGGGGGTACACCAGCGCGTCGAGGTCCTCTGCGACGAGCCGGTTCACCGTCTCGGTCCGGATCGTCTCCCGGCGCGCGAGCGCCCGATGGTACTCGGGGTCGTCGTCTACCCCCTCGGCGACGCCGAGGATCCCGCCGTCGAGGACGCGCTCCGCGACGCTCGGGGCCATCGTCCCGCTCTCGGCCAGTTCCCGCAGCGAGTCGACGGGCGTGTCCCCGTGCGCGGCGAGGTACGCGTCGAAGTCGCGCTCGAACTCCTTGTTGACGACCCGCGCGGAGTCCAGGAAGTCGCCGTCGACGACCTCGACGGGGTCGACGAGGGTCGCGCCCGCCGCCTCGAGTTCGTCCATCGCGGACTCGACGACTGAGACGACCGCCTCCGCGGTGTCCGCCGCCGGGTTCTCGGGGTCGGACACCTCGAATAGGTCGCGCGCGACGCCGATCCGCGCGCCCTCGAGCCCGTCGGCGTCGAGGTGCGCCGCGTACCCCTCCGCCGGCACCTCGCCGACGCCGAGCGCCGTGACCGGGTCGTCCGGGTCGTAGCCGACCATCGCCTCGAGCGTCCGCGCCGCGTCGGCGACGGTCCGGGTGATCGGCCCCGCGGTGTCCTGCGTCGCCGAGAGCGGGACGAGCCCCGTACGGCTCACGAGCCCCCGCGTGGGGCGGAGGCCGACGAGGCTCGTGAACGCCGGCGGCGAGCGCACCGACGAGCAGGTGTCCGTTCCGGTGCCGACCGCCGCGAGGTTGCTCGCGATCGCCGCGGCGGTCCCGCCGCTCGAGCCCGAGGGTCGCCGGTCGGGCGCGTACGGGTTCCGCGTCTCCCCGCCGAGCGAGCTCACGGAGTCGACCCCGAAGGAGAGCTCCTGGAGGTTCGTCTTCGCGAGGATCACCGCGCCGGCCTCCCGCAGCCGCTCGACGACGAACGCGTCCTCGTCGGGAACGAACGCCGCGAACAGCTCCGACCCCGCCGTCGTCGGCATGTCGGCGGTGTCGTGGTTGTCCTTGATCGCCGTCGGGATCCCGTGGAGCGGCCCGACGGGACCGTCGGCCGCGAACCGGTCGTCGAGCTCCCGAGCGCGGTCGACCGCCGCCTCGTTCACCGTCAGGACCGCGTTGAGGTCGTCGGCGTGCGCCGCGATCCGGTCGAGGTACGCCTCGGCGAGTCCCTCGGCCGTCAGCGTCCCCGCCTCGAAGCCGGCGTGAATCTCGCCGACCGTCGTCTCCAGCAGGTCGAAGTCGTCGATCGTTCGGTCGTCCATCTACCGGGGGAGACACCCCCCATCCAAATAGCCTCTTTCCCCGGAGTCGAGCGTGGCGTCCCAGCCTTACCGCCGGAGTCCGGCCTCCTCGTCGTCCTCGACGAACCGGACGGTGAAGTAGTCGTAGCCGCCGTAGGCCGTCTCCAGCGCGCCCAGCCACCAGTTCCAGCGCTCGACGAGCGACGAGCCGTCCGGCGCGTCCGAGAGGTGCCGCACGACGCCGGGAACGCTCAGCGCGTGGCCGCGGTCGGCGGAGGGTTTGCCCGAGTCGGCGAGGTCGTTGGCGGCCCTGGCTACCGCGCGCCGCTCCGCGGCGGTTCCCCCGAACTCCTCGGCCAACGTCCGCTCCAGCCGCTTGCGGTCCATGTCCTCGGGTAGGGTGTGCGGCTATTTGAGTCGTCCGGTGGGGGTGATCACGCCGCGTCCGCGGGCGTCACAGCCGGGCCGCGAGCGCCAGGAACAGCAGGGTGAACGGCGCGGAGAGCAGCCCCAACGCGAGCCCGCCGCCGTCCGCCCCGGCGATCGACATCGCGAGGCCGACGACGAGCGAGCTGCTCCCGAGGATCGTGAGGGTGACCCGTTCGGGCAGGCTCGCGCGGTCGGGTCCCGGAGAGCGGTCGAGCACCGCCTCGAGCGCCCGCTCGACCGCGTCGGCCCGCTCGCTCGGGACGAACAGCCACGGCGTCGACCGATACCAGGCGTTCCCGCGGTACGCCAGCAGGAACAGCGTCGTCCACGGCAGGTCGATCCGACGGGTCCGGATCACGCACTCGAGGTCGTCGGACCGGCTCCGGTCGTGCGTGTGGTCCGTCCGCTCGACGACGCGCTCCGCGGGGTCGAGCCGGACCGACGTTCCCTTCGAGCCGACGACGACGACCGGCAGGAACCAGACCAGCGGGAAGAGGTAGAACAGCCCGATCTCGGCCGGCGAGGGGCCCCACACCCAGAGCGCGCCGAACGGGACCACGCCAGCGAGCACCCACGCGGGCCGGATCGACTCCCGCGAGAGGGAGTAGTCGCCGACCGCAGACCGGATCCGCTCCCGCGTCTCCCCCGTCGACCGGTCGTAGGCGATCAGGAGGTACAGGAGCGAGAACGGCCCGCCGACGAGAAACAGCACGGCGAGCACCCACAGGTCGCCGCCCCCGCCGAACCCGCCGCCGGTCGCCGCGGTCCACCCCGCGTCCGCCGCGGCGACGGCGACGATCCCGACGACGAGGAGGACGCCGACGGCGACGACGAGACTCACGCCGAGCGCGAGCGACCGGAGCCGATCGTGGCGTACCGGACCCCACTCGATCGGCTCGGGGACCGACGCCGACTCGGCCGTCCGCGGGTTCGCGTCGCCCGTCGATTCGGCGGCGGCCTCGGTTCGCTCGGCCGTCTCGGCCGTCTCGACCGCCTCGGCGGAGCGGCTCTCGGAGGGCATCCCGGCGGCCGGTACGCGTGGCGCGCTGTTAAAGCTGACCGCGGCCGGACTCGTCTCCCGGCTACTTCGCCGCTTCGGCCGAGGCGGTCGGCTCCGGCGACTCGCTCGTCCCCGCCGGGTTCGTCGACGCCGGCGACTCGCTCGCCTCCGTCGGCTCCGCGGGGTCGATCCCGCCGAGCCGGAGCGCGTTGCCGGTCACGCCGAGGCTCATTCCCATGTCGCCGACGATCACCGCCATCGCGACGGTGACGTATCCGAACGGCGCGCCGACCGCGAGGAGGGCCTTCACGGCGAGCGACGCGCCGATGTTCGTCCGGATCGTCCGCCCGGCCCGCGCCGAGAGGTCGATCACGTAGGGCAGTCGGGTCAGGTCGTCGGCCATGAGCGCCACGTCCGCGGTCTCGAGGGCGGTGTCGGTGCCGGCCGCGCCCATCGCGATCCCCACGTCCGCGGCCGCCAGCGCGGGGGCGTCGTTGATCCCGTCGCCGACCATCGCCACGCCGCCGTCGCCCTCCGCGCCGATCTCACGGACGGCCTCGACCTTCTCCTCCGGGAGCAGCTCGGCGCGCACCTCGTCGACGCCCACGGCCTCGCCGATCGCGCGGGCGGTCCGCTCGTTGTCGCCGGTGAGCATCACGACGCGCTCGATCCCGAGCGCGTGGAGCCGGTCGACGGCCCACGCCGCCTCCGGCCGGACCGCGTCCGCGACCGCGATGACGCCCTCCAGCCGCTCTTCGGTGCCGACGAGCACGACCGTCTTGCCCGCGGCCTGGAGCTGGGGGATCGTCTCGCCGGCGAGATCGAGGTACTCGCCGTGCTCACAGGGCTCGGGGTCGTCGAGCCGGTCGGTGCCGTCCGACGATCCGATTTCGTCGACCGCGCCGGTTTCGTCCAACCGCTCGAGGCGTCCCCCGTCGGTCCGGACGTGGGCGTGACCCAGGTCGAATCCGAGCTCCTCGAACAGCGACGGCTTGCCGGCGTAGTGGATCTCGCCGTCGAGCGTCGCGCGAACGCCCTTCCCGGCGAGCGCCTCGAAGCCGGTCACGTCGCGGTCGGCGTCGCCCCTCCCGGCGTCGACGGCGTCGCGCTCCGCGGCGTACGCCACGATCGCCTCCGCGACGGGGTGTTCGCTCCGCCGCTCGAGCGCGCTCGCGCACGCGAGCAGGTCGTCGACGTCGGTCCCGCCGAGCGGGACGGCGTCGGTGACCGCGAGCTCGCCGGTCGTGAGCGTCCCCGTCTTATCGACGGCGACGGCGTCGACGTCGCCCGCGGCCTCCAGGTGTTCGCCGCCCTTGATCAGGACGCCGTTTCGCGCGGCGGCGGTGACGCCGGAGACGACGCTCACTGGCGTCGAGATGACGAACGCGCACGGACACGCGATCACGAGCAGGGTGAGCCCGCGGACGAACCACGTCTCCGCGGGGCCGCCGACGACGACGGTGCCGAGGACGACCGTCGCGACCGCCGCGAGCACGACGACCGGGGTGTAGACGCCCGCGAAGCGATCGACGAACCGCTCGGCACGGGTCGCCTCGCCGTCCGCGGCCTCGACGAGCTCGACCACCTTCGCGATGGTGGACTCGCCGGCCGGCGCGGTCGCCTCGACCTCGAGGTAGCCCGCCTCGTTGATCGAGCCGGCGTACACCTCGTCGCCCGGCTCCTTCTCCGCGGGCACCGACTCGCCGGTGATCGGCGACTCGTCGACGGCCCCCGATCCCTCGCGGACGACGCCGTCGAGGGGGACGCGGTCGCCGGGCCGGACCGCCAGTCGTTCGCCGACCGCGACCGCCGCGGCCGGCACGGTCTCCTCCGCGCCGTCACGGATCACGACCGCCTCGTCGGGGGACAGCTCCATGAGCTCGCGCAGCGAGGTGCGCGCGCGGTCGATCGAGAAGCGCTCCAGCAGCTCCGCGGTCGAGAACAGCACCGCGAGCGTCGCCGCCTCGAACGGGAGGTCGATGAGGAGGGCGGCGACCACGCCGATCGACATCAGGAGGTCGATGTCGAGGCTCAGTCCCCGCAGCGAGTAGTAGCCGTTCCGGAGGATCGGCGGGGCCGCGGCCGCGATCGCGACCAGGTAGGCGATCGACGCGCCCGAGACCTCCCACGGACCGAGGACGCCGACGCCCCCGTCGACGGTGGCGAGGACGGGGTTCGCTCCGGGGAGGAGCCACTCGAGGACGAGCCCGACCGCGAGGAACGCGCCGCCGACCGCGGTCGCGATCGCCCGTGGGCTCCGCCAGAGGTCGTCGGCGACCGTGTCCGCGTCCGCGTCGGCGACGTCGTAGCCCGCGCCCTCGACCGCCGCGACGACCGCGTCGGCGTCGAGCACCGCCGGGTCGTGGGTGACGACGACGATCCCGGTTGTCGGCCGCGTGTCGACCGAGAGCACGCCCGCGCGGTCGAGCGCCCCCTCGACCTTCCCCGCACAGGACGAGCAGTCCATGTCGGGGACGGTGAGTCGGATCTCGGCGCCGTCGCCGTCGACGTCGGCCGTTCCGTTACGTTCGCTCATTGGTGACGCCTAGCCGAGCCACGGTTATTAATCCATCTGCCATATTTCGCCGTATATTTATAACTTGTTCATAATATACAGGAAATATTTAATAATACGGAAGGCGAACGACGGCGAGTATTTATCGCCGGGTCGGCTACGAGCGGGCATGACCGACTGGCGCGCCGTCGGCTACGGGTTCGTCGTCACCGTGATCGCCGGGTTGCTGGCGACGTTCGCGCCCGTGGTCGGCCACGTGGGTGCCGGACTGATCGGCGGGTTCGTCGCGGGCTACGTCGCCGGCGGCGGCCTGCTGTCGGGGACGTGGCACGGCCTGCTCGCCGGCTCCGTGAGCGGGGTCGTCGTCACGCTGCTGCTCGCCGCGTTCGGCGGACTGCTCGGGCTGGCGGGCGGTCCGCTCGGCGGGCTGCTCGGCGGCGCGGGCGTCCTCGTCGTCGGACTCCTCCTCACGTTCCTGTTCGCGATCGACTCCGCGCTCGCGGGCGCGGTCGGCGGCGTGCTCGGCGAGTGAGCCGAGCGAGGAGTCTCGAACGCTTCGCGGTCGGCCCCCCGCCGCGGGGCGATCGCCGGCGACGCCGCGAGGATCGAACCGGCGAGCGACGGGAAGCGGGGCGGGCCGTTCGGCCGCTCATAAGTTATGAGGTGGTTCTCTCGTTTCACGAGGGAAACTACTTCGTGGGTACACCAAAGAATTATACCGGCTGCGTCCGTAGATTCGTACGGACCATGAGTAGGTACTACGACTACGTCCTCGGACTCATTCCGGCCGCCCTGATCGGTGTAACCGCCTTCCTGAACCTGGTCGGGCTGTCGTTGACGGCGGCCGTTCCCGTGGGCGCGGGCATCGCGGTGGCGCTCATGGGCCACGCGATGTTCGTGCGGGCTCCCCTCGACGACGCGGCTCGGACCGCCGACGCCGCCGGCGGCGCCGGCTCCCGCTCCGCCGCCGGGCCCCTCGCCGGCTCCGGCTCGGACTGATCGCCGCGTCCTGTACCGTTTAGTCACCCCCGCCCGATGGGGGAGACATGACCGACACGCTGTTTCTCACGAGCGCCGACGTCGACGACCTCGCGGAGCCGGCGGACTACGTCGCGGCCGTCCGCGAGGGGTACCGCCAGATCGGCGAGGGCGCCCCGGCGGAACCGCGAACGAAGCTCGGCAGCGACGACCCGCCGGGGATGCTCACGACCTACGTCGCGCTCCTCCCGGAGACGGGCGCGATGGGCGGGTACACCTACTCCGCCGGCTTCGGGGAGCGCGACGCGTGGTTCATGACGCCGGTGTTCGACGCGGCGTCGGGCGAGCCGCTGGCGCTCCTCGACGGCGCGTCGATGAACCCCTTCAAGACGGGCGCGGCGGGCGCGGTGGCGGTGGACGCGCTCGCCCGCGAGGACGCGACCGAGGTCGCGGTGATCGGCAGCGGCTCGCAGGCGCGCGGCCAGCTCCGGACGGCCGCGACGGTCCGCCGGTTCGAGGCGGTTCGCGTCTTCTCGCCGACGGCCGAGAACCGCGAGTCGTTCGCGGCGGAGTTCGACGACCGGCTCGACGCGGCCGTCGAGGCGGTCGGGAGCGCGAGCGAGGCGCTGGCGGGCGCGGACGTCGTGATCACGGCGACGACCGCGAGCGACCCGGTGATCGACGACGCCGACGTGGATCCGGGCACGCACGTCACGGCGATGGGACAGTACGCTCCCGGAAAGAACGAGCTGCCGCCCGAGTTGGTCGCGCGCGCGACGTACGTCCCCGACCTCCGCGACCGCGCCACGCGCGACGCCGGCTCGTTCCTCGCGGCGCTCGAGGCGGGACTGGTCGACGAGGACGGGATCGAAGCCGAACTGGGCGACGTCGTCGCCGGCACCCATCCGGGACGGACGGGCGACGAGGAGGTGACCGTCTTCGACTCCGGCGGGACGGGCGTCGAGACGGTCGCGGCCGCCCACATGCTCTACGAGCGGGCGAGCGAGAAGGGGCGAGGACAGACGATCGAGTTCGCGCCCGCGAGCGAGGCGTTGACGGGACGGTAGGGAGCCGCGCCGCACGCGCCCGCTACTGGAGGCGGTACCGGAGGACGGCGGCGATGCCGCCGAGGTTCGAGAGCTGTTCGCCGGGAGCGAAGTCGGCGGAGAAGACGACCACGTCGCCGCCCCGTCGCTCCACCGACTCGATCACCTCGTTGACGTCGATCGCCCAGTCGCCCTCGCCCTGCCGCTCGGTGCGGAGCCGGTCGTCGACGACGAGCAGCGTCTCGACCGCGCCGAACTCCGCGGCCTCCGCCACGTCCTCGGGACCGTAGGTGGCCTTCGCGCCCGTCGCGATGTTCTCCGTGAGCTCGTCGATGAGCGCCGCCTCGCGGGAGATCCGCGTCTCCTTCTGGACCTCGTCGACCGCGCCGCGTTTGAGCACCTCGTGGACGCCGCGGTCGCCGGCCGCCGAAGTGTCGACGACGGTGATCCGGTCGGCCAGGTCGCGGTGCTCCTCGGCGATGTAGTCGCGGGCGTCCTGCTTCGTGAACCCCGGCCCCGCGAGGATCACGGCGTCGGCGTCGAGATGGGCGAGCGCCTCGCCGAGCTCGGCGAACAGCTCCTCGCGCGGCCGGGAGAACTCGCCTTTCCCCGTCGGCTTCGTGAACGAGGCGTACTCCTCGGTGCCGTACTGCTGGACCGTGTGGACGTACGCCGCGCCCTCCTCGACGGTCGCGATGGCGACGTCGGGGTTCTCCGCGGCCTCCGTCGCCGCCTCCAGCCGCTCCGTCTGGTCCGGCTTGAAGTGCTTCTCCACCGTGACCTCGTCGTGCTCCTCGACGTTGATCGTGTGGTGGGCGTTGAGCTGGTCCTCCCGCGAGCAGGCGACGATGACCCCCGAGACGCGCAGCCGGTTGGCGAAGCGCGCGAACTCGACGTCGTCGACCTCGAGGGTCACGAAGAGGTGTTCGCGCTGGCCCCCCGTGTCCCGCATCCGGTCGTCGTCCCGCTGGATCCGGCGGGTGGTGTCGCCCTCGACGCGGTCGCCCGGCTCGAGGACGTGCGACAGGTGCCAGAGGTCATCGACGTTCTCGGGGACGAGCGTGAGCCGTTCCCGGCCCTCCTCGCCGTAGCCCCGCTCGGAGATGCGCATACCCGGCGTTCGATCGGGAGGGTATCAACTCTTGGCTTCCGTCCCGGTCGCGCGGCCCCGCGGTCGGCGGCTCCGGCCCGACGGGGGCGTCGCCGGGCGCTCACGGCCCCCAGTCGAACGCGTCGGCCGCGTCGCGGTCGGCGCCGCCTCCCGCCTCGTCGCGGTCGGCGGCGGGGCCGGTCCCGTCGCGATCGTCGTTCCCGTCACCGCCGCCGTCGACGAGGGAGTCGAGGTCGACGGCGCCGACCGCCTCGGGCACCGAGGCCGCGGTTCCGGGGACGGACCGTCCGGTCTGGACCGCCGGGTCGGCCTCGGGCGGGACCTCGGTTGCGGGCGACCCGGCCGCCGACTCGTCCGGCGCCTCCGCGTCGGCGACGGGGTCGGCGGCCGGAACCGACGATCGCGCGTGCTCGATCACGTCCCCCGCCCCGAGACCGTACAGCGTGTGGACGACGACCCGAACCGCGAACACGCCGCCGACCCCGACGAGGAGCGGAACGAACGGCGCCGCGAGGACGTATCCGGTGAGCAGCGTGACCATCGCCAGCGACCACGCGACGGCGTACTCCCCCGAGAGCGCGACGCTGCCGACCGCGGCCGGCCGGAGCCCGTCGCGGAGCCGACCCTCGGCGGCGAGCGCGGAGAGCGCCGCCGGCCTGACGTACGCGAACGCGACCAGGTACGCGAGCGAGACCACGGCGACGAAGGCGCCGACGATCCCGTACACCGGCGCAGCGGGCGGCACCGCCGCGTCGACGCCGGCGACGCCCGCCGGGTCCGTTCCCGCGACCGACTCCGCGACCGGCGCCGGATCCACCCGACCGAGTTCGACGAACGCGCCGGCGACCCCGACCGCGGCCAGTCCGACGACGAGCGGGAGGAGGTACGCGGCGGTGAGCAGCGCGGAGGCGACCCCGTCGCGGTAGAGCCGCCCCCATCGAACGAACGGCGGGGCCTCGGGGGAGGCGTCCGCCGCGGACCCGATCCGGGAGCCGGTCCCGGCCTCGTCGGCCGCCCCGATCCCGACGGCGACCACCCGCAGGAGGTACCCCCGCCCGATGAACGCCGGCGCGAGCGCGATCGGCGCGGCCAGGACGAGGACGGGCGCGGAGAGCGTCCCGATCACCCAAAGCGGCGTGAGGACCCACGCGAGAAGCGTCAGCACCGTCCCGACGATCAGCGTTCCGGCCGCGTCCGCGGATCGAAGCGGCGTCGCCAGCGCGGCCCGGAGCATACCGATCGTTCCCTCGGAGGGAGTATAAATCATGTCGGAGATGCGGGGACGCACCGGGCGCGTCCCGCCCGGCGGGCGACGGATCGTCCGGCACCCTTCGATTGTAAAACAGATGACTGAAAGATCGTTCACCGAGCGTTTATGCCCCGTGCCGGTGTAGATCCTCCCGGCCGCGCGGGACAATCGTGTGCCTCTGACAGAGCCGATATCGGCCGTCACAGCCGACGGCCCCCGTCAGCGGCTTTCCGCTCGCGTTCTCGACCGCGTCCCCGCTCGAACCGCTCCCGGAGCGGCGCGCCGGTACCGATTTATCCCGTCCGGCCGACCCACCGGTATGAGCGACGACGAGCCGACGAGCGGGGTCGAACCGGCCCTCCGAAGCTACGGCATCAGCGTCGAGTCGATCGACGCCGGCGACCCTCTCGAGGTGACGTACATGACCGCCTTCCCCGGCCGCGAGGTCCACCGCCGCGAGATCGGGCGGGCGCTGAACGCCCTCATCGACCGCGCGGAGGCGGACGCGTGGGATCCCGTCCGGGTCGAGGCGACCGTGATCCGCTCGCCGGGCGACCCGCTCGGGACGTGGACCGCCGAGCCCGCCTGGTTCGAGGGGCTTCTCGCCGACGATCTGACCGAGACCGAGTTCTCGACGCGCGTCCTGGAAACGCTCACGCACGTCGGGGACGGCGGCGACGCCGACGCCGACGCCGACGGAGAGATCGAGGAGGACCGGACGCCGTGACCCGACGCGACCCGGTGAACCGCGCCCAGCGGCGGCTCGCCCGGCCGCCCCGCGAGTCCTTCTCGACGCGCGACCTCTCGTTCGACGTCGACGGGGAGACCTGTCGGGGGACGCTGTACCTCCCGAGCGGCGACGACGGTCCGCCGGTCGTCGTCATGGCACCGGGGCTCGGCGCGGAGCGGAGCTTCGGCTACCCCGCGGTCGCCGAGCGGTTCGCCGACGCCGGCTACGCCGCGTTCTGTTTCGACTACCGCGGGTTCGGCGACTCCGACGGCGGTTCCCGGTCGGTCCATCCGGGTCGACAGCGCGCCGACTACGCGGGCGCGCTCGACCGGCTCGACCGCGTCGACGCGGTCGGCCGGGAGCGGGTCCTCTGGGGCGCGTCGCTGTCGGCGGGACACGTCCTGACGCTCGCGGCCGAGCGCCGGGACGTCGACGCCGTGATCGCGGTGACGCCCCTGCTCGACGCGCGCGCCGTCGCCTCGGCCCGCGGCGCCGGGTACCTCGTCCGGTCGGGGCTGGCGGGTCTCCGCGACCTGCTCGGCCACCGGCTCGGTCGCGGCCGGACGGTCCCGATCGTCGGCGGGACCGACGAGCTCGCGGCGATCACCGAGCCGGGAACGAAGCGCGGCTACCTCGACCTCGTCGACCGGGAGTCGACCTGGCGGAACGAGACGCCGGCCCGGTCGCTGCTGCGGCTCGTCGGCTACCGACCGGGCGAGCGGCTCGCGGAGATCCACGCGCCGACGCTGCTTCTGGCGGGCACCGACGACCCGGTCGTCCCGATCGAGTCGGTCCGGGAGGCGGCCGAGGACCTCCGACGCGGCACGGTCGTCTCGATGCCCGCGGACCACTTCTCCCCGTTCGGGGCCGACTTCGAGCCGGCGGTCGGCCACCAGCTCTCCTTCCTCCGGGACGCGCTCGACGGGTAGCGGAACCGGAACGCGTCGGGCCCCGACGGGAGCGGCCGGGTGTGCCATTTATGCCCCCGAACCGCGTACGCCGACGCATGACCGTCGTCGCCCTGTTGAGCGTCGCGCCGGTGATCGAAGGGAGCATGGCCGAGGAGGTCGCCGAGGCGGTGGCGGCCCTCGACGACTTCGACGTGAGCTACGAGACGAACCCGATGGGGACCACCATCGAGGCCGACGACGTCGACACGCTGCTCGACGCCGTCGGGGCCGCCCATCGGGCGGTCGACGGCGACCGCGTCTCGACGTTCCTGAAGATCGACGACAAGCGGACCGTCGAGACGACGGCCGACCGGAAGGTCGAGGCCGTCGAGGAGCACCTCGGACGCGCGGCGAGGCGGGAACGCTGATCGGCTCGGGCCGGCTCGCGGCGCCCGGCTCACAGCGGCCGACGCGCCGCCCCGGCGGCGTCGCCGCGCCCCGGCCCGTCGTCGACGAGGGCGGACCGGACGCACCAGCGGCAGTAGCGGTACCCCGACCGGTTCCTCGCGCCGCAGTTCCCACAGACGACCGTCTCCTCGTCGGTCTCGAGCGGCGGCGGGTCGTCGATCGCCGGGTCCGCGGGCGGCGAGCGCGCGTCGGCCGGCGCGTCGTCGCCGTCGGTCGGCGGCGTCCGCCGCTTGGCGAGCACCGCGTCGAACCCGGTGTGATCGTCGTCCCCCGGCGTCCCCTCCGCGTCGGGCGCGTCGCCGGGACCGCGCTCCCGGCGGGCGAGCGTCCACGCGACCGCCACGTTGATCAGGAGCATCCCCGCCAGCAGCGCGGCGAGCAGTGCCACCGACATATGTGGTACGTTACCACTCGACGCTATTATGCTCGGCGGTCGGATCGGCCGCGTCCCCGACACACTTAGTGATCCGCGTCGAAGGGTCGACGCATGTCGGAGATCATCCACACGAACGCGGCCCCGGAGGCGGTCGGCGCGTACAGCCAGGCGACGACGAACGGCGACCTCGTGTTCACCGCCGGGCAGATCCCGCTGACGCCGGAGGGAGAACTCCTCGCGGACGCCCCGATCGCCGAGCAGACCGAGCAGGCGCTCGACAACCTGCTGGCGGTCCTCGCGGAGGCGGGCGCGGAGCCGGAGGACGTGCTCAAGACGACGGTCTTCCTCGGCGACATCGACGACTTCGAGGAGATGAACGAGGTGTACGCCGACTACTTCGACCGCGCGCCGCCGGCGCGATCGGCGGTCCAGGCCGGCGCGCTCCCGAAGGGCGTCGGCGTCGAGATCGAGGCGGTCGCGAGCGTGGAGTAGAGATGAGCGGGGGCGGCGAGGAGCGTGATCGGGACGGCGCGCCCGCCGGCGACGCGCCGGGGCGTCCCGCCACGAGGCGGAACCGGCTGCGTTCGGCGGCGCTGTGGGGAGCGATCGGCGGGTTCGCGTTCCTCGTCGCCGCGCAGGGATACCTCCTCGTCGGCGGCTCGCTCCCCTTCGGATACGCGTGGCTGTTCGGCCTGGCCGCGACCGTGGCCGGAGCCACTCTCGCGCTGGCATACGTCGCGGAACACCGGATCGCTCGACGGGGGGCGAAAAGAAGGACTTAACAGTCCCACCGGATTACGTCCGAACGAGCCAGGATGGCCGAGTGGTAAGGCGCACGCCTGGAAAGCGTGTTCCCTTCCGGGATCGGGGGTTCAAATCCCTCTCCTGGCGTTTTCCACGAACGACACGGCGAGCGGAGCGAGCCGTTCGTCGAAAACCGAGACTGAGGGGAGTGCCCCCGCGCGACCGCGGGCCTGCTCCCCTCCCGGCGCCGCTCCGGAGCCCGCTCCCGCGCCGCGGTGTTTCAACGGACGGACACAACCTTCATGTGTGTGGGTAGTGTTGACACGGTTGACGATGCCAGACACGAAATCGGGTCGCGAACGGAAGGGGAGAGGGAAACGCCAGCAGCTCGAAGACCACCTCGCCCGACGGGAGCTCGAGGCCGACGACGAACCGCCGGAGCCGACGCTCGAGACGGTCGACTCGGAGTATCTCGACGAGCCCGGCGAGCCGGCCGCCGAGTAGCCCCCCGGCGACTCGATCGGACCGCCCTCCTACTGTTCGCCGAGGATCGACGTCAGCTCGCTGAGTGCCCCCCTCGGGTCCTCCCTGATCCCCCGACGGAGCACCTCGCCGATCCTCGACCGTTCTCCGAACCACGTCGCCGTCGGCGGCTCGTGGATCCCGTTCTCGGCCATGAACCGGATCGCCGGCTCGTGTGGCGCGTACGGGGACGACGCCGCGTCGTCCACGGAGAACGGGTCCCCGTTCATCGTGGGGAGCCGCCCGTTCGCGACGAGCAGCGATCCGACGGCCGCCGACCGGAACCCCCGAGCGACCGCGAGCGCCTCGCCGAGCAGCTCCGTGTTGGGGTTGACGGCGACGTACTGGCCGTACAGCGTCGTCCGCGACCCCGCCGACCCCGTGGGCAGCGGCATCACGCCGAGCGTCTCGGGGTCCACGTCGCCCGAACGGCCGACCGCCACGGTGAGCGGGAGCAGTGCGGCGACGGCGTCCCCGGCGAGGAACCGGTTCATCACCTCGCCGAAGCCGTAGTCGAGCACCGCCTCGGGGGACGTCTGCTCGACGGGCGGGTCGGCCCTGCCGCCGCCGAGCGCGAGGTCGTGGAGGACGTTCGCCGCGCGAACGCCGGATCCGTCCCCGATCGCCACCGTGGCGTCGTTCGCCGGCGCCGTCTCCCCCCGCTCGTAGTAGGACCCGCCGAACCCGGCCAGCACGCCGGTGAACGTCGAGGGGAGTCGCTGCGGCCGGCCGCTCCAGACGAACCCGGCGTCCCGCCGGGCGGTGGCGACCGCCCGCGACCAGTCGGACCAGGTCGGCGGCTCGGTCATCCACCCCTCGTCGTCGATCCCGGCCTCCCGGAACCGCGGCCGCCGGTAGACGACCGCCTGCGGCATGAACGAGTACGGCAGCGCGTGTGCCTCGCCGTCTCCGGGGTGCCGCGCGACGACGTCGAGGGCGGGGAACGTCCCGTCGATCACCTCCCCGATCCGGTGGGTGTCCGCGTGTGCCGAGAGCGGCTCGGTCGCGTCCCTCGAGAAGACCCGCCCGAGCTCCCAGCCGCTGACGAGGAACACGTCCGGGTTCGGTTCGCCGGCCTCGATCCGGGAGAGGATCTCGTCGATCGGTCTGGTGCCGTCGTCGTCGGAACGGACCTCCACGTCGACGGCGTCGGGAACGTCCGACTCGTCGATCGCTTCCGGAAGGTCCTGTAGCCACTGGGAGTACCGGGCGTCGACGGTGACGGTCCCGCCAGTGACCTCGGTCGCCGCCTCCGCTTCCGGTTCCGGTCCGGACTGAGTCTCCGATTCGGTGCCGGTATCGGTCCCGGATCCGGAGTCCGAGCCGGACGTCCCCGTTCCGTCCTCGACGGCCCGAAGCGCCGGCTCGTTCCGATCCATCGCGACGAGCCCGCCCGCCCCGACGCCGGCGAGCGCGAACGCGCCGATCCCGTACTTGAGGAACGACCGTCTGGAGCCGCCGCCGTCGGAGCCGGAGGCAGTCGCGTCCGCGGGCTCCGCCGCGGCCCCCGTCCCGTCGCCGCTCTCGGCGCTTCCGGTCCCGGCCGCCTCGCCGTCCGGATCCCCGCCGTCGTCGTCGTCCGTCGCGGCCGCGGGTTCCGCCGCGGCCGCGCCCTCGGCCTCCGTCCCCGCGTCCGACTCGTCGGCGTCCGGTTCCTCGGGCGTCGGCGCGACGGTCGCGGCGAGCGCGTCGGCCTCGCGGTCGCTCGTGTCGACGACCGGGACGGCGTCGAGGAGGTCCCGTCCGAGGGGGTACGTCGTCGCGAATCGGTCGGCCGGATCGCCCTCGGTCGCCCGGCCGACCGGTCGCACGGCCCCCTCGGGGAAGTCGTCGCCGAGCGCGTCGGCGTCGATCCCCTCGCGGATCGCGTCGGCCAGCGCCGTCGGATCGTCGGCGTCGACGCCGGGAAAGGGCGAGCCGGAGCCGAGCGCCGCGGCCGCGAGCGCGCCGATCCGGTAGACGTCCGTTCGCTTCGAGGCGTGGTCGCCCGCGAGCTGCTCGGGCGCGGTGTACGGGGTCGTCGGGGGGTCCTCGACGAGCCGGCTGAGTCCCCAGTCGTCGACGACCGCGACCGGCCCGTCGGCGTCGGCCCGGAAGGAGAGACAGTCGGGGTGGAGCGCGAGGTGACAGGGCGTCGAGCCGTACCGGGAGTAGGTCCGGAGCACCTCGCAGACGTCGAAGAGCAGTTCGACCCGCGTCCGCGGGTCGCACGCCCGCGCGGTCTCGAGAGTGGTTCCGGCGGCCCACGCCTCGAGCTCGTCGGGGACGTACTCGACGGCGACCCACGGCTCGGGGTCGGTCCCCCAGTCGAGCAGGCCGCGGACGGTTCGTCGCTCGTCGACGGTCCCCCACTGGCGGGCGAGCGAGTCGAACCGGTCGTACCGGTCGCTCGGGACCGTCCCGGTCGGCGTCCGGATCGCGACCGGCGATCCCTCCTCGTCCGTCCCGCGATACGTCGTCCACCGGGGGGTCTCGTCGACGCGGTCGCCGACCGACCACGTCCCGTTTCGTCCCTCCACGGGGCCCTCCAACCGGTCCATACGCCGTCGTTTTCGGCGCCGCCTAATAACGGGTAGGCATCGATCTCACGAGTGATACGGGAGTTATAAAGCGGCCGGCTCCCGGTCGCGTCCGTCGGGGAAAATCCATGAGAATAGTCAACACTATTCTCGGTTTACGGGCGTGCCGTCGGCAGGTTTCGTCGTCCGCGGCCGCGACTCCGCCGACGCGCGCGGCGGAGCCGTTTGCGATAGGTTTATATAGAATCACAAACAATCGAACGCTGTATGAGCCAGCGAATGCAGCAGGGTCAGCCGATGATCATCATGGGCGACGACGCCCAGCGCGTCAAGGACAAGGACGCACAGGAGTACAACATCTCCGCGGCGCGCGGCGTCGCCGAGTCCGTACGGTCGACGCTCGGGCCGAAAGGGATGGACAAGATGCTCGTCGACTCGATGGGCGACGTCACCATCACGAACGACGGCGTCACCATCCTGCAGACGATGGACATCGACAACCCGACCGCCGAGATGATCGTCGAGGTCGCCGAGACCCAGGAGGACGAGGCCGGCGACGGCACGACGAGCGCGGTCGCCATCGCGGGCGAGCTCCTCAAGAACGCCGAGGACCTCCTCGAGCAGGACATCCACCCCACCGCCGTGATCAAGGGCTTCAACCTCGCGAGCGAGTACGCCCGCGAGCAGGTCGACGAGGTCGCCACCCCGGTCGACGCCGACGACACGGAGACGCTGAAGAACGTCGCCGAGACGTCGATGACGGGCAAGGGCGCGGAGCTCGAGAAGGACGTCCTCGCGGACCTCGTCGTCCGCGCGATCCAGGAGGTCACCGTCGAGGCCGAGGACGGCTCGAACGTGGTCGATCTGGCGAACCTGAACATCGAGACGCGGACGGGTCGCTCGGCCGGCGAGTCCCGGCTGCTCTCCGGCGCGGTCGTCGACAAGGACCCGGTCCACGACG
Source organism: Halorubrum halodurans (assembly GCF_002252985.1). Lineage (GTDB taxonomy): Archaea > Halobacteriota > Halobacteria > Halobacteriales > Haloferacaceae > Halorubrum > Halorubrum halodurans. Next base: position 26,408 of record NZ_NHPJ01000131.1, on the reverse strand, counting down.
ACATGCCCACCGACTTCGAGGAGGCGAGCGTGCTCCTCCTCAACGAGGCCATCGAGGTCGAGGAGGCCGACGTCGACACCTCCGTCAACGTCGACTCGCCCGATCAGCTCCAGAAGTTCCTCGACCAGGAGGAGGAGCAGCTCCGCGAGAAGGTCGACCAGATCGTCGAGAGCGGCGCGGACGTCGTCTTCTGTCAGAAGGGGATCGACGACCTCGCCCAGCACTACCTCGCGAAGGAGGGTATCCTCGCGGTCCGTCGGACGAAGAAGTCCGACATGAAGTTCCTCAAGAACGTCCTCGACGCGGCGATCGTCACCGACCTCGACTCGCTGTCGAGCGAGGACGTCGCGGTCGGCTCCGTCACCCGTGACGCCGACGAGGAGCTGTTCTACGTCGAGGGCGAGGACCCCCACGGCGCGACGCTGCTGCTGTACGGCTCCACGGAGCACGTCGTCGACGAGCTCGAGCGCGGCATCAACGACGCGATCGACGTGGTCGCGACGACCGTCTCCGACGGCCGCACGCTCCCCGGCGGCGGCGCGATCGAGGTCGAGATCGCGAGCCGGCTCCGCGACTACGCGGACTCCGTCTCCGGACGCGAGCAGCTCGCCGTCGAGGCGTTCGCCGACGCCCTAGAGCTGATCCCCCGCGTCCTCGCCGAGAACGCCGGGCTCGACTCCATCGACCTGCTGGTCGACCTCCGCGCGGCCCACGAGTCGGGCGACGCGAACGCCGGCCTCAACGTCTTCACCGGCGAGGTCGAGGACACCTTCGAGGCGGGCGTCGTCGAGACGGCCCACGCCAAGGAGCAGGCGATCGCCTCCGCCGCCGAGGCCGCGAACCTCGTGCTCAAGATCGACGACATCATCGCGGCCGGCGACCTCTCCACCTCCGGCGACGACGACGAGGGCGGCGCCGGCGGCATGGGCGGTATGGGCGGCATGGGCGGCATGGGCGGCGCGATGTAAGCTTCGGCAGGTAGCGCCCACGCGACCCCGTCGACCGCCGCACCGCCGACGACCACCGCTTCCCGACCCCCGCGCCGGCGTTTTTTCCCGACCGTCGTGACGTCGACAGCCGCGCCGCCGATCGTCACACCGCCGACCGCGCCGAGCCGTCCGCCGACCCGGCGGGTTCCGTCGGTCGAGGGCGCTCCGCGTCGTGATAATCGGCCCCCAAACGTCTTGTGCCGACGACGACGACTCGGCGCAATGACTGGGGCGACCGCCGTCTCCGTACTCTACGTCAACGACGACGCCGACCTCCGCGATCTCGTCTCCCGGCGGCTGGAGCGCGAGAACGACCGTCTCGACGTGCGGACCGCCGAGTCGGTCGACGCGGCCGAGCGGATCCGGTCGCGGAGCGACGTGGACTGTATCGTGAGCGACCACCACATGCCGGACCGGACCGGCGTCGAGTACCTCCGGTCGATCCGGCGGGACGGCGAGGAGATCCCGTTCGTCCTCTTCACCGAGACGGGCGACGAGGAGGTCGCGAGCGAGGCCATCTCCGCCGGCGTCACCGACTACGTCATCCACCGGGCGATCGGCGATCCCTCCCCGCTTCTGGCGCGAAAGGTGCTCTCCGCGGTCGAGCACGAGCGAACCCAACGACGGATCGACCGGACGTCCAGACAGCTCCGGTCGGTCGCCGAGGCGACCGACGACGCGCTGTGGATCTTCTCGGCGGACTGGCGGGAGCTCCACTTCATCAACTCCGCGTACGAGTCCGTCTTCGGCCAGCCGGTCGAGGCGCTCCGGGCGGAGCCGCGGTCGTTCCTCGACCGGATAAACGACGAGGACGTCGACCGCGTCGAGCGGGCGATGGGGCGCGCCTCGGCGGGAGACCACGTCCGGATCGAGTACCGCGTGAACACGTCCGCGGAGCTCCAGTCGTGGGTCGAGTCGCGGTGCATCCCCGTCACGGACGAGCGGGGCGACGTCGACTTCATCAGCGGGTTCAGCCGGGACGTCACCGACCGGAAGTACTACGAGGCGAGCCTCGTCGAGAAGAACGAGCAGCTGGAGCAGTTCGCGTCGACGGTCGCGCACGACCTGCGGAACCCCCTGAACGTCGCCGACGGGAACGTCGACCTCGCGAGGGAGGAACGGGACGATCCCCGCCTCGAGACCACCGCTCGGGCGCTCGCGAGGATGGACGAGCTCATCGACGACCTGCTCACGCTCGCGAAGCGGGGGGCGGCGATCGACGAGCGATCGGCGGTCCCGTTCGAGTCGCTGGTTCGATCCGCGAGCGAGAACCTCCTCCTGCCGGAGGCGACCCTCGAGATCGTCGGGTCCGGGACGCTCCGGTGTGATCCGGACCGGACCGGGGAGGCGCTCGAGAACCTCCTGCGTAACGCCCTCGACCACGGCGGCGAGTCGGTGACCGTCACCGTGGGCGTCCTCGATGGGCGGAACGGCTTCTACGTCGCCGACGACGGGCCGGGGATCCCGGAGTCGGAGCGTGAGACGGTCTTCGAGCGGGGCCACACCACCTCGGAGCACGGCAGCGGCTTCGGGCTCGCGATCGTCGACCAGGTCGTCGCGGCACACGGCTGGGAGATCGAGGTCGTGACGGGATCCGACGGGGGTGCCCGGTTCGAGATCACCGGCACCGATCTCGAACCGGCGGACTGCGACGGGCCGGAGCCGGCGGGTCCCGAGTCGTAGCGGCGGACGCCCGCCCCCGGTCACGCGGCTCCCCAGCCGCGACCGACTCCCTCGGGGCCTCGGACTGCTTCAGCACGCATAAGTACCCCTCCGGAAAGAGTTGCGACATGCAGACGCTGCTCCTCAACGGCGACGACGTCGACGAGAACGCGCGGATGGATCGCGTCATCGAGGCGGTCGAGGGCGCGTTCGCCGCCTACGAGCGCGGCGACGCCCAGATGCCGCCGAAGTCGTACATCGACCTGCCCGAGTACAACGGGGACTTCCGGTCGATGCCGGCGTACATGGACGCCGGGGACTGGGACGCCGCCGGGATCAAGTGGGTGAACGTCCACACGGACAACCCCGACGACCACGACCTCCCCACCGTGATGGGGACGATGATCTACTCGGACCCGGAGACCGCCTTCCCGCTCGCGATCATGGACGGGACCGAGCTCACGATGAAGCGGACCGGCGCGGCCGCCGCCGTCGCGACCGACCACCTCGCGGTTCCGGACGCGAGCTCGATGGGGATCGTCGGCGCGGGCGTCCAGGCGTACACGCAGCTCGAGGCGATCGCCGCGGTGCGCGACATCGAGGAGGTCGTCGTGAGCGACCTCGACGAGGAGCGCGTGGCGAACTTCATCGACGCCTTCGAGGACCGCTTCGACGTGCGCGCGGGCTCGATCTCGGAGGCGGGCCACTGCGACGTGCTCTCGACGGTGACCCCCGTCGAGGACCCGATCGTCGGCCCCGACGACGTGGGCGAGCACACCCACGTCAACGCGATGGGTGCCGACGCCGAGGGCAAACACGAGCTGGCCGACGATCTCCTTCTCGACGCGACGGTCGTCATCGACGACCACGCGCAGTGTACCCACTCCGGCGAGATCAACGTCCCGTACGCCGCGGGCGTCCTCGGCGACGACGACGTCTACGGCGAGATCGGCGAGATCGTCGTCGGGAACCGCGCGGGACGGGCGGGTGCCAGGGGGACGGGCGAGGACGGCGTGACCGGCGTCACCGTCTTCGACTCGACCGGCCTCGCGATCCAGGACGTCGCGGCCGCCCGCGTCGTCTACGAGGAGGCCGACGACAACGACAACGGCTACCCGTTCGACCTGCTCGGCCTCGCGGAGTAGGCGGACGCACGGAGCCGACCCCGCGCCGCGTCCCGACCGGCGCGACGCCGCGTCCCCGGCCGCGTGATTTTATACCGTCGCGTCCCACCGACGGGTATGCGACTCGTCAGCGTCGCGGCGGTGGCGGAGAACGGCGTGATCGGCGACGACGGCGAGGTCCCCTGGCCGCACATCGAGGCCGACGTCCGCCAGTACCGAGAGCGGGTCGCGGACTCCCCCGTCATCCTCGGGCGGCGCACCTTCGACTCGATGCGCGACGACCTGCCCGGCAGCCGCCAGATCGTCGTGAGCCGGAGCGTCGAGGCGGTGGACGTGCCGAGCGCGGTCGTCGTCGACGGGGTCGAGACGGCTCGCGAGGCGGCCCGCGGGATCGTCGAGAGCGGGGAGTTCGCGGACGACGCCGTCTACGTTCTCGGCGGCGGAGCGATCTACGGGCTGTTCCAGCCGTATCTCGACGGGATGGCGCTCAGCCACGTGAAGGGACGCTACGACGGTGACACGCGATACCCCGAGTGGGACGAAACGGAGTGGGAGGTGTGCTCGGAGACCGACCACGACCGGTTCACGCTGCGGGAGTGGCGGAGGCGGCCGGCGAGCGACTGACGCGTCACTCCTCGACCCGCTCGGCGAAGCCGAACCGGGGCTTGACGTCGGTGACGGCGACCGCGAGCGTCTCGCCGGGGGCGGCGTCGCCGACGAACAGCGAGTACCCCTCGACGTACGCGATGCCGTCGCCCTCGTCGCCGACCTCCTCGACGGTGACCTCGATCCGGTCGCCCTCCTCGACGGGGGCGGCGGTGAGCCCCTTGGCGACGAGGTACACCTCGGAGGAGGAGTCGCGCGAGGCGGGCGGCGAGACGGTCCGGACGTACTGGAACTCCGCGGCGACCTCGTCGCGGAACGCGTCGAGGTCCTCGCCCTGGAACACCTTCACGACGAAGTCACCGCCGGGCGCGAGCAGCTCCTCGGCCACGTCGAACGCCTGGCGTGCGAGGTGGACCGACCGGGCGTGATCCAGCGAGTACTCGCCGGTCATGTTCGGGGCCATGTCGCTCACGACGACGTCGGCGCCCGCCTCCCCGACCGCCTCGCGCAGGTAGTGGCGGGTGCGCTCCTCCGTCATGTCGCCGCGGATCGTCTCGACGTCGTGGTCCGCCAACTCGTCGATCCGCTGGAGGTCGACGCCGACGACGGTGCCCGCCTCTCCGACCGCCTCCGCGGCCACCTGGAGCCAGCCGCCCGGCGCGGCGCCGAGGTCGACGACGGTGTCGCCGGACGAGAGGAGGTCCGCGTCCTCGTCGAGCTGTTTCAGCTTGTAGGAGGCGCGGCTCCGATACCCCTGCTGTTTCGACCGGTTGTAGTAGTCGTCCTTGCCGCTCATTTGGTCCCCGTAGGCCCGCGGACGGTTTATCGGCGTCGTTCGGGAGCGCTCGGCGGGATCCGGCGAATCGGCCGGGGATCGCGGACGCGGCCGACCCCGGCGGGCCGTTAGAGTCAAACGGTCACGCGTGCCAGGTGCGGGTATGAGCGTCGAAGGGAGAGAGCGGACCGTGCGGTGTCTGGTCGCGAAGGTCGGACTCGACGGCCACGACCGGGGCGCACACGTGATCGCGCGGGCGTTCCGCGACGCCGGCTTCGAGGTGGTCTACTCGGGGCTCCACCGGGCGCCCGAGGAGATCGTCCAGGCCGCGGTCCAGGAGGACGTCGACGTCCTCGGCATCTCGATCCTCTCGGGGGCGCACAACACCCTCGTGCCGAAGGTGATAGACGGGCTCGAAGAGTACGGCGCGTTCGAGGACACCCTGGTCCTCGTCGGCGGGATCGTCCCCGAGGACGACGTGGCGGAGCTGAAGGACCTCGGCGTCGCGGAGGTGTTCGGGCCGGGGACGCCGATGGCGGAGACGATCGAGTTCGTCCGGAACAACGTCCCGGACCGCGAGTAGATGGAGGGGCCCGACGCGAACCAGGGGGCGGGCTCGACCGGGGACGGAGCCGACGCTCCCGACCGAACGGTCGCGCTCCGCGACGGCGACGCCGCCCTCCTCGAGCGGCTCCTCTCCGGGGAGCATCGGGCGCTCGCCCGCGTCATCACCCGGATCGAGGAGCGGGAGCCCGGATACCGCGGGCTCGTCTCGGCGCTGTACGACCACACGGGCGGGGCGGACGTGATCGGCGTGACGGGCGCGCCCGGCGCGGGCAAGTCCACGCTCGTCGACAAGCTCGCGGCCGCCTACCGCGACCGCGGGGACACCGTCGGGGTCGTGGCCGTCGACCCCTCCTCGCCGTACTCCGGCGGCGCGGTGCTCGGCGACCGGATCCGGATGGCCTCGAACGTCGGCGACATGGACGTGTTCTTCCGGTCGATGAGCGCGCGCGGCCAACTGGGCGGGCTCTCGATGGCGACCGCGGACGCGGTGAAGGCGCTCGACGCCTTCGGGAAGGACGTGGTCGTCATCGAGACGGTGGGCGCCGGACAGAACGAGGTGGACGTGGTCCGCACCGCGGACACCGTCGCGGTGCTGGTCCAGCCCGGCTCCGGCGACGACGTCCAGACGTTGAAGGCGGGGATCTTGGAGATCGGCGACGTCTTCGTCGTCAACAAGGCCGACGTGGACGGGGCGGAGCGCGCCCTCGCGGAGCTGGAGGAGATGGTCCACAGACGGGAGGGCTCGACCGCGACCCCCGGAGCCGACGCGGGCCATCACGGCCCGCCCGGCCCCGGCGTCCCGGACGCCGAGGGCTCGGCGGGTGCCGACTCCCCGGAGGCGACCGTCGACCGCGAGGACGCCGAGGCCTCCGGCTGGACCCCCGAAGTGTTGGGAACCGTCGCGGAGACGGGCGAGGGCGTCGAGGAGCTGATCGCCGCGTTCGACGCGCACGCGGCCCACCTCCGCGAGTCCGGCGAGCTGACTCGGACCAGACGGCGGCGGTACGCCGAGGAGATCCGGACGCTGGTGCGCGCGGACGTCGGCGCGCTCGCGACCGAGGCGATCGAGCGCCGGGGCGGGATCGAGGCGCTCGCGGACCACGTCCGACGGAAGGAGGCGGATCCGTACGGCGTCGCGGCCGGGATCGTCGACCCGATCGCGGCGTGTCTCGAGGACCGCGACGACCCGGCCGACGGGTGGCCGGGGAAGCCGAACGAGCCCGGCGACGACTCCACGTGAATATAAGTCGCCGGCGAACCAACGGGATTCCATGAGACTCAGGAACCTCGCCGGGACGGCCCTCCTCGGCGTCGGCGCGATGGCGGCGGCGAACGTCGGCCTCCGCTACGAGGGCGAACTGGAGTCGCCGCTCGTCGGCGACGACGGCACCTTCCGCTGGCGCGGGATGGACGTCGCGTACACCGAGGGCGGCGACCCGGCGGATCCCGACCTCGTGCTCCTCCACGGGATCAACGCCGCCGGCTCCTCGGGGGAGTGGCGCGAGGTCTTCGGCGACCTCACCGCCGACCACCACGTCGTCGCGCCCGACCTGCCGGGCTACGGGCGGTCGGACCGTCCGCCGCTCCGGTACTCGGCGGCGCTGTACGAGGACTTCGTCGGGGACTTCCTCGCCGAGTTCGACGAGCCCGCCGTGGTCGCCTCGTCGTTGTCGGCGGCGTACGCGGCCGGGGCGCTCGCGGGCGACTCCGCGAGGGGTGACCTCGAGGCGAGCGGCTTCGTCGGCGTCTGTCCCACGGCCGTCGCCGGACCGAGCCCGCCGAAGCCCTGGCTCCGGGAGCTGCTCCGGTCGCCGCTCGTCGGTTCGGCGGCCTTCAACCTGATCGCCTCGAAGCCCTCGATCCGGTACTTCAACGCCGACCACGGCTACTACGACCCCGACGCCCCCGCCGAGGAGTGGGTCGACTACGAGTGGCGGACCAGCCACGTCGAGAACGCGCGGTTCGCGCCGGCGTCGTTCGTGTCGGGGTACCTCAACAGCGACGTCGACCTGGCGGCCGCGCTCGCCGACCTCGAGGTACCCCCCACGATCGTGTGGGGCCGCGAGGCCGACGTGAGCCCGCTCTCGGACGGCCGCGATCTCGCGGACGCCTCGGGCGCGCGGCTCGTCGTCTTCGATCGCGCCGCGCTGTTGCCGCACGTCGAACACCCGAACCGCTTCCTCGAGACCGTTCGCGAGAGCCTCGTCGCGGGCGCGACCGCCTGACGGGTCGCGCCCTCGCCTCCCGGCCGGGTGCGCCGTCGCTATCAGAACTGAATAGCGGGGAGCAAGCGGTTTAGGTCGCCTCGGCGGAGACCGGGACATGACCGATGACCCGTTTCGCGTGCTCTGTGTCGACGACGAACCCGGACTCGCGGCGCTCGTCGGGACGTACCTCGAGCGAGGCTGCGGGCTCGACTGCGAGACCGCCGTCGAGACCGACGCGAACGCGGCGCTCGACCGGATCCGTGCGGAGGCGTTCGACTGCGTCGTCGCCGACTACGACATGCCCGCCCGGACCGGCGTTCAGCTCCTCTCGGCGGCGCGCGAGACGCGTCCGGAGCTGCCGTTCCTGCTGTTCTCGGGGACGGGGCCCGACGAGATCGCGGCCGAGATGGTCCGCGTCGGCGTCACCGACTACGTGGGGAAACGCGGCGGCAGCGAGGCGTACACGGCGCTCGTCCGCCGGGTCGAACACGCGGTCGACGCGGACCGGAACGCGGGCGACGACGGCGGCTTCGACGGGGACGGCACCGAGGCCGGCGTCGACCGGGAGGCGATCTCGTTCGACGGCGTCTGTACGGTCGCGCCGGACGGCACCTTCGAGTACGTCGGCCGGGAGTACGGCGACCTGTACGGCTACGACCCCGACGACCTGGTCGGCGAGCGCTGGCAGCGGCTCCACCCCGCCGAGGAGGTCGAACACATCCGGACCGACGTGCTCCCGGCCGTCATGGAGAGCGACCGATGGACCGGACGGAGCATCGGGCTCCGGGCGGACGGGAGCACGTTCCCCGAGTCGAAGATGGTGAGCACGACGAGCGACGGACGCCTCCTCATCTCGGTGTCGGAGCGCGGCGGGTCGGGCGTCACCGCCGACGACTGAGCCGGAGACGCTCTCGCTCCCGGCTCACTCGTCGCGGCGCACGTACAGCGTCTTCCGACAGGTCGCGTGGACGGTCCCCGCCTCGTCGACGAGCGAGACCGCGTACTCGCGGTCCGTCGACTCCCCGGACGCGAGCGCCTCCCGGATCGCGTCGGCCTCGTCGGGCGCGAGCTCGAACTCCGCGTACAGCGTCCCGCGGCCGGGTTCGATGAACTCGATCGCGGCCGACTTGTCCCAGACGGTGAACCCGTCGCCGAGGACCCGCCTGAGCATGGTCATGTACACCGGATCGAGCGCGCCGTAGAGGCTCCCCCCGAAGGTCACGCCGAGGCCGTTCCGCGTCCGCCAGTTGAACGGGATCCGCACGCGGACGTACCGCCACGCCGCGCCGATGTGGTCGACGCGGCCGCCGGTCCCGCGGTAGGCGGGAAGGAGGTTGAACGCGTGCCGCCACAGGCGGGTTCGGAGGCTCTCGGCCGGGGGGTCCGGATCGATCGGCCGCGGCTCCGGGTCGCGGTCGATCCCGGTCGAGGAGTCGCTCACGTCGTATCGACGCGCGGCCGGGGGCAAACGCGTGTCGGAACGCGGACCAACTCGCGGGAGGTTGTCGGTCCCGAACGACGTGGGTGTCACGCTTTTGTTCCGCGGGGCCGTTCCGGCGGTATGCGAACCGAGACCGTCGGGGACCCCGAGGATCCGGACCTCGTCTGCCTGCTCGGCTGGGGGAACCGGCCGGACCACGAGAACGTGCGCTGGCTGCTGGAGACGCTCGCGGCCGACTCGTACGTCCACGCGATCGAGATCCCGACGGTCGTCTCCTCGTTCGAGCGGGAGTATCTGGCTCCGGTTCGCGAGCACGTCGCCGACCTGGACGAGTACCGGCTCGTCGGTCACTCTACCGGGGGGCTGATCGGCGCGTACCTCCGCGGGTCCCACGCGCCCGCGACCCGGACGTACCTCAGCCCGTGGTGGGGGATGTCGCCGGAGTCGACCGGGCCGCTTCTCGACGCGATCTGCCGGGTCCCGACGCGCAGATCGGTCGTCCCGGCCGGAACTGCCGATCGCGACGCGCTCGGCGAGCTCGCGACGGACCGACAGCTACGGGAGGGGCCGGACCGCGCGGCCCCGACGTTCCTGCGGGAGGCCCGCCGGGCACAGGCCGGCCTCGCGAGGATCGATCCGGATCCGGACGCGGTGGCGGTCTGTACGCTGACGGACCCGATCGTCGACCCGCGGCGCGTCGGAGACCGGATCCCCGCGGACCGCACCGTCCTCTACGACGGCGGCCACGAGCTCTTCTCGTCGCGGTCGCGGGAGGCCCACGCCCCGACGCTTCGGGCGGTCGTTCGCGAGGGATCGGCGGGGGTTCGGTGAGTCCGCCGGTCCGGCCGCCTCCTCCGCCCCGAAACCGGTATCCCCGCGCGTCCGCAACCGGACACCGATGGAGTGTGACAAGTGCGGGACCGACGCGATCCACCACGCCGCCTACTCGGGGGCGCACCTCTGTGGCGAGCACCTCTGTCGCTCGGTGGAGAAGCGCGTGAAGCGTCGGATCCGGGAGGACGGACTGCTCGACCCCGACGCGACTCCCGACGAGCCGGACCGGTGGGTGATCGGGCTCTCGGGCGGGAAGGACAGCGTGGTCCTCACCCACGTGCTCGAGGACGTGTTCGGGGCGGACCCGCGCGTCGAGATGCTCGCGCTCACGATCCACGAGGGGATCGAGGGGTACCGCGACGAGAGCCTCGACGCCTGCGTCGAGCTCGCCGAGGGCCGCTCGATCCGCCACGAGGTCGTCTCCTACGACGACGAGTTCGGCGTCCGCATGGACGACGTGGTCGAGACGGACCCGGAGGACATGGCCCCGTGTGCGTACTGCGGCGTGTTCCGCCGGGACGTGCTCGAGCGATACGCCGAGGAGTTCGACGCCGACAAGCTGCTCACCGGCCACAACCTCGACGACGAGGCACAGACCGCGCTGATGAACGTCCTCGAGGGCGACGTCCGGCAGGTCGCGAAACACTTCGACGCCTCGCTCGGCCCCTTCGACGAGCGTGGCGAGACCGACGCGTTCGTCCCGCGCGCCAAGCCGCTGCGGGACGTGCCTGAAAAGGAGATCGCCCTCTACTGTCACGTCCGCGACCTCCCGGTCCACATGGCCGAGTGTCCCCACGCCGCCGAGGCGTACCGCGGCGAGATCCAGTCGCTGATCCACGACCTCGAGGAGAACCACCCCGGCACGCGCCACTCGATCATGGCCGGCTACGAGGAGCTGTCGGGGATCGCCGCCGAGCGATATCGCGACGACGACGACGGAACCGACCGCGACGACGGCGACGGCCGGTCGCTTCGCGAGTGTTCACGGTGCGGCTCGACGACCAGCCGCGAGGTGTGTCGGAAGTGCCGGCTGCTCGAGTCGATCGAGGCGGCGTCGTAGCTCCGGCTCGAGCGAGCGAAAAACGCGGTGAACGGACCGTTCCGGGAGTGCCGCCTCAGCGGATGACGTCGAGGCCGTTGTTCTTCTCCACGGGCTCGGTGCCGCCGTCGGACTCCCAGGCGGCACGCTCGGAGCCGCCGGATCCCTGAACGCCGTTCGTCGCCTCGGCCGCCCGCGACCGGGAGTCGCCGAGGTCGTCGGTGTCGACCGCCGCGCGGGACTTGTCGGCCTGCTTCTGGGTCGACGGGCCGAGCACCTGCGCGCTCTGGACGCCCGTCATGATCGCCATGACGCGGACCTTCCCCTTGTACTCGTCCTGGATGCGAGCGCCCCAGATGACGTTGGCGCTGGCCTCCAGCCGCTCGGTGATGTTGTTCGCGATCCCCTCGGCCTCCTTCAGCGTGAGGTCGGGGCCGCCCGTGATGTGGACGAGCCCGCCGGAGGCGCCGCGGTAGTCGACGTCGAGGAGGGGATGGTTCATCGCGTCGTTGACCACCTCCTGCGTCTTGTTCTTGTCCTGGGTCTCGCCGACGAGCATGACGGCCACGCCGCCCTGGTTCATGATGGTGGACATGTCGGCGTAGTCCAGGTTGATGAGGCTCGGCTGGGTGATCGTCTCGGAGATCCCCTTCACCGTCTCCGCGATGATCTGGTCCATCACGGAGAACGCCTTGCCGATCGGCAGGTTCGGGACGTAATCGAGCAGGCGGTTGTTGTCGAGGACGATGATCGAGTCGGCCTCGTTGCGGAGGCTCTCCAACCCCTCCTCGGCTTTCACCGTGCGGGCGCGCTCGACGTTGAACGGCGTCGAGACCATCCCGACGACGATCGCGCCCTGCTCTTTGGCGATCTTCGAGACGACGGGGGCCGCGCCCGTGCCGGTGCCGCCGCCCATCCCGGCCGTGACGAAGACGAGGTCGGCGTCGCCGAGCACCTCCTTGATCGTCCCCTGGGCCATCTCGGTCGCACGCTCGCCCATCTTGGGGTCGCCGCCGGCACCCAGCCCCTGCGTGAGCGACTTGCCCACGAGGATCTTGGTGTCGGCCTCGATCATCTTGAGGTGCTGTTTGTCCGTGTTGATCGCGACGGTGTCGGCGCCGTCGACGCCGATGTTGTATAGGCGGTTGACGGTGTTGTTGCCGGCGCCGCCGGCACCGACGATGACGATCCGGGGGTCCCCGAACTCGTCGTCGTCCATGTTGGCGTCCATCTCTCGCTTCTCCGCTTCCGCGTTGTCGAGGGCGTCCTGGACGAGATCCTGCATCGATCTACACCTTGGCCCAGCTGCGGTTGCGGCCGCGCTCCTCGCGCTCGCCGTCCTGTTCGCTCAACATGTCGCGGACGGCCGACCGGATCGCCTCGCTCCGGTTCGGGAACTCACCCGTCTCGACCATCTGTTCGACCTCGTCGATCTGCTGTTTCGGGATCCGTAGTGTCACACGCTCCATTGTTGTATTCCCCCGGTAAGACGACGCCCACGACACACGCCGTGCGTCTTACAGCCCGAAACCGCCCGACCGCGGGGACGTTCCCTCGTCGGACGCCGGCTGTAAGACGGTCGTCTTACGCGATTGTAGTCACCGAGGCTACCCTTATAAAATTAACGACGGTCGTAAGACAGACGAGTGAACGTCCGTATACAGCACTCAAACGCCCGTTTTCGCCGATCAGCGGTCGTTCAACACGTCCGCAGCGGGGGTTCGACGGCCGCAGCCGGGACAGAACGCCCAGTCCGTGCGGACCTCGTCGCCGCACTCACAGAAGGCACGATGCGACTGCTTCTCGCCACAGTTCGGGCAGTATACATGCCTTTCCGGGACGTTTTCGCCACATCCGCCGCAGACGTTTTCGACCGTTTGCACCGCGCGATCGGCGCGTGTCTTACGCGCGTCCCCCTCTGTCTCCGGTTCCGTCTCCCCTGTCACACGCACGTCGTCGTCGTCCCCACCAGGGGCGTCGAGCGTGACGTTTACGTTGATCTCGCCGGGTGTAGACGGCGTATACGCGTCTTCGCGGTGCCGGCGGTCCGCGGATCCCAGGCGGTCGTCCAACGCCGCGTCGATCCGGTCGGCGATCAGGTCGTCGATCCGGTCGGAGAGCGCCGTGTCCACGCCGCCGTCGGATCCCTCCGTCGGGCCGTCGAGATGTGCCCGAAGCGCCTCGCGCATCACCTCGCTTTTCGAGGCCTCACACGCTTCCAGCCGCTCGACGAGGTCGTCGCCGGCCCGGAAGGTGATCTTGCTCATCGGCTATCGATTGCGATGGCTGGTACAAGTATCTTCCTCCGCGTCCGACGGACGACTGACGGGCGTCGTCCCGCCGCCGTCCGCGGATCTCGGGACGCGCGGAACGCCCCCGGTTCGCCGGTCCGTCGGACGGCTCGAGCGAGCCGTCGACCCGGCCTCGATCCCGTTCCGATCCATCGCCGTGTGATGTGGTCACACGTGTGTCTGACACAGGTTTATACGCTTCGCGCGGGCATACGTGAGCACATGAGCAATCGCGTCGAGGACCTCGAACGGCAGGTCGCGGAGCTGCAGGCGGCGGTCAACGGGCTCACCGAGGAGCTCGTCGAGATGAAGGAGCGCGTCCGGCAGCTCGAGGACGCCCAGGAGGTCACGGTCGACGCGGAGACGGACGCCGCCGCGCCCGAGGCGTCGCCGTCCGCGGAGGAACCCTCGGACGCGTCCGACGCGTCGACCCCGGCCGGGGCGGAGCGCCGAACGCACTCCGACGACCACGTCGAGGTCGTCGAGCGCACCGGCGGCCCGTCGAACGCGGACGGACCGGGCGGCGACGAGTCCGAGGGCGCGACCGCCGACTCGCCCGCCGTGAACGGCGAGGAGCCCGTACCCGAGGCGGCCGCGGGAGACGGCGGGTCCGCCGACGCGGACGGGGGCGACGCCGAGGACGGGGAGTCCGACGACAGCGACATCATCGTCGCGTAAGCCGGGCGTCGTATCCCGCCATGCACATCACAGAAGTAGTCCTGGACGGGTTCAAGAGCTTCGGGCGGACCACGAGGATCCCCTTCTACGAGGACTTCACGGTCGTCACTGGACCGAACGGCTCCGGGAAGTCGAACATCATCGACGGGGTCCTCTTCGCGCTCGGCCTGGCGCGCACCCGCGGGATCAGAGCCAAGAAGCTCACCGACCTCATCTACAACCCCGGCCACGACGACGGCGAGAGCGCCGGCGGCCCGAAGGAGGCGTCCGTCACGGTCGTGTTGTCCAACGAGGACGGGACGCTCGACCGCTCGCAGGTCGTCTCGGCGGCCGGCTCCGAGAACGTCGGCGACGTCTCGGAGATCACGATCAAACGGCGGGTGAAGGAGACCGAGGAGAACTACTACTCGTACTACTACCTCAACGGGCGCTCCGTGAACCTCTCCGACGTTCGCGACCTGCTCGCGGCCGCCGGCGTCACGCCGGAGGGCTACAACGTCGTCATGCAGGGCGACGTGACCGAGATCATCAACATGACCCCCTACCAGCGCCGGGGGATACTCGACGAGATCGCGGGCGTCGCGGAGTTCGACGAGAAGAAGGAGGCCGCCTTCGAGGAGCTCGACACGGTGAAAGACCGCATCGGGGAGGCCGACCTCCGGATCGAGGAGAAGGAGGATCGGCTCGACCGGCTCTCCGAGGAACGCGAGACCGCTCTCGAGTACCGGTCGCTCCGCGAGGAGGTCGAACAGTACCGCGGCTACCGGAAGGCCTCGGAGCTCGAGGACAAACGCGACTCGTTCGCCGAGGTCGAAGCGGAGATCGAGGCCGCCGAGGCGGAACTCGAGGAGCTCCGCGTCGAACTCGACACCAGACGGGGGACGGTCACCCGCCTCGAGGAGGACCTGGCCGACCTCAACCACGAGATCGAGACCAAAGGCGAGGACGAACAGATCGCCATCCGGTCGGAGATCGAGGAGATCAAAGGCGAGATCTCCCGGCTCGAGGGGAAGATCGAGGCGGCCGAGGAGCGCGCCGACGACGCCGAGACGGAACGGCGGAACGCGTTCGTCCAGATCGACCGCAAACAGGAGACGATAGCCGACCTCGAGTCGGAGATCCGGGAGACGAAAGTCGAGAAGGCGTCGCTCAAATCGGAGCTCGCGACGAAGCGGTCGGCGCTCGCGGAGGTGGAAGCCGAGATCGAGGGGGCGGACACCGAGTTCGACGAGCTGAAGGACGAGCTCGCCGACAAGAAGGAGCGGCTCGAGTCCCTCCGCGAGGAGAAGAACCGCCACCAGCGCGAGAAGGACCGGCTGCTCGACGAGGCCCGCCGGCGCTCGAACGCGGTCGAGGAGACCCGCGCCGACCTCGATGCGGCCCGCGAGGAGGTCCCCGACCTGAAAGCCCGGATCTCCGAGCTCCGCGGCGAGCTCGACAAGGCCGAGAAGAACGAGTCGAAGATCGAGGACGTCGTCGCCGACCTCTTCGCCGAGAAGGCCGAACGGAAGGAGGAGCTGGAGGCGGTCGAGGACGACCTCCGCGAGAAGCAGAACGAGTACGCGAAGCTGGAGGCCGCCGCGAGCGAGCGGGGCGACACCTCCTGGCCGCGGGCGGTGACCGAAGTGAAGAACGGCGGCATCGACGGCGTCCACGGCGCGGTGGGCGAGCTCGGCTCCGTCGAGGCGGAGTACGCCGAGGCGTGTGAGACCGCGGCCGGCGGGCGGCTCGCGAACGTCGTCGTCGACGACGACGGCGTCGGCTCGACGTGTATCGACTACCTCAAACGGCGGAACGCGGGACGAGCGACGTTCCTGCCCATCACGAAGATGGACGACCGCGGTCTCCCCCGAAAACCCTCGATGCCGGGCGTCGTCGACTTCGCACGGAACCTCGTCGAGTACGACGCGCGGTACGAGTCGATATTCTCGTACGTGCTCGGCTCGACGCTCGTCGTCGAGGACATGGCGACCGCCCGCGATCTGATGGGCGACTACCGGATGGTCACGCTCGACGGCGACCTCGTCGAGAAGTCGGGCGCGATGACGGGGGGATCCGGCGGCGGCTCCCGGTACGCGTTCACGAAGTCCGGCGGCGGCAAGCTCGAGCGGCTCGCCGAGGCGATCGGCGAGTTGGAGGACGAGCGGCGCGAGCTGGAGTCCGCGATCGACGGGCTGGACGCCGACATCGAGGACGCCCGCGAGCGGAAGGCGGACGCCGCGGACCGCGTCCGGTCGCTGGAGGGTGACGTCGAACGCGCCGAGGAGGAACTCGCGGAGACCGAGGCCCGGATCGAGGAGCTGGAGACGAAGCTCGAGGAGCTCCGCGCGGAACGGGAGTCGGTCGACGAGGAGATGAACGGGATCGACGAGACGATCGACGCGTTGGACGCGGACGTCGACCGGCTGGAGGCCGACGTCGAGGAGATCGAGGCCGAACTCGCCGACTCGAAGATTCCGGAGCTCTCCGAGGAGGCAGACGGGATCCGCGAGGAGATCGCCGACCTCGAGGACCGGATGGACGACCTCGACGCCCGGCAGAACGAGCTGGAGCTCGAGAAGGAGTACGCCGAGGAGGCCGTCGACGACCTCCACGACACGGTCGAGGAGGCCCAGAACAGGAAGAGCGAGGCCGAGGAGGCGATCGCCGACCACGAGGAGACCATCGCCGAGAAGGAGGAGACGCTGGAGGCCAAACGGGAGTCGATAGCGGAGCTGGAGGCGGAGATCGCGGACCTGAAGGCGGACCGCGAGGACCTCCGCAAGGAGATCCGGGAGGCGACCCGGAAGCGCGACGAGCAGCGCTCGCTCGTCGCCGACGCGGAGTCCGAGCTCTCCGATCTCACGGACCGGCGGGACCGCCTGGAGTGGGAGATCGACGAGCTGGAGTCGCAGGTCGGCGAGTACGACCCCGAGGCGGTCCCCGACATCGACGAGGTCGAGTCGCGGATCGAGGAGGTGGAAGCCGAGATGGAGGCGCTGGAGCCGGTCAACATGCTCGCGATAGACGAGTACGAGGAGGTCGAAGCCGAGCTCGAGACGCTTCAGGAGCGGCGGGACGTGCTGGCCGAGGAGCGCGACGCGATCACGGAGCGGATCGAGGGGTACGAGGCCGAGAAGAAGGCGACGTTCATGGAGACGTTCGAGTCGATAAACGACCACTTCCGGGACATCTTCTCGCGGCTGTCGGCGGGCAGCGGCGAGCTCCTCCTGGAGAACCCCGAGGACCCCTTCGAGGAGGGGTTGACGATGAAGGCCCAGCCGGCGGACAAGCCGGTCCAGCGGCTCGAGGCGATGAGCGGCGGGGAGAAGTCGCTGACCGCGCTCTCCTTCATCTTCGCGGTCCAGCGGCACAACCCCGCCCCGTTCTACGCGCTCGACGAGATCGACGCCTTCCTCGACGCGGTCAACGCCGAGCGGGTCGGCGAGATGATAGAGGAGCTGGCCGCCGACGCCCAGTTCGTCGTGGTCGGGCACCGCTCGGCGCTTTTGGAGCGCTCGGACCGCGCCATCGGCGTCACGATGCAGGGCGACAACCTCTCCGCCGTGACCGGGATGCGGTTCGGCGGGGACGGCGACGAGGAGACGGAGGTGAGCGCGGATGACTGACGACGGCTCGGCCGACGCCGGGGCGGGCGGCGGCGTCCCCGATCTGGACCTGACGAGCGACCGCGACGGCGCGACGCCGACGTTCGGCGACGAGGGCGACGAGGGCGACGTCCCCTCGGCCGACGGTGCGGCCGACGCCGGTTCCGCCGCGGCCGCCGACGTCGCTTCCGCGGCCTCCGCCGACACGGACGAGGACGAGGACGAGGTCGAACCCGTCGAGCTGCTCGTCCAGCTCGCGGAGGAGGGCGAGATCGAGCCGTGGGACATCGACATCGTCCGGGTGACCGACGCCTTCCTCGAGAGGCTCGACGAGACGGACCTCCGGACGACGGGCCGCGCGCTGTTCTACGCGAGCGTCCTGCTGCGGATGAAGAGCGACGGAATGCTCGCCGAGGACGACGAGGACGACGGGGAGGAGCCGGAGCCGTGGGAGCTGGCGATGCAGGGCGGCGCCGCCGACCCCGCGGACCCGGAGTTCGACCCCGTCGATCGGCTGGAGGCGGAGATGGACCGCCGGCTCGACCGCAAGAACACCCGCGGGTCGCCGGAGACGCTCGACGAGCTGGTCCGCGAGCTGCGCGAGGCCGAGCGCGACTCCTGGTGGAAGGAGTCCCGCGAGTACGACACCTCGGAGTCGCCGAGCGGCTACGGCCGGGGGACCCAGACGCTGGATTACCACGCCGGCGACGAGTTCCGCCGTGACGGCGAGCCGACCGCCGGGGAGGCGACCGACCGCACCCACGACGAGGACATCGAGGAGGTGATAGGGGAGGTGGAGGCCGCCCTCCGCCCGCACTTCGAGGGCGGGCGCGCGGAGGTGTTGTTCGCCGAGGTGGAGTCGGCGGGCGGCCGGCCGTTCATGACGTTCCTCGCGCTGTTGTTCATGGCCCACCGGGGAAGCGTCCGACTCCGCCAGGACGACCTGTTCGGCGACCTCTGGATCGGCGACCCCGCGGCGGCCGCGGGCGAGAGCGAGGCGCTCGCGGACTGAACCGGCGTCGCCCCGGATCCCGTCGGCCCGATCGCGGGTTCCCGCCGACACGCTCATTATCGACCCGAATACAGGTGACGTCGTGAGGGAGTTCGTCGCGACCGATCCCGCGCTCGCCGCCGTGGTCGTCGCGCTGTGGATCGCCCTGGCGTTGTACGGGCTGTCGGCGGTCTGGTGGATCCTCGAGGCGACGGTACTCGCCCGAGGCGGCCGCGTCGACCCCGAGGAGGTGGCGTGGGGGTACGAGGACGTCCAGGTCCGGATACTGACGATCGACGCGGAGCCGGTGGTCCAGGCGAACGTGAACGCGGTCCCGGACGGGCTCGACGACGTGCGGGTGATCGCCGAGGCGCCGATCGACGTCGACGGCGCCGCGGTCCACGTCGTCCCCGAGGAGTTCGAGTGTGTGGCGACGAACAAGGGACGGGCGGTCGAGTGGGCGCGCCGGAACGTCCCCTGCGAGCGCGAGTACGTGCTCTACCTCGACGAGGACACGATCATGGCCGGCTTCGAGGGGCTGCCCGACGCCGACGTGGTCCAGTTCACGGAGAAGCCGCTGTACACGGGCTCGCGGATCGCGTACCTGAGCGAGATCTTCCGCGTCGGCTACCAGTACGAGCAGTTCGCGTTCCACCGGCTTCGCTACCCGCTGTACGCGTGGGGCGGCGGCGTGGCGGTCCGCCGCTCGCTCGAGCAGTCGATCACGTGGGACGCCGCGACGATCACCGAGGACACGAACTTCATCTGGCGGGCCGCGGACGAGGTGGGCGTCTCCTTCGCCGTGCTCGACGTGCGGTTCCGCAACCAGGCGCCCCGTCGCTGCGGGCGATGGCCAAGCAGCGCCGCCGGTGGATCTCGGGCACGCGCGCGGACGGCGGGTTGCTCCCGCTCAGGTACCGCCCCGTCTACTACACCCGAGTCATCGCGTGGTCGCTCTCCCCGCTGGTCCCGGTTCTCGTGTTCGCCGCCGCCGTCTTCCCCGGCACGGCGCCGGGGATGGAGTGGTACCGGACGGCGTCGATCGCGCTGTTCGGGGTCCTCTTCGTCTACACGCTCGTCGGCGCGGCGGCGTACGACAAACACCCGCTCACGTGGCCGCTGTATCTCCTCTTGACGCCCGTCGCCTTCCTCGCGCACTCGGTCGGCGCGCTGTGGGGGCTCGTCTCCCCGGTGACGACGTTCGAGGTGACGGAGAAGGTGACGCCCGAGACGGTCGAGTCCGTCCACGAGACGATGGACGAGGGCGCGTTGAGCGGCCACGACGGCGCCGAGCGGCTGACCCGCGACTCCGACGAGGAGTTCACGTTCAACGTGTTCGACGACTGACCGGGAGGGACGTCAGCCCCGGCGACGCACGCTCCCGTCGCCGACCGCACGGCACCGCACCGCGTGCCGACCGGAGGGTGTCGCGTGGACGGGTTACAGGTACTCGCCGAGCAGCGGCTCGACGCGGTCTCTGGTCGCCTCGGGGATCGCCTCCGTCGGCGTGTTGACCGTGCCCTCGAGCGCGGTGTGTGCCTCGCACGTGTGGTCCTCCGGGAGCGTCCGGACCGCCTCCTCGACGGCGGCCTTGATCGCCGCCTGGTTCCGCTCGGCGTTCTCGAGCACCTCCTCGAGCGTCACCTCGCTGTCCGCCTTCCAGACGTCGTAGTCGGTGACGCCCGCGATCGTCGCGTACGCGATCTCGGCCTCGCGGGCCAGCTTCGCCTCCGGGATCGCGGTCATGCCGACGAGGTCCCAGCCTTGGCTCTTGTAGAACTCCGACTCCGCGCGCGTGGAGTACTGCGGCCCCTCGATACAGACGTAGGTGCCGCCCTTCACGACGGGCGGGGCGTCGTCGCCGTCGCCGCCGACGGCCGACTCGGCGGCCGCGGTCAGGTGGTCGACGAGTTCGGGGCTGTACGGGTCCGCGAACGGCTGGTGGACGACGACGCCGTCGCCGTAAAAGGAGAGGTCGCGTCGCTTGGTCCGGTCGTAGATCTGGTCGGGGACGACGAGCGTGCCGGGCTCGAGTTCCTCCTTGAGGCTGCCGACCGCGTTCGACGCGAAGACGTGGGTCACGCCCGCCCGCTTCAGGGCGTACATGTTCGCGCGGTACGGGAGGTCGGTGGGCGAGACGCCGTGGTTCGAGCCGTGCCGCGGGAGGAACGCGACCTCCCGGCCCGTGTCGGCGAACTCGCCGATCGTGACCGCGTCGCTCGGCTCGCCGTACGGCGTGTCGTACTCGACCTCACGCACGTCGTTCAGGGGAAGCGCCTCGTAGATCCCGCTGCCGCCGATGAAGCCGATCGTGCTCATATCCGGGATCGGCCCGCTCGCCACTTATAGGACCTGAAACGGACCGACCGCGCGGCCCGCGGTCCGGCCACCGACCCACGGTCCGCGGCCGTGCCGCTCAGAGGAGCGTCCGCACCGCCACGAGCGCCAGCGCGCTCACGACGAGCAGGTGGACGAGGACGACGCCGACCGGCGCGAGGCCGACCGACCGGAGCTCGCGGACCCGGATCGACAGCCCGAGCCCGACGAACGCGACGAGAAAGAGCCCGTCGGAGACGGCGGTGATCGAGTCGATCGCGGCGGACGAGAGCAGCCCGCCGTTGGCGATCGCGGCGACGAGCAGGAAGCCGAGCAGGAACTTCGGGAACTCCGCCCACAGCTCGCGGGCCTCCGGGTCCGTCGCGGAGCGCGCCGCGTACGCGACCGAGTAGGCGACGGCGACGCCGCCCAGAAGCGAGTTGCGCGCGAGCTTCGTCACCGTCGCCCACTGGCCCGCCTCGGTCGAGTGGGCGAACCCCGCGGCCGCGACCGGCCCGGTGGAGAACATGCTCACCCCCGCCCACACGCCGAACTGGCGGGCGGTGAGCCCGAGCCACTCGCCCGCGAGGGGAAACGCCACGAGCGTGACCGCGTCGAAGAGGAGCACCGTCGCGGCCGCGAAGGTGAGCGCCGCCCCGCGCGCCTCGAGCACCCGGCCGACGGCGACGACGGCGGAGACGCCGCAGACGCTCGCGCCGGCCGCCAGAAGCGACGGGGTCGTTCCCCCGATCCGGAAGAGGCCGCGCGCGACCGCCTCCGAGAGCAGGAGTCCGCCGGCGACGGCGACGACCACGAGGCCGAGGACCGTGGGCCCGGCCGCGGCCAGCTCCTCGATCGCGATCGCCGCGCCGAGCAGGACGATCCCGGTCTCCAGGGCGAGCTTGTGGAGGGCGACGCCCGGTTCGGCGGCGGCCGGCGTGCCGACGGTGTTCGCGGCGACGACGCCGGCGGCGACCGCGACGACGAGCGGCTGGAGCCCCGACACCGCCCCGCCGAGCAGCGTCGCGAACAGCGCGCCGCCGCCGAGCAGCGCCAGTCCGGGAACGTACGGCCGAAGGTCGTCGAGGATCGTCATTAGACCGGATAGATCACGAGATGGACGAAAACGATCGCGAGCCCCAGACACAGCGCCTGCCAGCCGCGGTCGAGAGCCCGCCAGCGACGGGCGAGACGGGTGCCGGCGACGGCGTCTCGCTCCGCGTCGTCATCGTCGGTCATGTGACCCGGATCCACGCGGCGGTGCCTTACGCGTGTCGCTCCGCGACGCGTTCGCCGGGAGATCGCTCCGCGACGAACTCGGTCGGGCGGTCCCGTTCAGTCGTCCGCCTCGACGGCGGTCGAACCCTCGCCCGAGGCGGCCGCGTCGGCCCCCTCGTCGAGCCGCGGGAAGTTGTCGATCGTCTCCGCGCGGAAGGCCTCCTCGTCGAAGGAGTAGTCCGTATCGAGGAACTCGAGGACGGTTCGCGTGTCGACCATCGCGTTCTTCAGCGCCGTCGACGCCCCCGGCGAGGGCGTGATGTTGAACAGGATCCCGTCGCCGTGGATCTTCGCTTCGCCCATGTCGAGCGTCTTGGCGTCGGTGTCGACGATCTGCGGGCGGACCCCGCCGTACCCCTTCGCGCGGTCGATGTCCTCGACGTCGACGCTCGGGACGACCTTCCGGACGTGCGGGAGGAACTGCCGTTTCCCCACGACCGGCAGGTCGTACACCAGGTTCCGGACCACGTACGGGAACAGGATCTTATCGGCGAGGATGTTCGCGTAGCTCAGGAACGAGGACGGGGTGAAGCCGAAGACGTCGGCGAAGTCACCCACCGTCGAGAGCTCCCCGCGCTCGAGCGCCGGGACGAGCTTCGCGGTCGGGCCGAAGCGCGTGACGCTCCCGTCGTGGACGTCGGCGTCGCCGTGGACCGCCGCGAAGGGCAGCTTCTTCATCTGGAGGGTGTACACCTTCCCGTTCAGCAGGTCGTCGGCGAGGAAGAAGCTCCCCGCGACGGGAAGCAGCGACATGTCCTCGCCGTACCCCATCTCCTGGGCGAACTGGAGGCTGTGTGACCCGGCGGCGACGGCGACCGCGTCGGCCGCGAAGTCGCCGTCGTCGGTCTCGACCGTGAAGCCGTCGCCGCCCTCGTCGACGGTCGTCACCGTGGTTCCGAGGTGGACCGAGACGCCCTCCTCGGCGCGGGCGGCCTCCACGAACGACTCCGCGATCATGCCGTAATCGAGGACGTAGCCGTCGGGCGTCTGGAGCGCCATGAGCTCGGTGTCGGGGTCGCGCCCCTCGACGACCTTCGGCTCGATCTCCGCGATCTCCTCGCGGCCGATCGGCTCGAGCTTGGGGAAGAGCTCGCCGAACCCCTCGTCGTGGTAGCGGGCCTCGAGCTCCGCGACCTCCTCGCTCCCGACCGCGAGCACCATCTTGCTGCGCTTGCTGTGCATCTCGCGGTCGGGGTCGACGTTCTCGAGGTACCCGGCGAGCAGCTCCGCGCCCTCCTTGACCTCCTCGGCCTTCTCGAGCGTGTAGTTCGTCTCGATGTCGCCGAAGTGGAGCGTCTGGGAGTTGTTCGTGTGGTGGGAGTTCACCGCCGCGATCTCGGGCTCCTTCTCGATCAGCGTGACGTCCTCGACGTCGGTGAACTTCGAGACCGTGTACAGAAGCGATGCACCGCTTATTCCCCCGCCGATGACGATGAGGTCGGTGTGGTCGGACATGCGTGAGGCTCCGTCTCACGGAGAGTACCGGGTTCGACGTTAACTGACTTGCTATTCCGCTCCGGGGGGACCGTCCGGGCCCGACCCGTCGGAGCGACGCCGAACCGTCCGGTATCGCTCCCTGAGCCGTTCGAACAGCGTCCGGCCGGTCGCCGTCCGCAGTCGCGGCGCCGTCGTCGCGAAGAACTCCTCGAGGGCGTCGTACTCCGCGAACGCGTCCGGCTCGCCGTCCGCGGGGTCGTACCGGCCGTCGCGCTCGTAGACGATCGCCTGGAGGCAGGTGTCGAGGAGGTCACACTCCTTGACGAGCACCGCCTCCGGCGTCTCGCGCGCCTCGTACGCCTCCCACGCCTCGCGGACGCGGTCGGGGAGCGGCCCGGCGAGGTCGGCCATCGCGGCGCGCTCGGTCGCCGCCTTCTCCTCGCGGTCGACCCGGTCCGCCGTCGAGTCCGCCCGCGTCGCCACGTCGCCCGTCTCCGCCTCGGCGACGTCGTGGACGACGGCGAGCCGGAGCGCCCGGTCGAGGTCG
Source organism: Halorubrum halodurans (assembly GCF_002252985.1). Lineage (GTDB taxonomy): Archaea > Halobacteriota > Halobacteria > Halobacteriales > Haloferacaceae > Halorubrum > Halorubrum halodurans. The sequence continues at coordinate 2,039 of NZ_NHPJ01000131.1, read as the reverse complement.
ACGCCGGGCAGGTCGTCGCGAAAGCGGTCGCCGAGCGCCAATACGAGATACGCCACGCCCCAGGAGTGTGCGGCGACCGACTCCGGGTCGTCGACGCCGCGGAGCTGCCAGCCGGTCCGCCCCTCGTCTTTCAGCGCGTACGCGTCGAGGAGGACGTCGAGGGCGTCAGGGTCGGGAGCGTCGCCGCCGTCGTCGGTCGCGTCCATCGATCACTCCGCGAGCGTCCAGGTCTCCTCGCCGACCGTCTCGATCACCTCTCGGCGCTCCATCTCCGCGAGCACCTCGTCGAGCCGGCCGGGTTGGGCGACCTCCATCTCGATCCGGCCGACCCCGTGGTCGGCCTCGAGATGGTGTCGGACCGCCTCCCGGTCGAACGTCGTCGCGTCGGCGCGCTCCATCGCGCCCGCGATGATGTCGATCATGTCCTCGATGAAGTTCCACGGGTAGACGACCCACGTCCACGTCTCGAGCCGCTCGCCGACGAAGTCGGGGTCGAACTCGGAGGTGCCGAGAAGCTGGAGCGTCGCGGTGCGGACCGTGCCGGCGTCGCGCTCCTCGACATACTCCTCGGCGCGGCGGATCGACCCGCCGGTGTCGGCGATGTCGTCGATGATCAACACGTCCTTGTCCTCGACGCTGCCCTCCGGCATCGGGTAGCGGATCTGCGGCTCGTCCGACTTGTCGGCCGCGCCGACGTAGTGTTCCATCTTGAGGCTCGTGAGGTCGTCGAGTCCGAGGAAGTCACAGATACAGCGGCCGGCGAACCAGCCCCCTCGGGCGAGCGCGACGACGACGTCCGGCTCGAAGTCGGCTCGCTTCACCGCGTTCGAGACGTTCCGACAGAGCCCGTAGATGTACTCCCAGTTGGTCACGGTACAGTCGAAGTCGTCCGGGAGCTCGCCCATACCTCGGGAGTCGCCCGCGCGAGCATAAGGGTTTGCGGAACCGTCGCCGGGGTCGGCCGCGGCCGACCCCGACGTCTCGCTCCCGCAGAACCCTCGATCCCGCCGAACCCTCGCGTCCGCCCGTGCCGACACGATTTAGGTGGCCCGCCCGCAACGACCCGCTAATGAGCACACGGGCCGCAACCGAGGAGCGGGCGGTCGTGATCGGGCTGGAGGTCCACGTCCAGCTCGAGACCGACACCAAGGTCTTCTGTGGCTGTTCGACGGAGCCGGCCGACGACGAGGAGCCGAACACGCGCACCTGCCCGACCTGTCTCGGGCTGCCGGGCGCGCTGCCGGTCCTCAACGAGGCCGCCGTCGAGAGCGCGGTGAAGATCGGGAAGGCGCTCGACGCCGACATCCCCGAGACGACCACGTTCCACCGGAAGAACTACTACTACCCCGACCTGCCGAAGAACTTCCAGCTCACCCAGTACGACGCGCCGATCTGCGCCGACGGCGAACTGGAGGTGTCCGTCGACGGCGAGCGCCGCACCATCGGGATCACCCGCGCGCACCTCGAGGAGGATCCGGGCAGCATCCAGCACGCCGGCGGCTCGATCGAGTCGGCGACCCACACCCTCGTGAACTACAACCGCGCGGGGACCCCCTTGATGGAGGTCGTCACCGAGCCCGACTTCCGGTCACCCGCCGAGACGCGCGCGTTCCTCGCGAAGCTCGAGGAGGTCCTCGAGTACCTCGGCGTCTTCGACGCGACGCGGGACGGGAGCCTCCGCGTCGACGCCAACGTCTCGCTCGTCGACGCGGACGAACTGGAGGAGGACGGCGCCGTCCCCGAGGAGGTCCTCGCCGACGCCAACCGCGCCGAGGTGAAGAACATCTCGAGCCACAAGGGCGCGGAGCGGGCGCTCGCCTACGAGATCACCCGCCAGCGCAACGTCCTCCGTCGCGGCCGCGAGATCGAACAGGAGACGCGCCACTGGGACGAGGCGCGCGGCGTCACCGTCTCGATGCGCTCGAAGGAGGCCGAGAAGGACTACCGCTACTTCCGGGAGGCGGACCTCCCCGCGCTGGAGGTGGCCGACTGGAAGGAGTCGATCCCGATCCCCGAACTCCCCGACGCCCGCCGCGAGC